>NZ_DAOKYH010000009.1:0-155014 GCF_035323175.1 Dysgonomonas sp. | reverse complement strand
TAAAAAACTGATGCTCCAACAAAATTAAAAATTTGATTTACTTTTCTATAGCGATAATTCTAAAATGAATATCTCAAACCTCCACTCAGTCCAAAGACATTAGAGTTTTCTGAACGTATGCTAAACGGCTGATTATTGTCAAAGAAATAAGAATAGCGGGGTTCGAAGTATATTCCCCAATCACTATAAAATTTATATGTTACACCCACAGAAGCATTTAAAGACCATTGAAGCCCACGAATACTCTGATGGGTAGAATAATTTAAAGAATTAGACTCTTCTCGCTGTATAACGCTCTGCGAATAATTCATTCGCAAGCCTTTTTCTACCATTCCTCCGGCAGATACGTATATATTCCAATTCGGGTTATTCCAGAGATACACAACAGCATTGAGTGGAATACCTAAATAATGCAATTCTTGCTTGGCAGTGTGATAAGAAGTTCCACTCCTCCTAAATTTAGAAGACAAGTAAGTATATACCAACCCGGTTTCGAAACCTATCCTATCAGTCAGATCTTTACGAACAGTAACACCAAATGATAACGGAACAGAGTGACTAACATTTGTAAAGTCGTTGTAATCCAAAAACTCCTTTCCGTATGAATTATGTCCTCCATCAGAAAGTGCACCGCTCTCACTCGAAGGAAGGGAATTCATCATAGAATAATAACCATTCTTATCCGGTCCCCCTCCTCCAAATGAAGCGCTTCCTCCCGAAGAGAAAGAAGCGGCTAATAACCATTTGTCTTGTCTCTTCGATTTTTCAATCAGGATTCTAGTTGGTTCATTACTTTTCTTTACATCTTTATAAACACGAGAAGGAACAGAATCTTTCTTTACTTCAGGTAAATCAGATTCGCTATCAGGCTCCGCAACTCCGAGAGAATTGCCAATTTGAGCAAGCTGCACAGTATCTATCATTAACAGAGAATTTTCAACAGATTTCGTTGTGCCGGACGAACTGTCATCTATCAATACTGCTTCACTTACTTGTTGCGAAATCAACCGGACGCTTCCTGAAGATTTCTTAGTTATTTTTATTTTATTTTCTTCTTTTACGACGTTATCCTTGCCATTTACGGCAATATTATTTTTTTCTACCGATGTCGCTATTTTATCAGGCGTTGCACCACTGCCTATTTGAGTAATATAGTCCTGTTCTTTGAGTGGCAACATCAACAAGACTAACAAAATGACGGCAACAGCAGCCCCTGCAATAGTCCACCACATCGTACGCCTGTTGTTCACAGGTTTGATGCGCTGCTCTATTGCATTCCAGCTATCTTCATCGACAGGCATACGGTGATCTTCGAGCCGCTGCTTTATCAATTTACTGAAATCGTCAAGTTGGTCTTTATATTTTTTTTCGTTCTGCTGCATTTTCATGCATAATTAAAGATTCCACATTTTTTTGTAAAATTTTCCTGGCCCTTATAAACTGAGACCGGGATGTACTTTCGTTTATACCAAGCATATCCGCTATCTCACTATGCGAATATCCCTCGATCACAAACAGATTGAAAACAGTGCGATACCCGTTAGGCAGTTTAGCCACACAAGCCAATATCTCATTCACAGAGAGTTGTTCCAATGCCGAAACATCACCGCTTTCCATTGCTTCGTCATACTCATTTATATCTGAAGTCACACGAAGTATATCGTTGCGGCGCAAATGCTCAAGAGCAGTTGTTACAAAAACCCGACGCATCCAACCATTAAAAGAGCCCGTTCCGGAGTAGGTATGTATTTTGGTAAATACCTTCACAAACCCATCCTGCATTAAATCTTTGGCTGTCTCCCTATCATTAACATACCGCATGCAAACAGACATCATGGCAGGAGCATGTAACTCATAAAGTTCTTTACGAGCCCATGACTCACCACGTTTACATCCGGTGATTAATTGCAGTTCGTCCATTCGTTTTTCTCTCTATTAAATAAGATGCGAGTTAAATTCAAAAAGT
Source organism: Dysgonomonas sp. (assembly GCF_035323175.1). Lineage (NCBI taxonomy): Bacteria > Pseudomonadati > Bacteroidota > Bacteroidia > Bacteroidales > Dysgonomonadaceae > Dysgonomonas > Dysgonomonas sp. Next base: position 153,048 of record NZ_DAOKYH010000009.1, on the reverse strand, counting down.
TGCATCGAGTATAAAAATAAACTTTTTTATTCATCTATTTAACAAAAAAGCCTCACCAGATAGAGAGTGAAGCTTTTACAAACGCATATATTATTAATTTATTTTTCTGCACTCATATCAGGATTATCTGTTACACCATAGCAAGTTTTGCCATCTGTAGATAATACAAAGTTTTTCACAACGTCTGTTTTTTCTTTAGCCTCATTGGTTACTGTATACTTACATTCTACAACGACAGCCAAAACCTGATCGGTCTTTTGTCCTTCGTACAATCGAGTAGGTTCGGGTTTTACAGCTTTCAGTGAGTCAATCGTTTGCTGAGTCTTTGTCAATTGCACAGTATAAGCATCAGTTACAACTTTCGACGATGTGCCTATTCTCACAAGATCTTGCTGATAGCTCGCCAATTCTTTCTCTGCTTGTTCGATTCGTGCTTTCAATTCCTTTTCAGCCTTCATGTTAAGGAAGTTGATACTGTCTCCTACCGTTATTTTCTTTAACTCCTTTACTTCATTTACCTTAACTTCTATTTTCGAAGTTTGTCCTTCAGTAGACTCTATATAGCTTGATATGGCTCCATCGTATTTACCTGAGCAGGATACCATAAAGAAACTTACGGCCAAAGCCAAGAACAGGAAATAATATTTTCTCATCATAGTTTTATTTATTGTTTCATTTTTGAGTCTTAGTTTGTTTAGCAAATGTAGAAAAAAATAAGAACACATACCCGTATATTATTTAAAGAAATGTGACTCATCATCTAACTGCTTGTTTCAAAGAGAAAGGAAAACCCTCTATTTTAAGAAGTTTTTGAATTTAGCAACTAAAAACCAAGCAATAAAAAATAATACTTTCAGTGATTTAACTATCTTTGCACCCAAATGTATAAAAAACAACTGTTTAATCAAGCAGCATATCATTCAATAACTGTTCATTATGAAGAAATATAACCTGATAAACAATATTTTTGGTTGGTTTAGTTTTGCCGTAGCCGCTATTGTTTACCTGATGACAATTGAACCTACAGCCAGTTTTTGGGATTGTGGCGAGTTTATTACTTCAGCCTATAAATTGGAAGTTGGACACCCACCCGGTGCGCCATTCTTTATGCTCACAGGGAAGTTCTTTTCGTTATTTGCTTCCGATCCCAGCCAAGTTGCTGCAATGATAAATAGTATGTCTGCACTATTAAGTGCACTCACCATCCTATTTTTGTTTTGGACTATTACACATCTTGCTAAAAAGCTCATATATACCGATACCGACAAAGAAATGACTATGGGGCAACTTATAGCCATTATCGGAAGCGGATTGGTTGGAGCTCTTACTTATACATTTACCGACACATTCTGGTTTTCGGCTGTCGAGGGTGAAGTGTATGCATACTCGTCTATGTTTACAGCCCTTGTATTCTGGTTAATCTTGAAATGGGAAAACCGTGCCGATCAGCCGGGAGCAGACAAGTGGCTTGTGATTATAGCCTATGCAATGGGATTATCCATCGGTGTCCACTTGCTTAACTTGCTTTGTATCCCTGCCATCGTTTTGGTATATTACTTCAAAAAAGCAAAACACGCTGATGTAAAAGGCATATTGCTGGCGTTGGCAGGCTCACTGTTGCTTATTGTAATTCTTATGTATGGTATTATCCCGGGATTTACAAAAGTAGGAGCATGGTTCGAAATGCTGTTTGTCAATAGCCTCGGATTCTCATATAATACAGGTGCGTTATCATATATTCTACTGACAGTAATTTCTATTGTTTGGGCAATATATGAAACTCTTTCGTCGAAGGGAAGTATCAAAAGAGCCAAGATTGCTACATTTATTGCGTTAGCTCTAAGCGGCGTTGTATTTATAGGCTCTAGTGTAGTACTGTGGATCGTTTTGATTGCTGCACTCGCTGGCTTCTTATTCTTTTATAAAGGAATCAATGCTCGTTTTCTGAATACAACCGTTCTGTGTCTACTTGTTATACTGGTAGGTTATTCATCGTTTGCTTTAATACCTATCCGTTCGATAGCGAATACTCCGATGGATCAGAACTCACCCGAAAACGTATTTACGCTGGCAAGTTACCTCAACCGTGAACAGTATGGCGACAGACCGCTATTCTATGGCAGGACATATGCTTCAACCGAGAAGAAAGACCCTTCTACAGGGAGAATGGCAGCACCTGAAAGCGAAAAGAAAACATATGATAAGATAGTAAAGAAGTCACCTGACCAAAAAGACGAATACGTAGTAACAGGTACTATCCCTACATACGCTACAACGAACAATATGCTGTTGCCTCGTATGTATTCTACCGAAGACAGACATGTTCTGGGTTATCAGATCTGGGCAAACATCAAAGACCCATCTGTACCTCCGACAATGTTTGAGAACATGAAATTCTTCTTTAGCTACCAGTTAGACTTTATGTACTTCCGTTACTTCATGTGGAATTTCTCAGGCCGTCAGAATGATATCCAGTCGGTAGGAAATATAAGCAACGGTAACTGGATTACAGGTATCAGCTTTATTGACGAATTGCTAGGACGTGGACCACAGGGGAATCTTCCTCCGGATATTACAGAGAACAAAGGACATAATAAATATTACATGTTGCCGCTCATACTGGGTATTCTCGGTATTGTTTTCCAATTGACCAAAGGACGTAAAGGAGAGCAACAGTTCCTTGTAACGTTTATGCTATTCTTTATGACAGGTATCGCTATTATCATATACCTGAACCAGCAACCATTCGAACCACGTGAGCGCGACTATGCTTATGCCGGGTCGTTCTATGCCTTCTGTATATGGATCGGGTTTGGTGTCGCCTTTATATGGAAAACATTAAGCAAATGGGTGCCAAGCACAGTAGCAGCCGGAATCTCCACAGCTTTATCTCTGTTTATACCGATACAAATGGCAGGGCAAAACTGGGACGATCACGATCGCTCTGACAGATATACAATGCGTGACTTTGGGATGAACTACCTCAGAGGATGCGAGCCGAACAGTATCTTATTCTCAATGGGAGACAACGATACATTCCCATTGTGGTATGCTCAGGAAGTAGAAGGTTTCCGCACCGATGTGCGTGTATGTAACCTCAGCTATCTGCAAACAGACTGGTATGTAGACCAAATGCGCCGTCAGGCATATGATTCGTCACCACTGCCTATCAATTGGGAATCAGACCGATATCAAGGGTCTAAAGGACAATCGGCTTACGTTCTTTCTCGAAAAGATATCGAAAGCATTATTACCCGTGAGCTCAAAAACTCTCAGGACGGAGCATGGCTGGGAAGAATCAACTTCAACGACTATTATGATACATCAGCATATAAAGATACCATGCAAGTAAGCGAGGTATTGGATATACTGAAAACAAAAGACAACTATGCCCCTCGCAATCCATTCGGCATCGACAAAGGCGTTGTAATACCAAGTAGTATATTGAAAATGTCTGTGAATGAATCGAAAGTAGACTGGAAGAAAATGGGTGCAAGCCCTCAATCTCAGTTTATATTCAACCTTGGAGACAACAAGGGCGGTATCTACAGACAGGAAATGATGATATTGGAAATGTTGAACAATATCAACAATGACGACTGGAAACGTGGCATCTACTATGCGATGACTATCGGCGAACCACCTTTGAAACTTGAGAAACAATCGATCAAGGAAGGTATTATATGCCGTATCATTCCGGGTGTAGCAGACAGTACAGGAGTAAATACCGATGTGATGTTCGACAATATGGTCAACAAGTACAAATGGGGTGGTATAGAAAATCCGAAAGTATATCTGGATGAAAACAACCTGAGAATGTGCCGCACGTTCCGTGTATTGTTTGGCGAACTCATCTCTGCCTTGTTAGAAAAAGGCGACAATGAGAAAGCACTTCAAGCACTTGATGCATGTATAACAAAAATACCGGGCAACACAGTTCCACGCGGTGGAGAATCTGTTATGTTTGCTGAAGCATATTACCAACTCGGACATGCTGACAAGGCTCAAAAAATAATAGACGAAATCATGTACAGATCAAACGGATCTTTGGAATGGTACGCCAGCATGAAACAAACAGACATGATCACATGTAGTTCTGATATACGGGATTATATAAATACCGAAATTCAGATCTTGGATATCTATCAACGCTACGACAGAGCTAAATATAAAGTGCTCCTCAACAAATTGATGAGCCTATCTGAGCTATACCTTAGCAATGGTGTAAGTTTCAGTGAAAGCAGACACCCTCTCGATTTTCTTATGCGAGTAACAATGAGAGGCTTCTACCTGTCGGGTGAAGATACTATAGCGGAAAAAGAAGAACATGCAATGGCCGAACACATCGCCGGTCTGATGCAGAAATATAATCCTCGTCTTTTGCAAAAATACAGATCTAACTAGAATAAATAAACAAACAGATAATCGTGAATATTTACGATTATCTGTTTGTTTATTATATCGATTATGCTAATAGAACAACCCCCTAAGATATACCGGATGCTGTTTCCGGGAGCATTGTGGCGCAAACCTATAGAAGGACAAAAAACAGTCTATCTCACATTCGACGATGGACCGATACCCGACATTACCCCGTGGGTATTAGATCTTTTGGACAAATATGAAATTAAAGCGACATTTTTCTGTGTAGGAGACAATGTTCGCAAACATCCCGATATCTATAAAATGGTATTGGAAAGAGGACATCGTGTAGGGAATCATACTTTCAACCATGTGCAAGGTATACGAAAATTCTCAAAAAGATACCTTGAAAATACCCGACTGGCTTCGGAATATATCGATTCGGAACTATTCCGTCCGCCACATGGACACATGCGCGTACCTCAATTCTTTACCCTGAGGCGCTATTATAAAATTGTGATGTGGGATGTTGTTACCAGAGATTACAGTAAACTGATGACTCCTGAAAAGGTATTCGAAAACGTAAAAAGATATACCCGTGATGGTTCTGTGATCGTTTTTCACGACTCGCTAAAAGCCGAGAAGAACATGAAATATGCTTTACCCCAAAGTATAGAATGGCTAAAAGAACAAGGGTACACGTTTAAACTTCTGTAAAAAAGACATTCTATTATTCATAGTATATTCCCCGGCTATCAGATAGGGTCAACCAATCAACTACAGGCTATATTATCCCGTATTGTTAATAGATGAGATATTTATTAATATATTTTAATTATAGCATGCTGCAACTTTTCTGACATCTAACTCATCATATATTATAGAATCAATAATTAATGATGTTAGAACTATGAAAGCGTTGAAACTTTTTTTAATGACTATTGGGATCATCGGCATGACTATCGTTTTTCAGTCTTGTTTGGATGATAATGATGACACAAGCTGGAGATATCCAAATGCACTTGTAACTGTAAAGCCGACTGGCGGAAATTCTTTTTTCTTACAGCTGGACGAAAAGACAACATTGCTGCCTACCAATATGACAACTTCGCCTTACGGCAACAGAGAAGTCAGGGCACTTGTCAACTACGACGAAGTAGACAAACCTAGCCAAGGATACACGAAAGCTATACATATAAACTGGATAGACAGTATCCTTACAAAGCAAACCGTTCCAAACCTAGGTGCTGAAAACGATGCAAAATACGGAACAGATCCTATCGAAATAGTGAACGACTGGGTAACTATTGCCGAAGACGGCTATCTTACTCTCAGATTCAGAACTTTGTTCGGCGATGCAAGTAAGACGCATTACGTAAATCTGTTAGTAAACACAAATCCTTCAAACCCTTATGAACTGGAATTCAGACATAATGCGAGTGGAGACACCTATGGACGTGAAGCTGATGGGCTAGTAGCATTTAATATCAACAACTTGCCGGATACGGAAGGTAAAACAGTGAAGTTAAAATTGAAATGGAAATCATTCAGCGGTAACAAGTCTACCGAGTTTGATTTCACTACACGTAAAGCAACTCCTAAGAGCTCAACAATTACAGCTCAAAGAAGTGTTTCGAACATAAAATAACTTCTTGTTATAAACAAAACTCTAAAAAGCGGGTTCATCATCATAAACGGTCGGATTTTTTCCGACCGTTTTTTATTTATCACTTACCATTCTTTTATCCACAAATTGTTCTGGCAACTGTAGGGGCGATTCCTTGTGGTCGCCCGAATATAAACGGGCAGGGACAAGCCACTGCACCTACTTATTCATCACTTTTCTAAATAATTATCTATTATAAACAATATTATTATAACAGATATGGCAAAGTACACAGAAAGACTGGCAGAAAAGATTGTCTCGCTGATAGAAGAAGACACATACTCTATCACAGAGATTTGCAAACACCTGAAAATAACCCGCAAATCATTTTATGAATGGAGAGACAAGAAACCCGATTTTAGAAAAGCAATAGAGGCGGCAATTGAAAGCAGAGATGAGACGCTGACAATAACTGCCTGCCGATCGTTAAAGAAAAAGCTCGAAGGCTACACCCTCACGGAAGTGCGAACGACCTATGTCCCTGACAAAGAGAATCCCGACAAATTAGTACTGAAAACCCGGGTAGTCAGACAAAAAGAATATGCACCCGACACACACGCTATCAGGCTGGTATTGTTGCACAACGAAACAAAGGAAGAAGAGAACAAAGAGCACAGCCAACCCTTAACGATAATCGTACAAGACCCCAAAACGAGAGATAGTTTGAATGAGCTGCGTGAGAAACTGATGAATAATAATGTACCGGTCAAAAAGAAAATAGAAAAGGAAGAGCTTATTTCTGAACCGACCGAACAAATATCGCATTCTGATAATTTGCAGGATTTACAGATTGAGGAGGAGGAACCAATAACCCAAAAGAAAGAAGAATCGGAATATGTCTTTATCAGGGATTATTGTCTCCCTCCGCCCCATCTGTACCGAAAAGTGAAAAGGAGTGAAGTGAAAGAAGGTGACATAATAAGACCGGACTGAAAAGTGTCACTTTTGTCACCTTTTTCATAGTAAACAAATAAGAACAAACATGTTACACTGATACCGATTTATTACCTTTGATGTTTAGATGTAACTATTGGATTAAAAACTTTAGTAACCCTCACAAAAAATCGTATTTTTGTATTCTATTAATTCTACAGAGCATGATATTAGAGCGGTTATCCATACTCAACTATAAAAATATAGAACAGGCAGAACTCAGTCTGTCTCCCAAGATCAATTGCTTCTTGGGTAGTAACGGTATGGGTAAAACAAACCTGTTGGACGCCATCTATTATCTCTCGTTCTGCAAAAGCCACAACAACCCCATCGACAGCCAAAATATAAGGCACGATGCCGATTTTGCCGTTATACAAGGATGGTATGTTTTGGGCGACAAGCAAGAAGAGTTCTTTTGCAGCCTCAGACGGAAACAGAAGAAACAATTCAAGCGGAACAAAAAAGAATATGAACGTCTATCCGATCATATCGGCTTTCTGCCTCTTATCATGGTTTCACCTTCCGACACCGAACTTATAAATGGAGGAAGTGACGAGCGAAGAAAATTTATGGATATGTTCCTTTCGCAGTTCGACAAGGAATATCTGCATTCCCTCATCCGCTACAATAAAGCATTGCAACAGCGTAACGCACTTCTGAAAACGGATTCGTATATCGATGAGACCTTGTTCGACCTTTGGGACGAGCAATTGATAGAAGAGGGAAAGGTTATCTATTCCAAACGAAAAGATTTTATTGAGAAATTCATTCCTATCTTTCAACGTTTCTATGATTTTATCTGTTTATCAAATGAGAAAGTAGAGTTACGGTACGAATCGCATTTCGACGACGCAGACTTTGCTCGTTCGCTGAAACAAAAGCGGGAACGAGATCGCATATTAGGGTACACGAGTATCGGTGTGCACAAAGATGACTTGGATATGCAAATGGATGGCTATTCGATAAAACGAGTAGGGTCGCAAGGTCAGAACAAGACATACGTTGTTGCGTTGAAGCTTGCCCAATTCGATTTTCTACGAAAGGCAACCGAAACAACTCCCGTGCTGTTGCTCGACGATATATTCGACAAACTGGATTCGACACGTGTAGAGCAAATAGTAGAACTCGTATTGGATAAAGACTTTGGGCAAATATTCGTTACCGATACAAACCGTGAACATCTCGACGAAATACTGTCACATACAAACAGCAGTTATCACCTCTACGAAGTAAGCGGTGGCGAAGTCGTACAAAAGAATAATAAAGCCTTATGAGAAAACGAAATACAGAAAGTATAGGTGAAGTACTCAGACAGTTTTTTGAAGAGAATCAATTCTTCAAAAGAAAGTTTGCCGAGAGCAGGGCTGTTACAGGCTGGTCGAAGCTTCTGGGGTCTATGATTTCATCTTATACAACAAATATTTACCTTCGGAATGGGGTGCTATATGTATCACTCAGCTCATCGGTATTACGTTCCGAGCTCATGATGGCTAAAGATAAATTAATAACAAAATTGAATGAACATGCAGGCATGCCTGTTGTAAACGATATAGTATTCAGATAAGACGAATGGAAATAAAACCAGAAACATTTAAAGCTACACTCCCGGTTCAAATCCGGTTCAACGATATAGACGCACTAGGACATATAAACAACAATATATACTTCAGTTTTTTTGATTTAGGGAAAACCAATTATTTTGAAGTAATCAAGCCTGCTTCGGTCAGTTGGATTGAGGGAATGATTGTACTGGCGCATATCGACGTGGATTTCTTTTCCCCGATTTATTACAAAGAAAAGATTGTTGTTGATACCAAGATTACAAAGCTGGGCGACAAAAGCGGCGTATTTCTTCAACAAATACGAAGTGTAAAAAACGATGAAGTAAAATGCCGTTGCGAATCGGTCTTCGTGACTTATGATGCAGATACACAATCATCGATGCGCATACCCGACGTATGGCGTTCAGTCATTTCCAAATATGAAGGAGTAGAATTGTAAAGAGACTGTTTTTTTTGACAGCCTCTCTACATTTATTCTATTGTTTTACTTCTGCTTTTTTGGCAAATGTATCAGGGTAAGTTACAGGGTATAATTTGTCACCTCCCAACAGTCGGATATAAGTGGAGAAAGTTCGTTTTCCTTCTTCGAGTTCTATGACACGGCATCCGTTCTTACCTAGGTTGTTGTACTCGGTATTGCCTCCCGAATAACGTCCATAAGCGAGGTATATGTTATAGTATTCTCCTATATAATCGTTGTCGTGGTCGTGCCCTACAAAAGTACCCATCACATCTCCGGCTTCGCGCATGGCTGCAAACATTCCGGTGTTCATCTTTCCGTGGCATTCTTTCTCATCACGGCTTCCTATCAGCTGGTCGTATTTCTCAGCCTTCATCATCGAGTACTCAACCAACGGGATATGGAAAAAGGCAAGAGCAGGGTAAGGCTCTCCGGCATTTTGTTTGGTGTATGCTGCACTTTGAGCTCTATACCACTCTACCTGATTGAATGCAAGCCAGTCATAAGTACCAACCTCTTTGATAGGTGCATAAGCTCCCGAATCGAAAAAGTAAAGAACCGACTTTACTTTATCTTCCGAAGCACCCTTCACCTCGAGGATATAGTTCCCTACTCCGTTCAAAGACTTGTCTCCTGCCTGAGCAAGACAGTATGGTTTGAGGGTTACGAAATCCATGAGTTCCTGACGAGATGTTTCGTGTTCGTCATCATGGTTTCCGAATACATAAGCCCAAGGTATCTTCCTTTTTATCACAAGGTTGAAAATATCATCGAGCCCCTCTTTTACCGGCTTCGCATAAATGACATCACCTGTGAATACAACTAAGTCCGGTTGTTCGGCATCAAGCACTTCACTGATTAACTTTAAGGCAACTGCCGATTCGGGAACATTCTTCTTATAGTGGATATCGGTAAACTGGATGATCTTAAATTTACCATTGTTATTAAAGCTTAGAGACTTGTGTTGGGCATTCACTGAGATAGAGAATAGGATAAGGAGGAAGAGAATAAAATTACGCATATTTTTCATGTTTAAATATTTATTATGTACGAATAGAATTTGGTGGTTGATACTGTCTAAACAAAGATATAAGCTTTCATAATGATAAGCAAAGGGTGGATTAAAATTTAAACAATTCTTAATCAAATCAAAAAATATATGTCAAGCATTTGTTCGTTTCATTTTTTTTATATCTTTGCAAGAACAAAAAGAAAGTATAATGAATCTTCTATTAACAAATACATATTGGTGGTGGCACTCTCAACTCAAAAAGTCGTGAGCCAAATCGGTGTGTATTTACAAATAGAAAATTTTTAAAATACAAAGCCTATCGTAACTCACGATAGGCTTTTTTTATGACAATAAAATAAACACTATATAAGATGGAAAAATTCGCAGTTGATACAAATGGCTTTTATGGAGAATTTGGAGGAGCATATATTCCTGAGATTTTATATGACAATGTGGAAACATTAAAGAACTCATATCTGGATATCATAAACGACCCCAGCTTTCAGAAAGAGTATAACGACCTATTAAAAGATTATGCAGGACGCCCATCGCCTCTCTATTTAGCAAATAGGCTTTCCCAAAAATACGGCTGCAAGATATATCTCAAGCGTGAAGATCTTAACCATACAGGCTCGCACAAGATAAACAATGCTTTGGGACAAATCCTTATAGCCCGCCGTATGGGTAAGACACGCATACTTGCCGAAACAGGAGCAGGACAACATGGTGTAGCCACTGCTACAGTATGTGCTCTGATGAATATGGAGTGCATTGTATATATGGGAGCAACAGATGTTGCCCGTCAAAAGCTCAATGTACAGAAGATGGAAATGTTGGGAGCAACGGTAGTTCCTGTAACCAGTGGAAACATGACATTGAAAGATGCAACGAATGAAGCTATCCGTGACTGGTGCAGTCATCCATCCGATACTTATTATGTGATTGGTTCTACCATAGGGCCTCATCCTTATCCCGATATGGTAGCACGTCTGCAATCTGTAATAAGCGAAGAGATCCGTAAGCAGCTCTTAGAAAAAGAAGGTCGAGAAACACCTGATTATCTTATTGCTTGTGTAGGGGGAGGGAGCAATGCAGCGGGGACAATTTATCACTTTATAGATGAGCCCCAAACAAAGATCGTACTTGCCGAAGCTGCCGGAAAAGGAATAGACTCAGGAGAGTCGGCTGCAACAATCCACTTAGGCAGATTAGGTATTATACATGGCTGTAAAACACTGCTCATGCAATCGGAAGACGGACAGATAGAAGAGCCTTACTCCATATCAGCCGGACTGGATTATCCGGGAATTGGACCGATGCACGCACACCTTACTCAGATCGGTCGCTCTGAAGTACTTGCCGTGACAGACGAAGAAGCCATGGAAGCTGCTTTTGAACTCACCAAACTGGAAGGAATAATACCTGCCATAGAATCGGCTCATGCCTTGGGTGCTCTGAACAAGAAGCAATTCAATGCCGACGATGTAGTTGTGCTTTGCCTATCAGGGCGTGGCGACAAAGACATGGAAACCTATATAAACTATCGCAACCGCTAAACAGAGAATAGATTAACAATATCAGCTAAATAGTATGAAATACAATATACAGGTAAAGACAAAAAATCTTCTGGCAGATTTACAGACTCCTGTCGGAATTTATCTAAAGGTAAGAGATGTGTATCCGGAGTCTGCCTTACTAGAAAGTTCCGATTATCATGGTGGCGAAAACAGCTATTCTTTTATAGGTATAAGTCCCATTGCTAGATTTAGAGTAGATAATGATGAAATAACCACGACTTATCCCGACAATACAACACATCAGGAAACCTTGTTAGGACACGAAAAGCTTACAGATAAATTCAATGCTTTTATCAAGCAGTTTGATGTACAAGGAGAAAACAAGACAAATATAAACGGGTTCTTTGGATATACTTCTTACGATGCCATTCGCTATTTTGAGGCTGTTGATCCGGTGAATACAAAACTAAGAAATGCGGATGTCCCTGAATTTTACTACATATTGTACCGTTTCATATTAGTTATTAATCACCTGAAAAATGAACTTACCATTGTAGAAAACATAGTGGAAGGCACTCAGGAAAAGACACCTGAGCTTGAAGCTATCCTAACGAACAATAATATCCCCTCTTACAATTTCGAAGCGATCGGAGACGAGCAATCGATGATCACAGATGAAGAGCATCAGGAAATGATAAAGAAAGGAATCGCACATTGCAAACGTGGTGATGTATTTCAGATTGTTCTTTCTCGCTGCTTCACTCAAAAATTTGCAGGAGACGATTTTAAAGTATATCGTTCTTTACGCTCTATCAACCCTTCGCCATACCTCTTCTATTTCGACTTTGGTTCGTACCGCATCTTCGGTTCATCACCCGAAACACATTGCAAGGTAACAAAAGACAAAGCTTATATAGACCCCATTGCCGGTACATATTTTCGCACCGGAGACGATGAGAAAGACCGCATCCTTTCAGAGAACTTACTGAACGACGAAAAAGAAAATGCAGAGCATGTCATGCTTGTCGATTTGGCGAGGAATGATCTCAGCCGCAACTGTCACGACGTGCAAGTAGAATTTTACAAAAATGTTCAATTCTATTCGCATGTGATTCACCTCGTTTCTCGTGTAAGTGGGACTGTAGATAGAGACAATAACAGTATATCTGTTTTTGCCGATACATTTCCGGCCGGAACACTCTCGGGTGCGCCCAAAGTGCGAGCGATGCAACTGATACGAGACATAGAAAAACAAATGCGCGGGGTATACGGCGGCTGTATTGGCTATATAGGTTTTAACGGAGACCTTAATCAGGCTATTACGATACGTACATTCTTGAGTCGTAATAACACACTATACTATCAGGCAGGAGGAGGAATCGTATCTAAATCGAATCCCGAGACAGAGGTAATGGAAGTAAAAAACAAACTGGGGGCTTTAGCCAAAGCTATTCGGTTTGCCGAAGAATTAAAAAATTAAATCGATGAAAGCATTATTAATAATAGATATCCAAAACGATTATTTTGAAAGAGGAATGATGCCCTTATCCAATTCTGAAGAAGCTGCTATGAATGCAAAAAAGCTCTTGACAGATTTCAGACAAAAGGAATTTCCCATAATCATCGTTCAACATATAGCGTCCAGACCCGAATCAGGATTTTTCTTACCCAATACATATGGAGCAGAAATACATGAAAGTGTAAAGCCATTAAATACCGAAAAGATTGTGGTCAAACATTTCCCCAATAGCTTCAGGGAAACAGATCTCGATAGCTATTTGAATAAATCAGGCATCAAAGATCTTGTTATTTGTGGTATGATGACTCACATGTGCATTGATGCAACAACACGGGCTGCAAAAGATTTAGGGTACAATTGTACTATTATTGGAGATGCCTGTGCTACACGAGACTTGGAGATATTCGGTAAAAAGACAGATGCCAAAGATGTTCAAAACTCATTTTTGTCTGCACTGAATTATTTTTACGCAAAGGTAACCACCACTGAACAATATTTGAACGATAACTTATTAAAACCAGAGGTATGAAAATTCTGATATTCGACAACTACGATTCATTTACATACAATCTTGTTCATCTGGTAAAGGAGCTAGGCTATACAGATGTAGATGTTTTCAGGAATGACAAAATAGCACTTGAAGATGTTGCTAAATATGATAAAATTATTCTTTCTCCGGGTCCCGGTATCCCTTCCGAAGCCGGATTACTATTACCCCTGATAAAAGAATATGCAGGCAAAAGACCAATATTAGGTGTTTGCCTTGGACATCAGGCAATAGGCGAGGCTTTTGGTGCTCAGTTGAAAAACCTAGAAGATGTGTATCATGGAGTAGCAACCCGGATTAACATCACACAATCGGATTATATATTTGATACGCTAGGGAGGGAATTAGAAGTCGGGCGCTATCATTCATGGATAGTAGACAATAACAAACTTCCTGACTGTATTGAAATAACAGCAACAGACAATAACGGGCAGATAATGGCGCTAAAGCATAAAGAGTTTGATGTGCATGGAGTACAATTCCATCCCGAGTCTGTTTTAACTCCTGCCGGAGAAACAATAGTAAAAAACTTTCTGAACCAATAATTAATACTAATATAATGAAAAAGAAAATCTTATTAAGCGAGAACGACATTCCTAGATGCTGGTATAACATTGTGGCGGACATGAAAAACAAACCTCTCCCGCCGCTTCATCCGGCAACCAAAAAGCCGTTGGAGGTAAGTGATCTGGAACCAATATTTGCGACAGAACTAGCAAAACAGGAACTAAATGATACCGACCGTTGGATAGAAATCCCCGAACCGATACGGGAACTATATAAAAATTACCGTCCTACACCGTTGGTACGAGCATACGGGCTAGAAAAAGCGTTGGACACTCCGGCTCATATTTATTTCAAAAATGAGAGTGTCAGCCCTGTAGGCTCGCACAAACTAAACTCGGCAATAGCGCAGGCATACTACTGTAAGGAGCAGGGGATAACAAATATCACAACCGAAACCGGAGCCGGACAATGGGGTGCAGCCTTATCGTATGCAGCGAGCCACTTCGACCTAAATCTGGCTGTGTATATGGTTAAGATCAGTTACCACCAGAAACCTTACCGCCGATCTATTATGCAGGCATATGGAGCCGAAGTTATAGCTTCACCTAGTATGAGCACGAAAGCCGGACGTAAAATAATTACAGAAAACCCGACTTATCAGGGAAGCCTCGGAACAGCCATTTCGGAGGCGATAGAACTGGCATTGAATACACCGAATTGTAGATATACATTAGGCAGTGTTCTGAATCATGTATCTCTGCATCAAACAATCATTGGGTTGGAAGCAGAAAAACAAATGGAAATAGCCGGAGAATATCCCGATATAGTAATAGGCTGTTTTGGCGGCGGATCGAATTTTTCCGGTATCACATTCCCGTTTTTGCGCCATAAACTGACCGAAGGAAAAGAAGTACGCCTGATTGCGGCAGAGCCGGCATCATGCCCTAAACTGACCCGAGGTAAATTCGAATATGACTTTGGTGACGAAGCCGGATATACACCACTGCTACCGATGTACACACTGGGGCACAATTTTGCACCGGCAAATATCCATGCGGGTGGCCTTCGGTACCATGGTGCAGGAACTATTGTCAGCCAGTTGAAAAAAGACGGATATATAGAAGCTGTAGATGTGAAGCAACTCGATACATTCGAAGCGGCTATATTGTTTGCTAAAGCGGAAGGTATAATCCCGGCTCCTGAATCATCACATGCTATATACACAGCTATCCAGGAAGCATTGAAAGCAAAAGAGGAAGGAAGTCAAAAAACAATTCTATTTAATCTATCCGGCCACGGGCTTATCGATATGGCTGCCTATGATCGTTATTTTGATGGAGAATTATCGAACCATGAGCTAGGCGACGAAGAGATTGCGAAAACAACAAATACACTAGAACATCTGGTTCCGTAAAATAAACTCTTAGCTGATAGCCGTTAGCAAATAGAATAACGGCTAAAAGCTATAAGTTAACAGCTAAAGATATGAAACAAATATTAAACAGACTCTTTGAGCATCAATATCTCAACAGATGTGAAGCAAAGGAAATATTGACAAAGATGGCTGCCGGAGACTATAATGATTCGCAAATCGCAGCATTCATCAGTGTCTTTCTTATGCGCAGTATCAGCGTTGATGAGTTTCTCGGATTTGCAGATGCACTTTTAGATCTGCGAGCCAATGTAGATGCGCTGGCGGCTTACAACCCTATCGACATAGTAGGTACAGGCGGAGATAATAAGAATACATTCAACATTTCAACATTGTCTTGCTTCGTTGTTGCCGCATCAGGATATAAGGTTGCCAAACATGGTAATTACGGTGCAACCTCAGTCAGTGGGGCATCTAATGTAATGGAACAGCACGGTGTGAAATTCACATCCGATGTAAGCAAGCTGGAAGCATCTTTGGACAAAACCAATATCGCATACTTGCATGCCCCTCTGTTCAACAACGCGCTTAAGGTGGTTGCACCCGTACGTAAGGCACTTGGTGTTCGCACCTTCTTTAATATGCTGGGACCAGTGGTTAACCCAATAAAACCAAAGCGCACGGTGTTAGGTGTTTTCAATCTGAAAATGGCACGTCTGTATTTTTATATGTATCAACAAACGGATGTGGATTATTCGATTGTACATAGTTTAGACGGATATGATGAAATATCATTAACGGGAGATTTCAAAATAATCAATAAATTTGAAGAAAAAATATACAGCCCCGAACTAATTGGTTTTGAACGTTGCAAAGAAGCGGACCTGGACGGTGGCGCAACGCCGGAAGATGCCGCTAAGATTTTTGATAATATCATCTGCAATACTGCGACTAAAGCACAAAAAAATGCGGTGATTGCAAATGCTGCTACAGCAATTCAGACAATTGATCCGAATATGTCTTTTGAAGATAGTATTACACAGGCGCGGGAAACAATAGAGAGCGGAAGGCTAAAAGATACATTTTTGAGATTCTTAGAGTTAAACACTTAATATATCAACGATACTCTGATATGAAAAAGGTTTTAATAATTAACGGACATCCCGACAAAGAAAGCTTTTGCTTTGGGCTACATCAGCAATACAAAAAAGGTAGTTTGGCGAAAGGAAATGAAGTAAAAGAGATCATCCTCGCTGAAATGACTTTCAATCCCATACTGATGTATGGCTATCGCAAAAGAACGGAACTCGAACCCGATCTGTTGGAAGCTTGGGACAAGTTGCAATGGGCAGAACATATTGTTTGGATTTACCCTACATGGTGGGCATCCCCTCCTGCTCTTTTGAAAGGATTTATAGAAAGGTTATTCCTTCCGGGATTCACTTTTGAATATCAGGAAAAGTCTCCGTTTCCAAAAAAGCTATTGATGGGAAAAACATCTGAAATCATCAGCACGATGGATGCTCCTGTTTTTTATTACAAATGGATAGTGAAAGATATCGGAGGAAAGATGATAAGAAAAAATATCGGCGCATTTTGTGGTATTAAAAATATCAGAACAACTTATCTGGCAACAATAAAAGGATCAACTCCCGAACAACGGGAAAAATGGTTAAACAAAATAGAGCTATTAGCTCGTAAATAATGGATATAACAACCAATACAACATCGAAAGAACGTATACGACTAGCTATTTTCTGTCTGTACTTTTGTTCGGGTATGTGCTTTTCCAGCTGGGCTAGCCGAATTCCCGATATAAAGAATTCGTTAGGGCTGGGTGATGCAGCATGGGGTACTATCCTGTTAATGATCCCTATCGGACAAATATGCGGAATGACCATATCAGGCTTACTCATATCCAGAGTGGGAAGTAAACGTATTCTACCCTTAGCTCTTACAGGCTACGTCTTAGCGTTACTGCTTATAGGGCTTTCTGGTTCTGAATATGCCTTGATCATGAGTCTTATATTTTTCGGCTTTTGCGGCAACTTCTGCAATATATCGGTCAATACTCAGGCTGTAACACTTGAGGCTACTTATAATAAACCGATCATGGCCTCCTTTCATGGAGGGTGGAGCCTGGCAGGACTAGCGGGTGCTTCTGTAGGGCTGTTAATGGCATCGCTAAAGTTCAAACCTATCTATCATTTTTGTATCATCGGAACACTTGTTCTTATAGCTGTCTATCTCAATATGCGCTATCTTCAGGCTGATCTTAAAAAGCAAAAAGACCCGTCGGATATTGCAGCCAGAAAGAAGAATAAGCCGGAGAAGTTTCTGTTCTTACTGGGCATTGTGGCATTTTGTGGCATGGCTGCCGAGGGTGCTATGGCCGACTGGAGCGGGCTTTATCTGATAGATGTAGTAGGCACTCCCGTACATATGGCTCCTATCGGACTCGCAGCATATATGATAACTATGGCATCAGGACGATTTGTTATCGACAAAGCCACTCAGAAATGGGGTTCGCAACGTGTTGTTCAAGTAGGAGGTATCCTTATAGCAACAGGACTGTTCGCTGCTGTAGCTTTTCCGCATTTCATAACTACTATCATTGCCTTTATGATTATCGGATTGGGTACGGCGGGTATTGTTCCCACAGTGTATAGTATTGCAGGACAAAAAACAAAGATATCAACAAGTATAGCACTGACATTAGTATCCAGTGTAAGTTTCCTCGGCTTTTTGATGGGACCTCCTCTAATTGGCTATATTGCAAGTGCAACCAACTTGCGATATTCTTATGCACTAATAGGTATGTTCGGTATTTGCATTGTAGCATTGGCATCTGTTATTAACGTTCTGAAGAAAGAAAAACAATAAAATAAGATATGATTAATATTTTAGATAAGATAATTGCAAACAAATGGTTGGAAGTAGAAAGACATAAAAAAGACACTTCTATCAACGAGTTAGAAAAAAGATTATCGACAATCACTACTCCTGCTTCTTTTAAAGAAGCTATCAAGAATTCAAGAACAGGGATTATTGCGGAATTTAAGCGTCGCTCACCGTCTCGTGACTGGATTTTTAAAGATGCAAAGATTGAAGACGTAATTCCTCTATACTCCCAAAACGGAGCCAGTGCAATATCTGTACTTACCGACATGGATTTCTTTGGAGGGGAATTAGCTGATCTGGAATTAGCCGGAAGTCTTACAAAAACGCCATTATTACGTAAAGATTTCGTAGTAGATGAATATCAATTGTATCAGGCTAAAATATCCGGAGCCAGTGCGGTATTGCTGATTGCCTCAGCTCTGACGATAGAAGAAACCAAACAACTGGCGAAAAAAGCAAAGGAACTAAACCTTGATGTTTTATTAGAGATTCACAATGAACAGGAACTTCATCATATCAATGATAAGGTAGACGTTGTAGGAGTCAACAACCGCAATCTGGGAACCTTTGTTACAGATATACAAATCTCCTTTGATCTGGCGAATAAGATACCTGACGACTTTATTAAGATATCCGAAAGTGGTATCTCCCAACCCCAGACGGTCATCGATCTGCAACAGGCAGGATATAAAGGATTCTTGATGGGAGAGAACTTTATGAAAACAAGCAATCCGGGGAAAGCATTGGAAGACTTTATAAACCAATTAGCATGAAGATCAAAGTCTGCGGGATGAAATATCCTGAGAATATACAGGAGTTAAACAAATTATCTATTGATTATATGGGTATGATATTCTATCAGAAATCACCCCGCTATATCGATTATCAACTATGGCAAAACGTAGGGGATATACACTCTAGTAATATCAAAAGAGTAGGCGTATTTGTGAATTCAACAATAGATTTCATCGTTGAAATGATTGACAAATATAAGTTAGATTTAATCCAATTGCACGGAAACGAATCTCCAAACTTTTGTAGCGAGTTAAACAAGTTTATCCCGATAATTAAAGCTTTCAGTATTTCCGAGTCTTCTGACTTTGAACAGACGAAAGCATACGAGGGGCTTCCGGGATATTTCTTATTCGATACCAAAACCCCACAATATGGAGGCTCGGGAAAAAAATTCGATTGGGCAATACTAGATACTTATGATGGAGATACTCCTTTTTTCCTTAGTGGAGGAATATCGGTTGAAGATGTTGAGCAAATAAAAGCAATAAAGCACCCTCGGCTATATGGAGTAGACCTTAATAGCAAATTTGAAATAGAACCAGGGTTAAAAGACATACAACTACTTGATCAATTTATAAAACAACTAAGAAATGAATAGAATAAAGCAACTGTTTGAAAAAAAACAAAAGAATATATTATCCATCTATTTTACTGCCGGATTTCCGCAATTGAATGACACCTGCAATGTTATTCGCGAATTAGAAGCAAATGGTACCGACCTGATAGAAATAGGTATTCCATTTTCAGATCCGATGGCCGATGGCCCGACTATTCAGGAAAGTGGAACAATTGCTCTTCGCAATGGTATGACATTAAAGGTCTTGTTCGAACAGTTGAAAGACATCCGCAGCGATGTGATGATACCTCTCATCCTGATGGGATATCTCAATCCGATTATGCAATATGGTTTTGAGAACTTTTGCAAACAATGCAAAGAAACAGGTATAGACGGAGCTATCATTCCCGATCTTCCATTCAATGACTATATATCTCAATATAAACCAATAGCAGACAGATACGATATAAAAATAGTCATGCTCATCACCCCTGAGACATCAGATGAGCGTATACGCCTGATAGATCAGCATACCGATGGCTTTATCTACATGGTTTCGTCAGCATCTACTACTGGTGCACAGAGTAACTTTGATGATAAAAAGCAAGCTTATTTCCGCAAAATAAATGGAATGAATCTTCGCAATCCCCGTTTGATCGGATTCGGTATATCCAACAAAGCAACATTAGAAGCCGCACAAGAGAATGCAAGCGGAGCGATTATAGGAAGTAAATTTATCACATTACTAAAAGAAAGTGCTAATATAAAAGAAGCAGTAAAAGCTCTAAAAGAAGCGTTGAGTAAATAAAAAAATCCTCTACTTATAGTCCTATAAGTAGAGGATTTTTTTATTTTGTATTATCCCATTAGAAGGTATATCCTAAAACTATGTTATAGGATTTGAATTTATCCGATCCATTTTTCTGAGCAGTGTCCACAGTACCGTTCTGTTGTATAGACGCTTGAAGTAATAGATTATGTTTCTTATTTAGAGCATAGCTTACACCTGCATTTATGAAATAACCAAAGTAAGAATTTCGGAGGCTATACAAATATTTTTTCTCTGGTGAATTCTGATAAGAATACTTAACATTATCAGCAAAGATGCGTGTGTATGCTAACCCTCCACCTATTAGTGGACGAATCTTTTTCAATGGTAATTTATATTCTAACCCAACTTTACCAGTTCCATATATTACATTCATATCAAAATTTAATTTATATCCGGAAAATACAACTTCATTAGAACCATCAATTCTTGAAAACGAGACTTCTAATTGAACTGCAAAAGATTGACTCCAACGAGGATTAAACACATTGCCTTTTAACCCTATAGTAGGTTGCATACCTCCAAACTTGTATTTTCGATCTTTATCATTAATCAGTGTATATGTGCCCCATTGTAATCCTCCAAAAACAGTTAATTGAAGAACACTCGGATTCTTATCAGGGTGTTGATTTTCAAATATTATACATTCTTCGCCGGTAGAACAAGTCTCATCGTGATACAACTTTGCTATATTTATAAATGACTTCTGTTTAAAATCAATATTACTTAACCGACTTGTTATTGTAGGGTAGTCTTTAAAGTATCTTTTCAGTGTATTCTTATATTTTACATCTTTAATAAGACGTAGACTATTAACATCTATAAAATCTTCTTTTTTTGTAATCTCAATTAAATCCCCATCTTTATCAAACAAATAATATACTTTACCATCTGATCTTAAATAATAGAGATCCATCATACCTTGAACCAAATATTCAAGAAAAAATTTCTGGGGAATACTATCTATTGTCACTTCACGTGTAACATAGTATTTTCCTTCATCTGAGAACTTATAACCCGCAATATCACCGGGATAATATATTTTTTCGGCTTGCTCAGATTTGAATGTACATCGTGTTGCATTTATGGCATCAGTCCTAAAATCGATCAAGCCATATATTGTATCGTTGTCATTGGTGATAACATAGCCTTTTTTATAATTACTTTGGGCTTTAAGAGATGCGAATAATACAAAAAAAATAAAAGAGCACAGATATAATTTTCTTTTCATAAATTCAGTTTTTCATAGTGTGAGATGTTAATACAAAAAGCGAATGTATTAAAAATTTAAACAAAAAAGAACATTTTTTAATATAAATTCCATAGCAAAAAATAATACCTTTGCTCATCAACTTACGCACGACTTTTTACCTCGTTAATGACTAAGATTAAAGAATATACAAAGTGGATAGGAAAACTTATATACAAATATAAATTTACTATACTGGCTCTAATATATATTGGTCTGATAGCCTTTTTGCCTATCAATTTAGCTCCAAGTATTCCGATGGCCATACATGTTGTTTCATTTGTATTCATCTTGAATATTTTAGCCAAGACCAAATACACATTTATAATTACATTTATACTCGCATTTATACTTACGTCCAATGCCTATTTCGCATTTGTCTTA
Source organism: Dysgonomonas sp. (assembly GCF_035323175.1). NCBI lineage: Bacteria > Pseudomonadati > Bacteroidota > Bacteroidia > Bacteroidales > Dysgonomonadaceae > Dysgonomonas > Dysgonomonas sp. The sequence continues at coordinate 130,877 of NZ_DAOKYH010000009.1, read as the reverse complement.
GGAAGCGATATTTCGCTGGATATGATGGCCTCGATATTCGAGACGCATACGACAGAGGCCGCAAGTATGCTGAAAGGTGGAGTGGTGATCGGTGCTCTGATAGCATTAGCTGCTACAACTCTGCTTCTATGGTTATCAGAAAAGGAACTAAAGGAAGCTAGGCTCTCTATAAAATGGTCTTTAATCGGATTGTTAATTTATCTCTTCTTATTCCTACCGTTTGTTTGTTATAAACGCATCGCTTACGAATATCAAGAAGACCTGTTTACAGAATTCCCTATTCGGGTAGGGCAAGATAAAGTAAATATGTATGCACCAATTCTCTATGGCAATATAGCAACAATTATAGCTTACCAAGAAGAGATGGCGCAACTACGAAAATTCTCTGATCAGAGCAGTAAAAAGCTTCCTGAAGGAATACTACTCAGCGATACAGTACAAAAACCCGAAAAAATATATATTGTTATCGGAGAGAGTGCCTATCGCAAACATCTTTCTCTGTACGGTTATCCGATAAAAACAACTCCGTTTTTGGATAGCTTGGCACAGACTACACCCTCCCCTATAAATTACTATGATGGTATTGCGGCAGCAGCTTTTACACGGAATGCTTTACGTATAGCCTTGTCTTTTGCATCGCCAACAGATATGACCCCGTTTTATCAAGAGAAAACACTTATAAACCTAGCCAATGATGCGGGATATGAAACTTATTGGTTGTCTAATCAAGGAGCGTCGGGTATTCAAGATTCTTATTTGGGATATTTAGCTGCCGGAACAAACAAAGCGGTATTTACTAAAGGAGGGTATCTGGCTAATGACGATTTCGATCTTATCCCGATACTAAAAGAAGAGCATAAACCCGCTAAAAAACAGTTCTTTATCATACATCTGGTAGGAAGCCATAATAACTATTCGGATAGGTATGATAATATAGATGCCAAAGCAATACCAAGCTCGGGCTCATCCCTGCAAACAGACTACGACCGTTCTATACATCATACCGATAGGGTAATGCGTGAAATATATAAGGTAATGCAACAAGACTCCACAGCTGTCTTCTTCCACTTTTCGGATCATGGAGAGATACTAGGTAAAGGACACGGCCCTTGGAAAAATGGTATTGCCCAATATGATATCCCACTTATAACCATACAGAAGAACGAAAGTAGGATTAATTCCGTAATGGATAAATACATTGATCCTGGAACCAAGCTGATCAACAATTCGAGCACAATATATGTACTGGCTGAGATGATGGGATATATTATACCACAGAAGTACGTAGACAAATCTATTGAGGAAGGACGCTATGTGCGCCATAGCGATCAAAGCTATTCTCCATATTCAGAAATAAAAGAAGAACCCGAATATATCAAGTTTAAGTATTAATTAATAAAAAATAAAGACTATTACGATAAGCAAATATTGATAAATATAAATAAGTAAATTAATCATAAAAGCAATTGGGGTATCTATCTATATAGAGTCTTTTTACTAACTTTGGACTTCTTATTTTAAAATAATTCGTATAGATACTTTCTATGAAAAAAATATCATTCTTATTTTTCCTGTCAATTGTTCTGTCAGTATCGCTTTATGCGCAACAACCTGCGTCGTGGACAACCAAGCTTGTTGATAAAGGAAACGGAGAAGTTGAATTAACAACAACCTTTCGAATAGATCCTACATGGCATATTTTTGACATAACTATTCCTGAAAATGGACCGATGCCCACAACGATATCAATCGATAAGCTGAAGGGTGCAACTAAAGTCGGTAATCTGAAAGCAGTCAACTCCAAGTTGAAGAAAAAATATGACGACATATTTCAGATGGAGTATGGCTATTATGAGAATCAGGCTACTTTTGTTCAAACACTTAATATAACCGACAAAGCAGCTTTTGCTCTCGAAGGTGATTTTCGTGGACAGGTATGTAGCGAGATTGACGGGCAGTGTATTCCAATAAAAATTGATCTGGACTTCAAATCAAAAGATTTACCCGCTACAGTTGTTGCTGCTAAAGCAGGCGAATCCGATAGTACCTCTGAAGGATTATCAGCTGAACAAATTTCGGCTGACAGCTTATCTTCATCGGTATCAAGTACTACAGCAAGTGTAAGCAGTGAAGAACTTTGGACACCTGTAATAAGCGAACTGAAAGCTTATGGTGCTGCGGGAGATACCTCCGACATGTCACTTCTTTGGATTTTCCTCGGAGGTTTTGGCGGTGGACTTATCGCCCTACTTACACCTTGTGTATGGCCGATGCTACCTATGACCGTGAGCTTTTTCCTTAAACGAAATAAGAAAAACAAAGGCAAAGCGATAAAAGATGCTATTACCTACGGAGTGGGAATTATCATTATATATGTCACCCTCGGATTATTAATAACCGGAATATTTGGAGCCAGCGCTCTGAATGATTTAGCTACGAGTGCCATATTCAACCTGATATTCTTTGCATTGTTGGTTGTGTTTGCTATATCATTCTTCGGTGCATTCGAGATGGTTTTACCGTCCTCATGGACGAACAAAATGGACCAGAAAGCCGATTCTACCACAGGAATTATCAGCATCTTCTTTATGGCTTTTACTCTGGCACTCGTTTCATTCTCTTGCACCGGGCCTATCATAGGCACATTATTGGTACAGGCTGCCGGGTCGGGTAGCATAATAGCTCCTGCAATCGGGATGTTCGGTTTTGCTGTTGCATTAGCTATTCCGTTTTCATTATTTGCAATATTCCCTTCTTGGCTCGAAAGTATGCCAAAGTCGGGAGGATGGTTGAACTCAGTAAAGGTCGTATTAGGATTCTTAGAACTCGCGCTTGCCCTGAAATTCTTATCAGTAGCCGACCTTGCATACAAATGGGGTATATTAGACCGTGAAGTATTTCTAGTATTATGGATTGTGATATTCGTTCTGCTTGGAGTCTATTTGTTAGGTAAATTGAAACTACCGCACGACAGCGACCTGAAATATGTTTCTATTCCACGTTTACTTATGGCTATTGTATCATTTGCTTTTGCCGTGTATATGGTTCCCGGCTTGTGGGGGGCTCCTCTCAAAGCGATAAGTGCATTTGCACCGCCATTATATACTCAGGACTTTAGCCTATACAATGGAGTTGTTCATGCCAAGTTTGAAGACTATGAGGCTGGGATGAAATATGCTCAGGAGAAAAACAAACCTGTTATTATAGACTTTTCGGGCTATGGCTGTGTAAACTGTCGCAAGATGGAAGCTTCTGTTTGGACAGATCCTCGTGTAAAACAGTTGCTTGACGAAGAGTATGTACTTATCACCTTGATGGTAGACGACAAAACCAAATTGAATGAGGTGATGGAAGTTCAGGAAAATGGTAAGACTACAAAATTGAGAACAATAGGTGACAAATGGAGTTATCTGCAACGACATAAATTTGCGACAAACTCTCAGCCTTATTATGTTCTTTTAGACCATGCCGGAAAACCAATAGGACCATCATACGCATACGATGAAGATGTAAATAAATACATCGAATTCCTGAAAAAAGGATTGGATAATTTCAAAAAGAAAAAAGAAGAAGTAAAATAAAATGAAAGCAGGCAGTAGCCTGCTTTCTCTAAATTTATACACGATGATGCATACAAGAGAACAAAAAATGGAAGCCTTTGGACGTTTGCTCGACATCATGGATGAGTTGCGGGTAAAGTGTCCGTGGGATGCAAAACAGACAAATGAGAGCCTGCGTACCAATACGATAGAAGAAGTTTATGAACTTTGTGAAGCCATTATTCAGAATAGTGATGAGGCTATCAAAAAGGAGCTTGGAGATGTTTTGTTACATGTTGTATTTTATGCAAAAATCGGCGAAGAGAAAGGAACATTCGATGTAGCTCATGTATGTCATTCTTTGTGTGACAAATTAATATATCGCCATCCCCATGTATTCGGAGATGATGCTGCGAAAACAGCCGGAGAGGTTGAAAAATCGTGGGAACAACTAAAACTAAAAGAAAAGGGAGGAAACAAAACCATTCTTGAAGGTGTTCCGGCATCATTACCATCTATTGCAAAGGCTCACCGTATACAAGATAAAGCTCGCAACGCAGGATTCGATTGGGAGAACAGAGAAGACGTTTGGGATAAAGTTTCTGAGGAGCTTCAAGAGTTGAAAAACGAGATATCAAAAATGGATGAAGATAAAACAGAAGCTGAATTTGGAGATATGTTTTTTAGCCTTATTAATGCAGCACGTCTATATAAAGTGAACCCGGATAATGCTCTGGAACGTACCAATCAGAAGTTTATACGCCGCTTCAATTACATAGAACAAGAAGCAAAAAAGCAAAATAAGAATTTAAAAGATATGACCTTAGCCGAAATGGATGCTTTATGGAATCAGGCTAAAGAGATGGAATAATCTGCATAAAAGGATTTAACTATCTGATATAAATAAAAAAGACGCATTTTGTTAAATGCGTCTTTTTTGATAGTATCCTATTTATATTAGATCCAACGAACAAAAGCAAAATCCTGACGATGTGCCATATCCGCATGCTTCGGATATACACGGTAAGCAAAGTTGCATAGTCCCGGAATCTTGGCTATTGAATCCAATTCAAAATATAATTTCGAACCCTCTGCCTTAACAAGCTTAAAGTCTTGAGAAGAGATAAACTTGTCTGTTTTCTTATCCGCATCATATTCGGTAAGCACACAGTCTATGCCCAAATCGCCTTTCATATCTCTCTTGTCAATAACAACTTCCACTTTAATCTTTTCACCTTCAGTAAAATTGTTTGATGCAAGCGGAGTTCCGTCTTTTATATTCTGACCATTGAAAGTAATCTTCTCTACTACAAGCTTGTCCCAATTAGTGGCAGTATCTTCTTTCCATGCTGCCAATTCTTTCGCCTTAGCATAGTTATTCGCTGTAACCAGTTTGATGCGTTCTCTTTCTGGCTTATAGAAGTTCTTGATGTAATCATCAATCATTCGCTTAGTTGTATATTCAGGCGCAATATTAGCGATCGAGTTCTTTATAAACTGTATCCACTCAGGCGAATATCCTTTAGAGTTACGTGCATAGTAAAGAGGTAATATTTCATTCTCGAAAGTAGAATAGATCTCAGCTGCATCTAATTCGTCCTGATAAGCCTGATTGGAATAAGTACGTTTATCAGTAAGGCACCAGCCGGCCTCTTTTTTGTAACCTTCGTACCACCATCCGTCAAGTACAGAGAAATTAAGAACTCCGTTCATTTCGGCCTTTTCGCCTGATGTACCCGAAGCCTCAAGTGGACGAGTCGGTGTATTCAACCAGATATCTACTCCTGAAATCAAACGTTTCGCTAAACGCATATCATAATTTTCAAGGAAGATTATCTTTCCAAGAAATTCAGGACGGCGTGATATTTCTACAATCTGTTTGATCAAGCCTTGCCCTGCTCCATCTGCAGGGTGAGCCTTACCTGTGTATAAGAACTGGATTGGATATTTTTCATTATTTACCAGCTTTGCCAAACGGTCAAGGTCTGTAAATAGCAAATGGGCACGCTTGTAAGTAGCAAAACGACGACCAAATCCAACGAGTAATGCGTCGGGGTTGATTTTATCTACAATATTGAAAATAGCTGAAGGAGCCTTTTGACTCTTTATCCAGCCTTCTTTCATTTGTTCCTGTACATAGCTGATAAGACGTTTTTTCAAGATAGAACGAACATTCCATAGCTCTTCATCTTTTACACTATATATATTATCCCAGATTTCGTGATTGGACTGATCATCATAGAAACTCTTGTCAAATGTTTTTTCATACAACAACTTCATTTCTTTTGCTGTCCAAGTCGGCATATGAACACCGTTTGTTACATGTCCTACGTGTAACTCTTCAGGGAAATAAGCCGGCCAAACAGGCTGAAACATCTGACGGGAAACAATACCATGTAGGTAACTAACACCATTAGCCTCAAGGCAAGTATTCAGCGCAAATACACTCATGCTGAATTTCTCACCACTTCCCGGATGCTCACGTCCCATATCTACAAAGTCTTGCCAAGAGATACCTAACCGTGCAGGATAGTTCCCTAAATATTTACCAAGAAGACCCTCGTCAAAATAGTCGTGTCCTGCAGGAACTGGAGTATGCACAGTATACAAACCTGAAGCACGTACAACCTCTAATGCTTGATTAAATGTAAGACCTTCACCTTCGATCAGATCGAGTAAACGCTGTACATTAATAAGGGCTGCATGACCTTCGTTGCAATGATAGATTTCTTTTTTGATACCTAATTTATTAAGCAACAAGATACCTCCGATACCAAGTAAATATTCTTGTTTCAGACGATTTTCCCAATCTCCACCATATAATTGGTGAGTAATAGGTTTGTCATATTCGCTATTCAAGTCGATATCCGTATCGAGTAAGTATAGGCTTATACGCCCTACATTCACTTTCCATATATTTGCGTATATATCTCTATCCGGATACGGAACAGCCAAAATCATCTGATTGCCATCCTCATTCAGCACGGGCTCGAGAGGAAGGTCTCCGAAGTTTTGAGGCTCATAGTTTGCTACCTGCTGGCCGTCAGGAGAAATAGACTGGGAGAAATATCCGTAACGATAGAGGAAGCCCACTCCTGTAAGATCTACATGACTGTCACTTGCTTCTTTCAGATAGTCTCCGGCCAAGACTCCTAAGCCTCCCGAATATATCTTTAATACATGAGTAAAACCATATTCCATACTAAAATATGCAACAGACGGTTTTGATGTATCAAATTTTTGAGACATATATTTATCGAACTTCTTAATAACGTTATCTACTTTATTCATTAAGGTAGCGTCTTTAAGAATCTCTTCTATTCTTTCATTAGATAATTTATGGAGCAATAGAACCGGATTATTGTCTGAATCTTTCCATAGTTCCGGATCAAATTCGGCGAAAAGATCAGTAGCTTCATTGTTCCATACCCACCATAAATTACGTGAAATTTTTTCAAGCGGTAATAATTCTTTTGGTAAGTTCACTTGTGTATGCGCACTTCTCCATGTAGGATTATTCGAATAACTTGCTTTAATTCTCATAGATGTTATATATTTAAACTTGTGATTATCTGATGTTGTTATGTATAATTGTAAAAATACAAATATAACATATTTAGCAACCTTTATCGTTATATTACCTAATTATAACTTTTATAAAAGCTGCAAACGTTTGCAAAGTTTAATTTACTTTCTTTCAGAAGCTTTAGCTAATGCTATATCATAGGCTTCTTCATAATATTTGAAAAAATGAGCCCAATCTGCCAATGCAGCTCTATCGAGTGCAGCCTTACGCAGGATACGTTCTTGTTCTGCACTTTTGGTCGTCATTTCAAACACCCTGTTACAAATATCTTCCGAAACTTCTATAAAATTATAATCGTCTCTCGTTACTACCTCTGCTCCGTCATCCATTCCTTTTTCATCTCCTTCTTTACGCATCCACAAGCCAAATCCGGCTAAGGACGTAGTTATAGTAGGAACTGAAAAAGCGATACTTTCGTGTGGCGTATATCCCCACGGCTCATAATATGAAGGGAAAACAGATACATCCATTCCTATCAACAAGTCATAGTAAGGAATATTAAAAATACCATCATTCCCATTCAGATATGAAGGTACAAAGATAATTTTCACTCTATCTTCCTTTCTGTTCTGTAGTCGCAAATACGAAATTTGATTCAGGATAGAGTCATTATTCATGTTTTTCAGCCAGTGAGTAATATGAGGAAAGGTCAATGATGTATCAGGGGTTCCCTTTTTGCTTAATCTTTCTTGCAGGTCTGTACGGGGAGTATCTATCCACGCCGGAACCATAATGAATGCAATCACATCTTTTTCGAGTTGCTTAATGTGCTCCAACCTACTCATTGCATCGATAAATACATCAAGCCCCTTGTTTCTGTATTCATAACGTCCGCTTGTTACCACCAGAAGGGCATCTTCTTGTATATCATACCCTAATAACTTTTCGGTAACATTGATTAGTTTTTTTCTTGCTGCAAGACGCTTGGCTTCGTGTTCTTCGCCAACAGGTATAAAGTCTTTCTCGAAACCATTTGGTGTTACCAAAGGTTCACGGTGAAGTAATTGCTTACATTCTTTAGCGGTTATATCGCTCACTGTAGTAAAACAATCTACTTCCTGAGCAGCCGTTTTCTCAACAGAATGCTTTGCTTGCATATTTAATTCACGAGCCATCTGATCGCTATCGTATGCAAACAAATAGTTATATAATGGTTTGCCATTCCCTGCTATAGAGCGACCGATGGATGTAGCATGGGTAGTAAACAGTGTGCCTACTTTTGGCAAACGATCTTTTACATAGAGTGCACCTATACCTAGCATCCACTCGTTGAAGTGTGCTATGACTTTCTTTTTGTCAAGATTATAATATCTGTAGAAACTTTCGATTATCGCACCTGTAGCATAGGCAAACACACACGCTTCGTCGTAATCGCCGTACGCATGCAGAGAGTCTACTCCAAATTTGTGCCACATGTAGCTATATATCTCATCTTTATGAGCAAAGAGGCTTTCAAAATCAACAAGTATCACAATAGGTTCACCCGGAACGAGCCATCTCCCGACTCTTACCTTCAACCTATCGTATATCGAAATTGTCTTTACCCATTCGGCAAACAACTTGTTGTCTTCTTGAAACCAAGGGCTTGTAGTCTCTTTCCAAATATCAGGACCGATAAAGATTGTTCTGTCTTTATACTTTTCCTGCATTGTTTTTGCTTTGGTTGACAGCACGGTATAAATGCCTCCAACCTTGTTACATACCTCCCAGCTTGTTTCAAAAATATAATCAGGATTATTGAGTCGCTTTGCCATAAATGATGCTAATTCGTGTCTTACGTTTATGAATAAATAGAATTAAATAAAAGCAAATAAGGGCTATCGTTCTCTTTTTTTAGTAACTTTGCCCTCGCTTTTAGAAACCGCAAAGGTAACAAAGATAATAAACATATAAATATATTTTGACTGTGAGTAGTAGAAGAAAGCTTAAAAAAAGTATAAACGAATCAATAGATTTATTATATACTGACTGTGTATTTTACAAAGTATTTGTAATAGATGCTGACCAGGCAGCTGCAGATAAAGTAATAACCCGAATAGTAGAAACTCAGGAAGAATTTCTGAAGAGAGTGAATGTAAACGAGGGAAAAGAAGTTAAAGGCAGAGTAAAAGCTTATTACAAAAAGGTTAAAGCTGATTTCAAAGAGCAGATTAACTCTATTGCCAAAGAAATAGAATCTTTAGGTTAATGAAAAGTATATGTAATTTTATCCTCCGCCTTATAGGTTGGAAGATTACAGGTCTGAATAATTTACCAGACAAATGTGTTATATGTGTTGCCCCACATACCAGTAATTGGGATCTACCATTGGGACTGATTGTTTATAAAGCGATGGGACGAAAAGCATCCTTCCTGATCAAAAAAGAATGGTTTTTCTTTCCCATGAATCTATTATTCAAATTGTTGGGAGGAATCCCTGTCGACCGTTCCAGAAAGTCATCACTAACAGAGCAGATGGCAGAAATATATTCTAAAAGAGAAAATTTTCAACTAGCCATAACACCTGAAGCCACCAGAAAAGCCAACTCCGAATGGAAAAAAGGCTTTTATTTTATAGCGATGGAAGCCGATGTGCCTATTGTAATTGCAGCTCTTGACTATGGTAAGAAGGAGGCAAACTTCAAGCAGATAATAATGCCTACAGGTGATGTAGAAGGAGATATTGCCAAAATAAAAGCTCTTTACAAAGATGTAGTAGCTCGTCGTCCCGAACACTTCTCGATATAAGAAAAAGGATAACAAAACAAAATATTTATTATTTTTAAAACTCTGACTTAAACATTTAAGTCAGAGTTTTTTGTTTGTTCTTGTTTCTTAATCTCATTTTTAATTTAGGCTTGAATGAAATATAATCAAAAATCACGACCCAATAAACGGTTGAACATAACACCTTAAATATCTGTTTATTTATATACATGACCTTAAACTTATATTGTAAAAACGGAGTCTTGGTGATTTATAAAACAGGTGCGCATGCAACGAACCGACTCTATTTTCGTCTAAAAGATAATTTACAATAGAAATGAATATACGTATATACATTGCTTTATTTATATGTATAATTCCGGAGGATAATTCAATATAGAATATTAATAGTAAAGAAAAAACTACATAAATATTGACAAAATTAAAAGAGAAACATTATGAAACACTTTTTAAAATCAGCAACCTTTTTTGTTACAATTCTTACTTTAGCTTTCGTTATTCAAAGTTGTAATTCTGTAAAACCTATCGAAAAAGCTCAACTAGAAGGTGGTCCTTGGGTTTTGAAAACACTCAAGGGAGAGCCTGCACAAACAGCATTCTCGGGAGAACTTCCGAATATAAATTTTGATTTTTCGAAAAACCTGCTATCTGGTAGTGGAGGTTGTAATCGTTATACAGGAGGTTTTACATTGAGTGAAAAAAATATATTTTCTGCGCCTCAATTAGCATCTACCATGATGGCATGTATGCATGCGAATAAGGAATCTGAGTTTTTAGCAGCTTTATCAACTCCTAATCTTGTGGTTTCTCTGTCAAAAGAAGGGCAACTCACATTTTCGGAAGGAAAAAATGTATTATTAGAGTTCGAAAAGTCTCAAAAAACAGCCACTTCGGAAGTAACAAACATTGTAAATGTTGATAATATATCAGGAAAATGGACTTTGAGTTCTATCGAAGGGGAAGACATGGCAGTATTATTCCCCGACAAACCAGCCTCGATGGAAATAACAACAGACGGTAAAGTTTTTGGTAATGCAGGATGTAATACCTATCGCAGTACTTTCACTTTAGAAGAAAACACGATTAAATTCGGTCCTGCTATGTCTACCAAAATGGCATGTCCGAGCTTAAAAGGTGAATCTTTATTTCTTTCTAAATTGTCTACACCTCTACAAGCAGCTTTAACAGGAGATAAACTCACCTTTTTGAGCGAAGGCAAAGTTGTACTGGAATTTACAAAAGACACAGGCGATAAATAAATAACGATAAAAACAAGATAATATGGAGCTGTATTTAAGTAGAATACAGCTCTTTTTTTACTTCAATACTTTTTTTTGCATTTTCACTGTAACAAATTTTTGGGTTGTTTCGTCTTAGTAATAGAAAGTGGATGAAAGCGCACATCTAACAAATTTATAACGACTCAAATATAAAAACATTTATGAAAAAGTATTTAATTTGTCTGGTATTAACTATTGCGTTGGGCCAGATAGCATACGGTCAAAGTTTAAACAAGTTGATGGATAACTTATCTAAAGTAGAAAACATTGAAACCGTTAAAATCGGACCTTTTATGATGACTTTAGGAAAAGCATTTGGAGGAGTGGGTGATATGCCGGTTGCCAGAGGAATACATTCGATGGAAGTATATGACCTATCAAGCTGCAACTCTGCTGTAAAGCAAAATCTAACCGACCAAATGGAAAAATTAAAAGATGGGGACGGTTACGAAACGCTGCTCATGGCTAAAGACAAAGATGATAATGTACGCATTATGATGAAAAAGAAAAACAATACAATAAGCGACATGGTTATACTTTGTATGAGTGCAAACGACCCGACTATAGTGAAGTTTTCGGGTAAAATAAAAGAAGAGGATCTGACCCAATTAGTTCAGAAATACGACAAATAGCATCTATTAAAATTACGTAAACACAATTATAAATAAAAAACAGAACATTATGAAAAAGTATATTTTTTCTTTAGTATTGACCTTCGTTGCAGTACAATTCACTTATGCTCAAGATCTGAATAGTTTTATGTCTGAGTTTTCGAAACAAGAAGGTGTACAACGACAATTAGTAGATCGCTCTATGCTCGATATGTCTATGAAGGCAGCCATGACTGCTGATTCAACCGGGCAAATGGTTTCCAAAATGCCGGCATTCATGCAAAAGATAGACTCTATAGAAGTTCTTGCTATTGAAAAATATAGTCCTGAGGTAAAAACTAAATTTCTGGAAGGTATTCAAAGTTTCAAAGATGGAAATGGATATGCAACCCTACTATCGGTGAATGAAGCCGACGACAATGTGAAAATTATCTCGCACAAAGAAGGTGACTTATTTACCGGTGTATACATTCTGGTATTAGATAATGAAGATGCTGTGATTGTAAAGATGTCCGGCAACCTTACCGAATCGGATCTTACGGAAATACTTAAAGAACAAAATAAAAACAAATGAGATGGATGCAGAAACTTTTAAAAAAGTGTTTCTACCATATCATCAGAAGTTATACCGAATAGCATACCGAATAGTACAGGATACAGCCAATGCAGAAGACATAGTGCAAGAAACGTTCATCAAGCTCTGGAACAAGAAAGACGAATTGGAGCAGATCGAAAATACAGAAGGCTTTGCCATTATCATCGTTCGCAACACTTGTCTCGATTATCTGAGAAAAGCAAAGAATGACTATCATACGTCATATGATACCGAAATACCCGAGAGCTCATCTCTGTCTAAGCAATTAGAAATACAGGATGACGCTGCATATGTAAAAGATCTGATAAATAAGCTACCCGATCAGCAACGGCAGGTGATAATGATGAAGCACTGGGATGGATATACCGATGAAGAAATAGAAAACATTACCGGAATAAGCCCCGGAAATATACGGGTTATACTATCCAGAGCAAGGAAAACGATAAGAGAGCAATACTCTAAAATAGAACAAAGATGAAGACAAGCGAAATAAAAAAATTAGTCGAAGCTTTTTACAATGGAGAGACTACAATAGAAGAAGAAAAGCTATTGCTAAGTTATTTTCAGGGTGAAGATGTTGCGGAAGAATTGCTAAAAGAAAGGGATTTATTTCTCGACTTATACAAATCTGAGCCTATTGACGTTCCTCTTCATTTAGAAGCGAAGCTAGGCACTCTGATAGATGAACTAGCAGCAAAGGAAACAGTAAAGGTAGAACTAAAACCTGCATCAAAGAAGAAATATATACTGAGGTGGGCAGGAAGCATCGCCGCGGGTATAGCGATATTAATTACAGCAGGCATATATTTCAACAAACAGGAGAAGGAAACAACGGCACCTATAGCTCAGACCATTGATAAGACTATCGACAAGGCAGACGAACAAAAGATAAAGGAAGCTCAAGAAGCACTAGTCCTGTTATCGTCGAAGTTCAATAAAGGTATGGATCAACTGGCTTTAGTATCAACAAATCTGGATAAAACAAACGAAATATTAAATAAAACTTTCAACAGAAAAAAAGATAAAGAATCATGAAATTAAAAGGATTACTAACAGCATTTGTGTTTATGCTCAGTCTTATAGCTGTTCAGGCACAAGATAAAATGTTTGAAAGATTCTCTAACAACAAGGATATTACAACTGTATACATTTCTAAAGCTCTTCTGTCTATGGTTCCTAATATGGATACCGGAGGTATGAATGTAAAAGGTTTGGCAAATAAGCTGGAACAACTCGAAATATACACCAGCGAAAACAAAAACTCTATCAAACAGATGATGCTTGAAGCTGAGTCTTTGAAGAAGAATAAGGCATTCGAATCTCTGATGTCTGTAAGAGAGAGCGATCAGATAATCAATTTTTATGCACAGAAAGACGGTAACAACAAATTCAAAGACTTGGTAATGGTTATAAGTCAAAATACCGAATGTACTATTATTCGTATCGTAGGTAGTTTTACGATGGAAGATATCAAAAAAGTAATGGATAAATAAAAATATGATCCTTGCTATTAAATAGTAAAGAGGCTGTCTAAATATTAGACAGCCTCTTTACTATATATAGATAACTTGTATTATCCGTTTACTTTAGCCATAGCTGCGATAAGATCAAGACATTTGTTAGAATATCCCCACTCATTGTCATACCAGCTAACTACTTTAACGAAAGTTGGGCTCAATTGGATACCAGCTTTTGCATCGAAGATTGAAGTACGAGCATCGCCAAGGAAGTCTGAAGAAACTACTTCTTCGTCTGTATATCCTAGAACACCTTTCAATTCGCCTTCTGATGCATCTTTCATAGCTTTGCAGATATCATCGTAAGATACTTCTTTAGAAAGACGAGCAGTAAGGTCAACTACAGAAACATCCAATGTAGGAACACGGAATGCCATACCTGTAAGTTTTCCGTTTAGTTCAGGAATAACTTTACCTACAGCTTTAGCAGCACCGGTAGAAGAAGGAATGATGTTACCGGCAGCAGCACGTCCACCTCTCCAGTCTTTAGCTGAAGGTCCGTCTACTGTTTTTTGAGTTGCAGTAGTAGCGTGTACTGTAGTCATCAAAGCTTCAACGATACCAAATTTGTCGTGCAATACTTTAGCGATAGGAGCAAGACAGTTTGTAGTACAAGAAGCGTTAGAAACGAATTGAGTTCCTTTTACATATTTATCTGTGTTAACTCCACAAACGAACATAGGGGTATCGTCTTTTGAAGGAGCTGACATTACTACATATTTTGCACCAGCGTCGATGTGACCTTGAGCTTTTGACTTTTCAAGGAAAAGACCAGTAGATTCAACAACATATTCAGCACCTACTTCGTTCCATTTCAAGTCTGCAGGATTCTTTTCAGCAGTTACACGGATAGCGTTTCCGTTAACAACCAATTTACCGTCTTTAACTTCAACTGTTCCGTCAAATCTACCGTGCATAGTATCGTAACGCAACATATAAGACATATATTCTACGTCGATAAGGTCGTTGATACCTACAATCTGAATGTCATTTCTTTTTTGTGCAGCACGGAAAACAAGACGTCCAATACGTCCAAAACCGTTAATACCTACTTTAATCATTTTGTTTTAATTTTTATAGTTAAAAAATCGAGTATATCCAACTTAAAAGCTTTTGAGAAGATGTGAAATTATGTTATAAAACATGCTTTCTAAAAAGCTGTACAAAGTTAATATTTTTTTCCTTATCAAATAATTTTGTTTATTATTTTTAAGGGCTATAAAGCTGTTTGTTGTGGTGACAATCACCTTTTTAGCCTTTTTGTAAAGTCGAGTTATCTTTTTTACACATTTCTTTTAACTAAAAAAAGACCCTCTGCCACCCTCTTTTTATTTTCGGGTTTTCTTCCTTACACTTGATTTTCCATTTCTCATACCACTACCACCTTCTTTGTATCCTGCCTGCATCTTTTTCTCTTTGTATGAATTAGCAGACTTGCCTTTAGTTTGAGGAGTCTTTGTTTCTTGTGGTTTTGTCTTCTTTTTCGGCGCACTCTCAGTTTTTACAGAAGATGCTGTTTTCTTACGCAGTATTTCCAATTCTTCTTTTGTAATATTACGCCATTGACCAACTTTTATGTTACCCAACTTTATATGCATTATTCGTATGCGCTCGAGCCTCACAACATTATATCCGAGATATTCGCACATACGCCGTATTTGGCGGTTCAGTCCCTGTCGCAATATAATATTAAACGAATGAGTCCCCGTTTTAACGACTTCACATTTACGAGTAACAACTCCTAAAATTGACACTCCGCCTTGCATCTTTTTAACGAAATCCTCATTTATAAGCTTATCCACAGTTACATGGTATTCTTTTTCATGATTATTGTCGACGCGCAGCATCTTATTCACCATATCTCCTTCATTGGTCAGGATTATAAGACCTTGCGAATCTTTATCAAGCCTCCCTATCGGAAATATTCGTTCGTCATGCCCAACGGCATCAATAATATTATTGGGTTCATCCACATCTGTGGTACTTACAATTCCAATCGGCTTATTGTAAGCAATAAAGACAGGCTCAGTATTACAGGTAACTGTCTCTCCATAGACTTTCACTTCTTGCCCGGCCAGCACCTGACTTCCGATAGAAGCTCTTTTTCCATTAATTGTAACACTCCCCTGTTCTATCAGTTTATCAGCCTCTCGTCGCGAACAATAACCGCTATCGCTGATATATTTATTTATACGCATTTACTTTATTTAAGATGTTTTTTGTTAGAAACAATTTGAGATATTTCTTCGAAGTTACAAGACCGACAATAGAAGAATCAAAAAAAATTAGTGGCACATATTTTACGGATATAGATAAACTAAGATGTGCCAGATGAAAAGTAGGCAACCCCACTTTACGCATTAAATATTTTGAGGTCTACTCATCTTTTTTCAGCACGAACCTCTATGTAAAGTTACACATTTTTAGCGATAAACGCTAATTCTACAACCATCCATTTTCTTTATACCAACTCACAGATTCTTCGAGCCCATCCTTCAAGTTGTATTTAGCAGTAAAACCCAGATCGTTTACAAGAGGGGTTATATCACACTCCCAATTGCGCTGTTTCATTATTATATATTTATCCCTATTCAAGGTCGAAGGCTTCTTTGTTATCCTGGAAATACTTTCAGCCACAATAGAAACAGTCTTCAATATCCACAAAGGAACTTTAAGACTCAATACATGTTTCTTTTCTATAACTTGCTTTACCAACTGCGTATACTCCTTGTCTGTATACACATCTCCGTCGGCTACAAAATAAGCTTTATTCTTGAGTTCCGTCTTCAGCGCAAGAAATACGGCATCCACCAAATCTTTCACATATATGAAAGTCAGGTGTTGTGGCTTAAAACCGGCACCCACATCAAGTCCGGATTTGACAGTCTTTATCATCAGAAAGTAATCCTTTTCTCGAGGTCCATATACACCTGTAGGACGTAATATTATATAAGGGAAATCGTCCATAGAGCGCAGATAACATTCTGCTTTCAGCTTACTCTTCCCGTATGCCGTATTAGGATTCGGCGTATCGGTTATCTTAATAGGAGTATAATTTTCTTCATCTCCTACACCAAAAGCACTGAGACTGCTCATCAAGACAAATTTATCGGGAACAGCTTCTACTTCTCGCAATGCATCGATAAGGTTGGCTGTATATCGAAAATTTATTTTATCAAAATCTTCAGCATCTAAACATTTAGTGACTCCGGCATTGTGTACGACATAATCAAACTTGCCATATTTCTTTTTAAAGTCAGATAGCTGTTCTTTCAATTTATTTTTATCCCCAAAGTTCAGGTCTAAAAATTGAATACGATCATCCTTCAGATACTCACGACTGCTGCTTTTACGCACGCCTGCCCAAGTTTCACACCCTTCCTCCAAAGCCTTCTCGACAAGAAAACTCCCTATAAAGCCACTGGCTCCTGTAATCAAAATACGTTTGGTACTCATATCGAGAACAAATTTACAACAATCTGCGTATTCCTTACATTTTCAAAATCAATTAATTTATTTATTGCGTTTAGTGTAACTTTAACCTTTTAAATATTTGTAGGTTTGAAAAATATAACTAAATTTGCAACCCGATTTTGCACGATAAAACTAAAAAATAAACATATAATAAATACAATAGCAATGTCCAAGATTTGTCAAATTACAGGAAAGAAAGCTATGGTTGGCAATAATGTTTCTCACTCAAACAGAAAGACTAAGAGAAAATTTAATGTCAATCTTTTCAGAAAAAAATTCTACTGGGTAGAAGAAGATTGTTGGATCAGCCTGAATGTTTCTGCTGCCGGTCTTCGTACAATCAATAAAATTGGATTGGATGCTGCGCTTAAAAGAGCGGCTGAAGATGGTTTTTTGAACGCATAAATTAGGAGGATCAAGAAATGGCTAAGAAAGCAAAAGGAAATAGAATCCAAGTGATACTTGAGTGCACAGAGCACAAAGCAAGTGGTATGCCAGGCACATCACGTTACATCACTACAAAGAATAGAAAAAATACTACTGAAAGATTAGAATTGAAAAAATACAATCCTGTTCTTAAGAAAGTTACTGTACATAAAGAAATAAAGTAAAAACAATATAAACCATGGCAAAGAAAGCAGTAGCAGGTTACCGCGACGCTTCAACGAAAGACGGTCGTAACTATGCAAAAGTAATCAAAATGGTAAAATCTCCTAAAACAGGAGCTTACACATTTAAAGAAGAAATGGTTCCGAATGAATCAGTAAAAGACTATTTCACGAAATAATCTTGTTAAAAATATCTAAAAAACCTCCTTCATTTTCATGTGGGGAGGTTTTTTATTATCCATTTCGTAGCTTTGTATAGCAGGAAATAAGCCTGTTTTAACATTAAACAAGTATGCGATAATTACTTGATAATAAAGAGTAAACTATGGGACTATTCGATTTCTTTTCGAAGCAAAAAAAAGAAACTCTAGATAAAGGTTTAGAGAAAACCAAAGAATCTATGTTTTCTAAACTGTCACGTGTTGTAGCCGGCAAATCGAAGGTAGACGATGACGTATTAGATGATTTGGAAGAAGTACTCATTACTTCGGATGTAGGAGTGAATACTACATTAAAAATCATAGAAAGAATAGAGAAAAGAGTTGCAAAGGATAAATATATCAACACAGATGAACTAAATTCAATTCTTCGGGAGGAAATTGCTCATCTGCTGACAGAAAACAACACCACAGATACAGAAGGTTTCTCTACACCCGAAAATTACAAGCCTTATGTGATAATGGTTGTCGGAGTAAATGGTGTTGGGAAAACAACGACAATCGGGAAATTAGCAAATCAGTTTAAGAAAGCGGGCAAATCAGTTTATTTAGGAGCTGCGGATACATTCCGTGCTGCTGCTGTAGAACAATTGGTTATTTGGGGAGAAAGAGTTGGCGTACCTGTAATAAAACAGGCAATGGGCTCCGATCCAGCATCAGTTGCTTTCGACACGCTGAGCTCTGCTAAAGCAAACAATGCGGATGTTGTAATTATAGATACTGCCGGACGCTTGCACAACAAGGTTGGCCTGATGAACGAACTTACCAAAATAAAAAAGGTAATGGAAAAGATTGTTCCCGAGGCTCCCCATGAAGTTCTGCTTGTGCTTGACGGCTCAACAGGACAAAATGCTTTTGAACAAGCCACTCAGTTTACAGCCGCTACCGATGTTACGGCTTTAGCTATAACAAAACTGGATGGTACGGCAAAAGGAGGTGTAGTCATCGGCATTTCCGATCAATTTAAAATTCCGGTAAAATATATTGGATTAGGAGAAGGAATCGACGACTTGCAAGTTTTCACACGCAAGGAATTTGTCGATAGTCTTTTTGGAGCATAAAGAATGAAAAAAAACAGAATCGATGTCATAACACTGGGTTGTTCTAAAAACCTGGTGGATTCAGAGTTGTTGATGAAACAGCTTTTAGCAAATGGATATACAGTAAAGCACGACCCCGATAAACCGGAAGGAGAGATTGCTGTAATCAATACTTGCGGATTTATAGGGGATGCAAAAGAAGAATCCATAAATATGATTCTCGAATTTGCAGAAGCAAAGAAAGCAAGAAAGCTTAGTAAACTTTTTGTGATGGGATGCCTCACCGAAAGGTACATGGATGAACTGAAAGCCGAAATCCCGGAGGTAGATAATTTTTATGGTAAGTTTAACTGGAAAATGCTCATCTCTGATTTGGGTAAATCATTCAAACAAGATATAGCTTTGGAACGTAGCATAACAACTCCCAAGCATTATGCTTATTTGAAAATATCGGAAGGATGTAACAGAACTTGCTCTTACTGCTCAATTCCTATCATGACGGGCAAACATCAATCTCGTCCGATAGAAGAAATAGAAGAAGAAGTTAGGAATCTGGTAGCTACGGGTGTAAAAGAGTTTCAGGTGATAGCGCAAGACCTGTCATTCTATGGATACGACAATTATAAGCAAGCCAAACTCCCCGAATTGATCGAACGTATTGCAAAAATAGAAGGGGTGGAATGGATACGCCTCCACTATGCATATCCGGCAAACTTCCCTTACGATCTGCTAAGAGTGATGCGAGAAAACGATAATGTGTGCAAATATCTGGATATAGCTCTACAACATGTTAGCGATAATATGCTTACTAAAATGCGACGCAACATATCCAAGCAAGCAACATACGATCTGATGAAGCGTATCCGAGAAGAAGTACCGGGTATACATCTGCGTACAACATTAATGGTAGGTCATCCGGGCGAAACAAAGAAAGACTTTGAAGAACTATTGCAATTTGTAAACGATATGCGTTTCGAGCGAATGGGAGCTTTCCCTTATTCTCATGAAGATGGCACATACGCATACGACAATTATAAGGACAGCATATCAGACGCTACAAAGCAAGAACGAATGGACTTGTTGATGTCGGCTCAAGAAAAAATAGCTTTCGAGACGAATGAGGAGAAAATAGGCAAAACACTGAAAGTGGTTGTAGATAAAGAGGAGAGCGACTATTACGTAGGTCGTACCGAGTACGATTCGCCGGAAGTTGATCCCGAGGTCTTGATAAAGAAAAATAAAATGCTTAATATTGGGGAATTTTATAATGTTAAGATAACTGACACCCAATCGTTTGATCTGTACGGAGAAGTTATTTAACCTTAATAGGAATATCTATGACGAACCAGGAATTAATAGCCGCACTGGCAAAACGTTTGAGCTGGACACAGCGTCAGACATCAGAAGTGTTGGAAGCCACAGTTTCTATCATCAATTCAAACCTAGAAGAAAACAACTCTGTTAATATTCAGGGATTTGGATTGTTTGAAACAAAAAAGAAGGCTGAGCGTATTTCTGTCAATCCTGTTTCGAAACAGCGTTTTCTGGTTCCACCTAAAATCACTTTATCTTTCCGCCCCGGACAAACTATAAAAGAGAACCTCAAAAAACTTGAAATAAATGAATGAACGTCTTAGTCTACAGGATTTGATTGATCTTCTGGCTAAGAAACAGGAGATTACAAAAAAAGAAGCCGAAGTATTTCTGCGTGAGTTAATAGCTGTTATATCAGAAACGATAGAAAGCAACGAGTCTCTAAAGATAAAAGACTTTGGGACTTTTAAACTAGTAAAAGTAAATGCACGTAAAAGCGTAGATGTAAATACCGGCGAAGCTATCGAAATAGCGGCTCATTACAAACTGAGCTTCACTCCTGACAAGTTACTAAAGGAAGCTATAAACCGTCCTTTCGCCCACTTCGAGAGCGTCGTTTTAGAAGAAGGTGTTTCTTTTGATAATATAGAAAAAGACGAAACAGTAAATATAGAAGAGGCTGATGAGGAAGAAGATGTTTCTGTAGATGAAGAAACAAATGAGGCCTCACCTACCCCAACAGCAGATCCACAGCAAGTAGAGAATGAAGACTTCACGCCTGAATTAGTGAGTGAAGACACCACTATAATAGAGACAGAAAACACTTCCCCTAATACAGAGGAAGAGCAACTAGAGGAAATAAATAACCGGGAAGAAGAAGCACGACAATCTGATAATGAAGCAATAGCTCCAAGTGAAACTGAAAATATATCTGAACCAATAACTGATGAGGTCTCTGAAGAAAGAATACTAGAGTATAAGCAGAGGATTGAAGAGGCTAAATTAGCTGCTAAAGAAAAAGATCTGGAATACGAAAGGCTCGTGAAAGAGACGAGACAGGCTGCTAAGAGAAGAAAGAAATTCGTTTCCTTAGGATTCTTCATATTCCTGATTATCGCAGCATTTCTGATCGGGGGATTGTATTTCCAAGAAATTGCCAGATTCCTGACCGAAGGCCCCACAGGAAACGGTAATACAGCCATAGTTGCTGACAACCAAAATATTGACGACAAAAAAACTGATACTCTTGCCGTATCCTCCGACTCTATAGCTAAAGCGAAAGAACAAGATTCAATTGCCATTGTAACGGAGAAAACCTTGGCTAGCGAAAACTCGATAAAGCCTCAGACTCAAAAGACAGAGCAACCAACAGCCACAAAAGGAAATACACCTCTGGCAATCATAACGATAGAACCGGGTAATACCTTACGTAATATTTCACTAAAGTATTATGGACACAAATCGTTCTGTGTATATATCTACGAGGAAAACAAAGATAAAATAAAGAATATCAACAGTATACCTCTTGGAACTAAACTAACCATCCCTTCTCCATCAAAGTATGGAATAAATATTCAGGATCAAGCATCTCTAGACAAGGCAAAAGCGAAAGAAAGAGAGCTCTTCAAGACGATGGGACTATAAATATTCAACTTTAAGAAAGTGAGTTGCCCGCTTCTCTTTGGGAGGAATGGTAATGTAATCGCCATATTGCTTTTTCAGATATGTTTCAGGTTCCTTAGGTGATGAAAACTCTTTCCCTTCGAACATAACTTTTCCTACCGGAAACAGATACCCTGCATTGTGATTCGTAGAGTTTCCTATTCCATAGCTATGTAGTATATTATCAGGTTTTGTTATAGAACAAATCCCTCTAGCTGTATATTTCAACAACAACCCTATAGGGTATAACAACAAAGACGTTGCGTATTCATAAAAATATGTCAGTGAAAAGAATGGCCTCCCTCTCTTTAGACGCCTAAAAGCTCTTCCATAGAAAAAGTCAACAATATTCTTCATCCACCGATAGCTTCTTTCCTCAGGAAAGATATCGATGAATATACCTTTCTCCTTATAGCTTGCCATATCCTCCTCTTCGGAATAAACAATAGAATGTCTGTCTCTCACCTTAGAGAACAACAACCTATAACTTTTCTCTTTGGGAGTTTGCAGATACAGATTGTCCGGCAACTCCTTAGGCAGTATTTTCAATAACTTCTGATAGTCGGGAAAAAGCAATTCGATATCAATATCATCATCCCAGGGAATAAACCCTCCATGCCGGATAGCACCAAGCAAAGTACCGCCGCTTATCCAATATGGGATATTATGCTTGTCACATATATTGGCTACAATAGATAATATATCCAGCATCTTCAGCTGTAGCGTCCTTAATTCAGAACCATCAGGATTGTATATTTCTCTAAGTTCTTCTGTATCTGTCATTATTTTTTTCTTAAGAAAAAGATCAATTTTATTAATCGGCTCAATATAGCGGGATTGTATTTAGCAAAAGGAGGGAATAAAACTTTCCCATACTTCTTTTGCGAAATGCACAACACAGTCCAGCGAGACCAAAGAAAAGCAACCAGTGCCGGCTGTAAATAAATATGCTTTATTTCATTTTGTCGAATCAGCTTCGTAAACCAATTGGCTATATCTTCAAATCGGTCAACGGGGACATCCAACTTATTCCCCAAAGCATACAATTGGAAAGTTACTTTATGACAGTATAGCTCCAATTCGGTAGGAATTAAGTCGAGTCGGCTCAACTCTCTTTTTATAAGTTCATCTTTCAGTTCACGCTGTACTTCACTATTTAAAACCGACACATTGCTGTCGTGCCATCTGTATCGGAGCAGTTCATCATCAATATTTGCAACCTTGCCGAGCTTGGCTATCCTGCACCACAAGTCATAGTCTTCCACATGCTTATACGCCTCATCGTACTTATTCTGTTTCAGCACTTCGGTGCGAATCATCATACTCGGATGAATAAAAGAAGGGGAAAACATCAGGTTGATCTGAAGATAATCATCACTAGTCAGATTATGAATATTTCCGGTCTTCTTCCCACTATTATCAATCACCGTAGCGGCAGTGCCACACATCAGTACTTGAGGATGTGAATCGAGGAACTCAACTTGACGCTTCAATCTATCGGGGTGACAAATATCATCGGCATCCATGCGAGCTATATATTGTCCACCGCAATAATCAATACCCTTATTTAGCGTTTTTATCAATTTCAGATTGACAGGATTCTTTATATAAAAAATACGTTCGTCATCATAGTCCATAATAATAGACTCGCTGCGATCGGTAGACCCGTCATTTATAAGTATCAGCTCCCAATCTTCGAAGCTCTGCGATACAATACTGTCTAAAGCCTGAGACAAATATTGCTCGGTATTATAAACTGGCATTAATATCGATACTTTTGGCATAATCGGCTATTTTAATAAAAACTGTCACTTTTTGTAAAACACTCATTTCAAACAGTATAATCTTACAATTATGTTAAAAGGTGACAAAAGTGACACTTTATTGTATGTTTTTATACTGTTACCTTTTTCTCTCCTGAAAGGCTCAACCGTATATAATAAGATAATCTTGACACTAAAATATATATCAGATCTTGATCCACCCTTGAGGATAAAAACAATCTAGCAATTCATTTTTTTGCTCATCTACAAACCATCGCTTGGGAGCAATTATCTTTTTCTCTTCATTGTTGTTAAGCCACGCACTCCACCAACTAAAGCTACTGTTGGCTATAATATTATGTTTACACAAGCTCATCAGCTGCATGTCTATATAGCTGTCTTTTCCTTTATTCCAATCTATAAAAGTAACAGGAAATTCTTTAAAGTTAAGATTATCCTTTATCCAATCAAAATCCTCTGAGAAAACATAAAATTCAGGATTCTTTACATGCGCAGATATATAGTTGATGGCATTCTCGTAATAGTCTTTTTCAAGGATAGCAAAATTCGATTGTGAATTCTTATTCAGATAATCCCCTCTGCGTATATGAACGGCAATAGACTGATTTTCTGAAACCTGCCCTGCAATATCTTTATTTTTTCCGGTTAATGGATATTTGAAGGAAAAATCCTTCCGTAAAAGCTCAGATATATTATTGAAGTATGATTCATTCTGAAAATAGCCGGACATTATCACGTCTCCTGTCAGAGCTTCAAAAGCCGGTTGGTATAAGATTGCATACGTATCGGTAAACACTCCTAATCTCTGAAAAAAAGATCTGTACTTTTGAATAAAGGGTCTGGCTTTAGTTACAGCTTTTGCTTTCAGAGACGAGGTTTCTACTACATCTTCTATATTAAATATACCCAGTTCGTAGGGACGTATGGTAGCTTGCGTTTTTTTAGAAAATGTATATAGATCAACAGACAGAGTCGTATTTAAACGAATAGCCAACGACTTGGCAGCCGCATACTGAAACATCTGATTCCCCAATCCACCCGATAATAATACTGTAACCATTGAGTTTCCATTCGTTTTACAAGTATCTGCAAAGGTATTAAAATGCTCCGACAATATGCCTGCATTCTTATTATTGTTAAATCATTTCGTGCTCTTTTCCGATAATTCTTTTTGCTTTACATATTCGCTCAGTAATATAGGGTGAGGCTGAAACTTGCTTTTTATAATATGATGGATAAAAATATATAGAGCAATAAATTAAAAGATTGATTAAATCATCAAAAAAAACATATTAAACGAATGAGAAAGGGACTACTCCATAGAAGATAGTCCCTTATTTAATTAAAGTAATATATAAAAACGAAAAGAGTGTTTTATTCGATTTAAGCTTTTATCCGGCTACCTACATATCCAAAAAACGATATATATAAGAAGCAGATCAGCGGTATAATAAATCCGACATTCATACTTTCGGCACCCAATATCCCCATCAACGATGGGGCGATGGCTCCACCCACAACTGTTAGAACCAAAATGGATGATGCTGTTTTTGTCTTATCACCCAGATCTCTTAAACCCAGCGCAAAAATAGATGGGAACATGATAGACATAAATAAGTAACAGCTGATCAGAGCGATTATTCCAAACCGATTATGATTCATGATAACAAAAAACATCAGTAATGTATTTATAGCAGCACACAAACCAAGCAGAGATCCCGGCTTCATCTTCTGCATAATCATACTTCCCGAAAATCTTCCGACTGCAAATAACGACATTCCGCCTAAGCCAAGTAACAAACCGGCCTGTATTTCGGTCAGTTGCAACTCTTTTACTTCTATTGCGTAATTTATAAAAAAGCTACCAATACCCGTCTGCGCTGCTACATACAAAAATTGAGCAACGACCGCCAACACAAAATGTCTTTGTTTTATCAATGGCAGATCTCGCGTTACGGTATTATTATTTAGGATTGACGTATCTTTATGATTATCCGATTTTATTTCAGGTAGTTTTGCAAACAAGAAAAACACCAACACCAGAACTACCACACAACCCAATCCTACGTATGGAAACATCAAAACAGAATTGCTCGTATGATCTCCAACCGTTTCTACAATATTTGCAACCGCGTCATTAGCACCAAGAAAAACTTTTTTAATAGCATCAACAAATAATTCGATCGTCGACCGATCCGACTCATTTTTAAATATAAGAACAGAGCCTACAAGGGGTCCTAAAATCCAACCGATAGCATTAAAAGTTTGAGCCAGATTGATACGGCTTGCTGAAGTTTCGGGCGAACCTAAAACAATAGTATACGGATTGGCGACTGTCTCAAGGCAAGTAAGCCCGCAAAACAAGATCAGCAGTCCTAAAAGAAAAGCCCAAAAAGTATTTATCTCTACGGCAGGAACAAACCAGAAAGCCCCCAATGCAAAAAGAGCTAATCCGACAACGACTCCGCTTTTATAACCAAATTTACGAGCAATTAATCCCGCAGGGATAGCCATCAAAAAATATGCCCCATAAGCCGAAGCCTGAACAGCTCCCGATTGCGCCTTTGATAAATGTAGCGAGTCTTGAAAGTGCTTGTTTAACACATCCAGCAGACTATGGGCAAATCCCCACAAAAAGAACAAAGAGGTTATCAGAATAAAAGGGAACAAATAGTTTTGCCCATCCTTTCCGATAAATAAAAGCTTTTCTGATTTGGTCTTCATATTGGTCTTAAATTTGTTGTTTTTACGTTATCAAATGCTCCATTCTAGTAGCAAACAACTCCCACTCTCTCGAATTCTGAGGATAATAGGTTTTAAAGTTAAAGCTGTTTTTTACAATCTGATGTCCCTCCCTTATATTTTTTATTTTTTTATCTGTTACTGCTTGCTGAATAATATTTCCGATTGCTGTAGCCTCTGTTAGCCCGGTTACAACCTCTACATTCAGAGCATCTGCAATAAATTGATTTAACTGTTCGTTGCGGCTTCCCCCTCCTACTACCGAAAGATATTTAATCGTTCTGCCAGAACACTGCTCCAATTTCTTCATCACAAAATGATATTTCACAGCCAGTGATTCGAGAACACAGCGAACTAACTCGCCTTTGGTGTGAGGTATATATTGATCCGTCCGCTTGCAATACGATTGTATGGCATCTTTCATAGATGAGGGAATGGTAAAATCAGGATCGTCGCTATTGATAAGGCTTGCGAAAGGTTTACACTTTTCACATTCCGACAATAGGTATTGGTAAGAACATTCTTCATCACTCTTCTCCCATTCGGCTATTAATTGTTGAAGTATCCACAATCCCGAAATATTACGCATAAACAGAATCTTTCCAACCCCACCTTCGTTCGTAAATTCGTTATCCATAGCCTCCTGCGTGAGAATCGGGTTATCCGTTTGTATCCCCAGCAGAGACCATGTACCCGAACTAAGAAAAGCCCATTCTTCTCCATCAAACGGAATAGCAGCAATGGCACTTGCCGTATCATGAGACCCGACGGCAAATACTTTAATATTTTGAGCATTCGTTTCTTGTGCAATATCATCGGTAAGATTTCCGACTAGAGAACAAGGCTTAATAATATTTTTGAAAAGATATAAAGGAAGATTCAACTTATCGAATAGTGACTTTTGCCACGTTCTTGTTTTAGCATTTACCAGCTGCGAAGTGGAAGCTATTGTATATTCATTATAAACATTACCTGTAAGATAAAAATTTATCAGATCGGGAATAAACAATAAACCGTCGCCAACAGCAAGTGTCTGAGCATTATGCTCTTTCATGCTCAGCAACTGGAAAACGGTATTGATCTCCATTTGCTGAATACCTGTGATAGCATACATGTCTCTTTTAGAAATGATAGCCTCCGCTTTTTGAGAAACACCTTGCGTACGGCTATCCCTATAACATACGGGATTGGACAATAATCTTCCCGCTCTGTCTATTAACCCAAAATCAACACCCCATGTATCAACAGCAAGACCCTGTAAATCATATCCTTTCTTTACGGCCAAATAAATGCTCTGTTTTACATTTTGGAATAACGACAAGAAGTCCCAGCACAATGTATTTCCCAATTTTACAGGAACATTTCCAAAGCGGTAGATCTCATCTAGGCAAATACGTCCGTCCACTATTGTTCCTACAATAGCCCGTCCACTTCCTGACCCTAAATCCAGAGCCAAATATGCCATGTTGTTATTTTTGTGTTTTTCCTAAAATATAAACTTCCAAATCGCGAATTTCATCATCGCTCAAGATATCATAATTTCCTTCACCTGCACGCACAATAATGCTGCATGCCAACTCGAGGAAAACCGCTTTCTGAAAAGCATCATCAAAGTCTTTTCCACAAACAGCCTGCCCATGTTTACTCATCAACACGCAATCATGATCAGTCAGGGCATGTGTTACAGCATCGGCCAACTCCTTCGATCCGGGACGATAATATGGTATAACCGCAATCTCTTTACCGCAGTAGCAAGGAACTTCGGCAACTACATTAAAGCTTTTCGGCTTGTTTTTCATACAAGATACAATTGTCGCAAACTCTGACTGAAAATGCAACACCACATTCATATCTTTACGCTGACGTAAAACCCCGAGGTGAAAAACACTTTCCATCGATGGCTTAGGACCATCGACACGCATACCGATAGAGATATTACAGATAGCGACATTTTCTTTGGCAATACGTGGCAACCACGAACCTGTACCCGAAACCAAAGCTAAATCTTTATTTACTCTCCACGACAAATTACCACTGCTACAAAGCTGTAGACGTTCTTGTCCTACACGATGGGCAGCTTCTATAAACCGTTCTATATATTCCGCATTTATCATACTATTTTTATTATCGAAGGTACAAAAAACTATTTATAAAGAGGACCATAAACCTGACAAGCTCGATAATCCGCTCCTTCTTTATCCATCCCGAAAGCAGACCATGCGGCGGGGCGATAAATATCATCGGAAGATACATTATGCATACAAACAGGGATACGAAGCATAGAAGCCAACGTTATCAAATCGGCTCCAATATGTCCACTGCTGATAGAACCATGATTGGCTCCCCAGTTGTTCATCACGGAATATACATCTTTAAAATTAGGATCATCGGTCAGGCGAGGAACAAACCATGTGGTAGGCCATCCTTTATCTGTACGTTCATCTAAAATTTTATGTACATCCGGATCTAAATATACAGTCCACCCTTCGGCTATTTGCAAGACCGGGCCTAGTCCTTTTATAAGGTTTAGGCGAACCATCGTACATGGCATTCCACCACGAGTAAGAAATTTAGAAGAAAAACCTCCTCCACGGAAATACTCACGGTTGGCAGGCATCCATGTAGTAGCATCTAAACACGACTTGGCTTCGGCTTGTGAAATATCCCAAAAAGGTTTCATTACAGGTTTTCCTGCCTCATCGCTTTGGCGACCACTCCCATCCAGAGACGCAGCACCGGAATTTATGAGATGAATCATGCCACCCGAAGCTAAACCTTCTAACTTTTTCCCTGTCACTCGTTCTACAGCCTCAGGACTCCAATAAGTACGCACATCCGCAAAGATCTGAGCAGTATTTGTCAAAAGATAACCAAACAACATTGCCGTACCATTCAGCGAATCATTTTCTGTAGCTAATATATATGGTGCGCGAATACCTGTCCAATCGAAAGAAGAATTGAGAATAGCTTCTGTAAAATCGCCGTTAGGATAGAAATCTGTCCATTGGCGTTGCCCCTGAAAGCCCGCGGCAAGAGCATTATGCCCTAAGGCCTCTTCTCCAAATCCCATTTCTTTCAGTTTAGGATTGCCTATCATCAGATCACGAACAATCAATGTCATTTTCACAATGAATTCCCAATCCTTATCATTTGCCGCACGATCTTTTTTCAAATCGTCCCGATTTATCGTATCTTGCCCTTCTTTACAGTGGGTCTTCGCCCAAGCTAAGGCTTTTTCATATTCTTCTTTATCGTATATCCCTTCTGTCATGCGGCGAATAATTTCTACCTCGTCTACACTCTCGCAACGCATACCTAAATAATCTTCAAAAAAATCGGTATTAACTACCGAACCGGCAATACCCATACACACCGAACCAATGGAAAGATAAGATTTACCTCGCATAGTTGCTACAGCCAATGCAGCTTTAGCAAAGCGCAACAACTTCTGTCTTACATCGCCAGGTATTTCGGTAGTACCTCCATCCTGAACATCATGTCCATAGATACCAAAGGCAGGTAATCCTTTCTGTGCATGTCCAGCAAGGACTGCAGCCAGATAGACTGCCCCGGGACGTTCCGTACCATTAAATCCCCAAACAGCTTTAATTGTATGCGGCTCCATATCCATCGTTTCGCTACCGTAACACCAGCACGGAGTAACTGAAATTGTTATCCCCACTCCCTCTCTACGAAACTTCTCGGCACAGGCTGCACTCTCTGCTACACGACCAATTGTGGAATCTGCAATAACACACTGAACAGGCGACCCGTCGGGATAGCGTAAAGTAGAGGTTAATAAGTCTACCACACTTTTTGCCATATTCATTGTTTGGTTCTCAAGAGACTCTCGCACCCCGCCCATGCGTCCATCGATAGTAGGACGAATTCCGATTTTAGGCCATTCACCTTGAAATCTTTTCCCAGCCATATATTTTAGATTTTAATGGTTTATTACTATATTTTGGTTTTATATTCAATAAATAAACAGGAGATTGTGTTTTCTTTGATTGAATTAGATTTTTAATTGTTACAAGCTTACCACCGGTTTCCATATCCTTACTATATAAATAGGGGTGGTGATACTATAATTATATCTTAAGGAATTAAATTCAAAGACATTGAATCTAACATTAAAGAAATATCAGATAAAAAGTTAATTAGAGTGAGCTTTTTTCTATTCGGTCAGCATCTACTCTATTACAACGACTTACAACTCCAAATATATATTTTAGATACTCAACAAGCTTTCATTTTTCCGATGAATAAATAGTACTATTTCGACATCAGGCAGTTTTTATTTCGTTTTTTAGCCTCTATTTCCAGCCCTTATTATATTAATTGGCACAAATCAACAAGCATATACAGTTAATTATCAGACCATTTACCACTACAAAATCATATCCTTTATACTTTTCAAAGAGAATTAATTGCATATGAAAATAAATTTTATATGCAATTCTTAATGATTAATATTACTTTTCATATATATTTGTAAATAACAATTCGTTTTTAAGGAATTGCCCGGATTTCTGTACAAATGTGACTATATAAATATTGTTAACGTAATTGACTATGGCTAAAAAGGAGGATTTTAGGCAAGACTCGTTTGATCTTTCCTCTCAAACGCCTACAATAATCTGTAAAAGTTTTGTGCTCTATGGATCTGTAGAAGAAACGCATCACATACGCGTGGAAGGGACTATAGTAGGAGATATAAAACAGGCTCATACTGTTGTAATTGGTACAACAGGTATAGTTCGAGGAAATATTCATGCAAAAAATCTAGTTGTATTCGGTCGTATCGAAGGTAATATATGCGTAACCGAGTCTATCTCCATAAAAAGTACGGGTAGAATAGTGGGCAAACTTAATGCGCAAATATTCACATTAGAGCATGGCGCAACATACGAAGGACTCATCGCTATGAAACCTCTTCTTTCATAAAATAAAGTTTATTTATCCCCATAATTATTAACGAATCTAATATTTTATCGCTATGGTTTATGAAATCCAATCTTTTCCCAGCTTAGTTGAAAATAATAATACAAATCTGTCACAAACAGCGAAGGATTTGCTTCACGGCTTGAAAATTCAACATAATAATAAATGGTATATCTGTGGAGACCTTGCCCTGAATGAAGGTCAATCTCCTCATAAGTTAATAAACTCATCACCGGATGATATAGACTATCAGATATTAGCTAAAGCAGCTATGTTGTTAGTAGAAAATCAAGTGGAGCAACCGATAACAATCACCACAGGTTTTCCTTATTCTACTTATTATATTTATAAAGACAAAGCCATAGAATTTTTCCAACGCACTCATATGCTCGATTATGACATTTCAACACACAATGCGGGGAATAAGAAAAGAGTAATATTAGAAGTACAGAAGGTTGAAGTGATTCCTGAAATTGTAGGATGTACAATCGGAATACGTAAAGGAGAACCTCAGGTTTCGGGAAATTTCTTTGTATTCAGTTGTGGGTTTGGAACATTTGAATCTATCCTCAGTACAGATTCAGGTATTATTGAGCAAACAATGATCAGTACGCATGGAATTCGTTATGCTGTAAATCTGATGATAAATGAACTGAAGAGCAAATATTATTTGGAGCTTAGAAATACACATCAAATTGATGAAGCATTCAAACGTGGATATATTTTCTTGAATCGTCAAAATATCGATTTAAGAGAAATACGTAAAAGTGTTATTCAAACATATTATCAAGAAGTAATATCTCCAAACTTACGCAGTGTTATTAATGACTCTAATCTGGTTAAAGCCAACCGTATATATATGTGTGGAGGCGCTATGTATTATGAAGAGCTTATCGATTGCTTTAAGGAGGAATTCGGCAAATTCACAGAAATAACAGTTTTAGATAATCCGGAAACATTAGCAAGTAAAGGTTATGCAATTAACTCGTTACGCGTAGGACATGGCAAATTCAAATCATCTGTAGGTATAGATATAGGAAATGCCACTACTGTAGTAGCTAACTTTTCGGGAGAATAAATAATAGTATAGAATATTACTTTATAAAGATCAGGAATGTTTCTCTTTAAGCGAAAAATTGATGAGATCGAGCCTCAACCTGCTAGAATCGTAGAATTGGGACGAGACGTAATTGTATTAGGCTCACTATACCTAACCGAAGGACAAGAGAAAAATTTCTATGTAGAAGACACTCTGACTGTTGATATTAATGCTCACATTATCGGTAGTGTAACGGCCGCAGGTTGCATCATTGACGGCAAAGTGACAGGTAATATAATTTGTGCAGAGAGTTTAGAACTTGGCCCGACAGCGGTTATAGAAGGTACAATTACAGCCAAGGCAGCTGTCATAAATGCGGGTTGCGTTGTGAATGGTGAAGTTGTATTAGATCCTCTACTGGAAGTTCATATATTAAGTATAAAGATTGCTGAAGCAAAAAATTATCTTGAAAAAGAAGGAACAACTATTTCTGTAGATTCTTTTTCCAAAATAGAAGAAGAAATTCCCCAAAAGGATTCAAGAGCTTTCAACAACCCACCAAATAAAGAGCAAAGCCCGATAATCCAAGACAAAAAAACTGAAACAAAGCCCCTGAATGAAAGTGATAATTGGTGGTAACGCATATATACTCATAAAAACAAAAGCTTGTAAAGAATTCTTTACAAGCTTTATTTTTTAATAAAATGTGACCCCGGAGGGGCTCGAACCCTCGACCCATTGATTAAGAGTCAATTGCTCTACCAGCTGAGCTACGGAGTCGTTTGGTGAGTGCAAAAGTATAATAATTATTCTTTTTAAGAAAATTAATCTAGGAAAAATTAGCTTTTATTAATCACTCTTTTTCTTCGTCTTAAATAATACACTACTATAAATATAGCTAAACATTGATTTTGAATAAAATAATTCTTCTGAGAACACATTCTAACTAAAAAACATAGTTACAACTAAAAAATTTAGTTATATTTGTTTTAAATAAATATCTAACATGAAAAACCTAACAAAAAAAGAAGAGGAAATAATGGACATTCTTTGGTCGCAAGGTCCTATGCGAGTCAAAGACATTCAAGACCTGTATGATGACCCAAAACCTCATGTAAACACAATATCAACATTAATTCGTATCCTTGAGGACAAAGGCTATGTGGGCTACGAACCTACAGGAAAAGCTTACAGGTATTATGCACTGGTAAGCAAGGATAGCTTCAAAAAAAACACACTGACAAAGATAATCAGCGAATACTTCAACAACTCTTATTTGGGAGCGGTATCTTCACTTGTCGAAGAAGAGAAAATTTCCGTCGAAGACCTAAAGGGGTTAATAGAAAAAGTGGAAAAAGCAGCTAAAAATAAAAAGTGATGGCAGACTTATTAATATACAGCACCAAGGTTTCCTGTGCTTTATTCTTCTTCTATATAATATATAAACTGGTATATAGCCGGAATAAATTTTTCAGAATAAACAGATTTTGTATTCTTTTATTTTATATCAGCAGCCTTTTTATCTTTCTTATAAAAATAAAAACCTCTGCACTAAACGAAGTACATCAGACCATTGCCGCATACGAATCATCACTGACCAGCGAATCGGCTCCGATAGAATTCATCCCCGCCACCTCCGCCACTTCTATAGTAGTCGCAGAACATGCAACAATAGATTGGATTAGGATAGTGGGAATCATTTATCTGGCAGGAGCACTCTTTATACTGATACGTAACACTTACTCTACTTTGCACATATTGGCTATGATAAAGGGATGCGAAAGACTGAAAACAGAGGGGATCAATATTCTTATTACAGATAAAGACATCCCTTCATTCAGCTGGATGAATTACGTTATTATATCTCGAAAAGATTATAATGAAAACAAAGAAATAGTACTGACTCACGAATTATCGCACATAAGGAATAGGCACTCATTCGACTTACTCTTTTCAGAGCTTTTCGTACTTTTTCAATGGTACAACCCCTTTGCGTGGCTTTTTAGAAGAGAACTGCGTAATGTTCACGAATTTGAAGCAGATAACTGTGTACTAAAATCAGGCATCGATGCTAAAACATATCAAATTTTATTAATTAAAAAAGCTGTCGGCTCACAACATCTCACCTTTATGACCAACAGCTTTAACCACAGTAAACTCGAAAAAAGAATCACTATGATGTTAAAAGAAAACAACAATCCGCATGCAAAAATGAAGTATCTACTTCTGGTTCCTGTATTTGCAATTGCCGTATCAGTTTTTGCCCACCCTCAACTAACAAGTAAATTGGACAAGCTTTCAGACGCTGAAGGTATAGAAAAAAATGCTTATTCGCAAAAGACCGACAAGACTGATGAGAAAACTGAGGTAGCCGAAAATACGGAAATAAACGTCGAACAACAAAAAACTGTCACCCACCCTTCCGACACTATCGACCTGAAAAAGTATAGGGTAGAAGCCTACAAAAAGGGCAAAAGAATCGATTTTAATTCATGGAAAAACTTTGAAAGAAAAGACGGCAAGATTCTTGTTACGTCAGACTCCGCATTTTATTACAAAGGTGATAAAATGCTATCCTATACTCACGGAGGAACAATTCACATTGCAGAAAACACCAAAAATTTAAACGCAGCAACAATACAACGCAGAATGATAGCTGCATATGCCATATCCCATGAAAAACAAAAGGATATGATAAATGCAGCAGGAAGCGAAGAAGCTTTTTTTAAATCAATCGATTTGGATAAATACAGGATAGAAGCCTATCGGAGCGGAAAGAGAATCAACTTTGATGACTGGAAAAATTTCAGCGAAAAAGACGGTTATATCGTTATAGACTTGGATTCGGCAAATTACTATAATGGTGATAAAAAAATCGGACAAGAGTCTGCCACTCCCGGACCGTTTCAAAAAAATATATCTAAAAACACTGAAAACCTGAATGGTGAAACAATCCAACAGAGTATAATCGGTATGGTTTTACTACTAAATGGAATCAAGCCCCAATAAATAATCTTAAAGTATCAAAAAGAGCTGTATCCCCAAAATAAGGATACAACTCTTTTTCGTTTTCACTTTTCATTTTTCACCTATTATTCATTACTTTTGTAGCCGAAGAGAGATTTCTCCTCCGTGTATCTTAGGATTAACCACGTAAAAAACAAAGTTATAGAATGAATAAAACAGAATCAGCGTTGGTCTTGTTTTCGGGTGGACAAGATTCAACAACATGCCTCTACTGGGCACTTGAAAATTTCGCATCCGTTCGTACGCTGTGTTTTACCTACGGGCAACGTCACTCCAAAGAAGTGGAAGTAGCAAAGGCTATTGCCGAAAAAGCCAATGTACCGTTCCAGCTACTGGATGCATCTATTATCAGTCAACTATCCGTCAACTCTTTGACAAGCGATATTGTTATGGATCAGGAAAAACCGGCAGACTCTTACCCAAATACGTTTGTACCTGGACGTAATCTATTATTCCTTACTTTTGCGGCTGTTATTGCCCGCTCGCACGGTATACGCCACATTGTAACAGGAGTATCAGAAGCCGACTACAGTGGTTACCCCGACTGTAGAGATACATTTATACTTTCAGCAAATGCGTCTATTAATCTGGCAATGGACGAACATTTCCAGATACATACGCCATTGATGTGGAGAGATAAAACTGCTGTATGGCAATTAGCTGATGAGCTGGGTGTTTTCGATATCATTCGTACTCAAACCCTGACCTGCTACAACGGCATTATTGCCGATGGTTGCGGACACTGCCCTTCTTGCAAATTGCGTAAACAAGGATTAGACAACTATTTAAAGACAAAACTATAATATGACAATAGAAGGACTTAGCCATTTAGGTGGAAAAACCGAATATAAAGATAATTACGCTCCTGAAGTATTAGAAGCCTTCGAAAACAAACATCAGGGAAATGACTATTGGGTAACATTCAATTGCCCGGAGTTTACAAGCCTATGTCCTATTACGGGACAACCCGATTTTGCAACAATACACATCAACTACATACCTGATGTGAAAATGGTAGAAAGCAAGAGTCTTAAGTTATACTTATTTAGCTTTCGCAATCATGGGGCATTCCATGAAGACTGTGTAAATATTATGATGAAAGACCTTATTGAACTGATGAATCCGAAGTATATTGAAGTGGTAGGAATATTTACGCCACGTGGAGGCATTAGTATTTATCCGTTTTGCAACTATGGACGTCCGGGTACGAAGTTTGAACGACTGGCAGAAGAGCGTCTGATAAATCATAACCCACAGCAAATATATAAATAGTTAAGAGGCTTTAAAGCCTCTTTTTTTATTCTGATTATGCTATCTTAGGTCTTCGTTTTTGTACTCTTTTATAGACTACTGTAAACCAAACAGGCAGTATTATACCTTTACAAACCGTAGATATAGCAATTGCCCACCACACCCCAACAATGCCCATTTGCGAAGCCAGATAATAAGCCAAAGGGATGCGTAGCGCATTGAATGTGATGCTTATCACGGCAGGCTCTACTGTGCGGCCAATACCATTAAACATACCTTGTGTAGTCAACTCAAACATCATAAAAATCTGAACCAACCCCATAACAAACAAATATTCGGCTCCGGCTCGCATAGCATTCTCTTCAGGAACAATAATTCCAAAAATTTGAGCACCAAACAAAATAAATGCAATACTGACAAAAATTCCTAACGTAAACATAACACGTATCGTATAGATATATGCCTTTTTACCTCTTTCCAATTTATTGGCAGCATAGTTCTGAGCAACAAAGGCGCTCAGCGCCGTAGAAAATCCCTGCGATGTATTCCACGTAACCGCCTCTATCTGTCCTCCCGTTGTCTGAGCCATCATGCCTAGATGCCCACCATGAATAGAAGCAACACGTGCCAAGTTCATATTAATGATGGCATACAATGAGTTCATTATAGAGACAGGCGTTCCTAGAAAAATTATGCGTTTAAGGTAAATACCTTTCGGCTTAATAAAGAAGGAGAAATCGCCTAAAATACGATTACCATATTTAATCTGATAAAAGAACAAAGAAAACACAAACAATTGTGCAGCAACTGTGCCAATAGCGACACCGTGCAATCCCATCCCCATACCAAACATCAATATAGGGTCGAGTATCATATTTAATACAAGTCCTGCTGCATTATTTTTGAACGGAACAGTACTTCGCCCTGCACCATTGTATATCCCTGCGAAATTATATGACAAGAACTGAAACGGAAGACTAATAGTGAGTATTCGTAAATAAAGTACCGCATCGGCTGTAATATCAGCAGATAGTTTGAAAAAAGATAAGATAGGATTAGCAAAAATAAAGAGTGTAGACACCCATACCACGCTAAGCACAATAGAGGTAGTTGTAGAATGTGAGGCGTATATAGCTGCACGTTTCATTTTCTTCGCACCTATCGATTGACCGACTGCGACCTCCGATCCGATCATAGCCAGATATGCGACCGATGAAGTCAACCACAACAACATACCTATAGCACCGATTGCAGCTTCCGATTTGGTTGCTATTTCGGGATGAGATACAGTACCCAGCCTACCAACCCACGACATAGCCATCAGCGTGTAAGCCATCTGTAAAAAGCTTGTACCCATCAGGGGTAAAGCCAAACGTATTAAGGTAGAGAATATTTTTCCCTCGGTAAGATTATGAATACCTGATTTCACGTGTATGAATTATAAATTTTTGAGCAGTTTGTCCCCATTTTCGCTATCCGAAAGCTCTTTAATTTCTAAAATAGTCTCCCACTCTTTCCTGAATTTTACATTTGTATCAATCACAAAATCCTCTGAGCCATACATCTCTATTTTCTCAAACAGATAACTTACGGTAATATGATTGATATCCAATGCGGGTATAAAGGCGGGTACTAATGCGTTTTGAGATGGAGTCTCTACAATAAGCCCGATATCCTGCAAATAAAAAAGAGTATCACTAGTCAATTTTGTCGGAATTTTATATTGCTCCGAAAGTTCATCAGCAGTGTAAGGCATATCGCCTTTTTCAAACCGCTTAACAATCAAAGTCATTATTAGTAATGCAACAAAATCCTTATAGCGACGACTTATTTTAGAAGTTTCATGCTCGAAACTAAACTTATTTACATTCTGATAAGCAAAAGATAGCTGCACACCAAACAAAACAAAAAACCATGTCAGTTGCAACCATAGCAACAACAAAGGCAAAGCAGCAAAACTACCATATATAGCATTATATTTAGATATCCAAATCTGACCACCGATATACAGCATTTGGAATACCTGAAAACATATACCCGTAAACACACCGCCTAATAAGGCACTGGTAAACTTAACCTTCGTATTAGGAATATAGATATATAGTATTGTAAAGAGTAAAATGGTAATAAGAAAAGGAACAACTTTCATAAAAGGTCCAATAACCAGTCCCAGTATATACTGTTGCTCGGCTGTAGTGCTCAAAAGAATATTAACCCCGGCATTGCATATAAGAAAAACAGGCGCAATAATGATAAGAGCCAGATAGTCTGTGAACATCCGAAAATAGGTACGTCCTTTTTTTATCTGCCATATTTTATTGAAGTTATCTTCTATGTTCGAAAGCAGATTGATTACAGTATACAATAACAAGATGACGCCGACACCCAAGAAAATCCCACCCTGAGCATATTCGATCGATTTGTCGATAAAAGCTGTCGCCTTATTCAATATCTCTTCTTGTCCTGCAAAATAGCTAAAGAGTTGAGTCTTTACAATATTCTGAAAACCAAATCCACGAGCTATGGCAAACAATACAGCCAGCATGGGGACGATAGACAGTAAGGTACTGTATGTCAATGCTGATGCACGTGTAAAAAGTTGCTCTCCATCAATATTCCTGATGGCTAGGATAAAAGACTTAATAATATCGTACAATCCCATTTTACGAGACGATCTCTCGCGCTTGTTTATCCGCCAGATATCATACGTAAGAAATCGAATTACTCTTTTTACAAACTCTTTTATTCTTTCAATCATACAAGATTTTTATCCGAAATATCTACAAATATAGCTTGTTCTTTATAAGTAAACATACTTGATAGATAGAATCTTAAAAAATAGTAACAAATATATCTACCAATAAGATCAATCTTCATTGCTAAAATTTGTAAAAAATCTCTACACTATACCAATAACCTAACCATAAGAGACACTGTATTGAATATTCAAGAAAGAGGAAGGTCGATAAGTATAATTTAACTTTGGCATAGAAATATAAAATATCTATACTGGGATATTTTTATTACTTTCGTGTTAGTAAATAACAATGATAGATCAAGCCACCATAGACCGTATAATAGATGCTGCACAAGTAGTGGATGTAGTATCTCAGTTTGTTACGCTCAAGCGTAGAGGTATAAACTATGTAGGGCTGTGTCCGTTCCACGAAGACAGAACTCCGTCATTCTACGTTTCTCCATCCAAGAATATATGTAAATGCTTTGCTTGTGGCGAAGGAGGAACCGCTGTTCACTTCATTATGAAGCATGAGCAGCTCTCTTATTTCGATGCACTCCGTTATCTGGCGAAGAAGTATAACATCGAAATACAAGAGCGGGAGTTAACCGATGAGCAGAAGCAGGCTTACAATGAACGTGAAAGCCTTTTTATATTAAATGACTTTGCCCGAAATCATTTTGTAAAAACTCTGCATGAACATATCGAGGGTAAATCTGTAGGTCTAAGTTATTTTAAAGAAAGAGGATTCCGTGAAGATATTATACAGAAATTCCAACTCGGATACAGTCTCGAACAAAGAGACAGCCTCACGCAGGAAGCTATAAGAAATGGCTATAAAGAAGAATTTCTTGTAAAAACAGGTCTCACGATAAAAAGTGAGAGCAACGGGGCTCTTATCGATCGTTTTCGAGGGCGAGTTATATTTCCCGTACACACGTTATCGGGGAAAGTTGTTGCTTTTGGCGGACGTATTCTAAAAAAGGCAGAGAACACAGGAAAATATGTAAATTCTCCGGAGAGTGAGATATACCACAAGGGCAGTGAACTATATGGAATATATTTTGCAAAACAAGCTATCACCAAAGCCGACTGCTGCTATCTGGTAGAAGGATACACCGACGTTATATCAATGCATCAGGCAGGTATAGAAAATGTAGTTGCTTCATCAGGGACAGCACTTACTCACGGACAAATCAGGCTTATTCATCGCTTTACAGAATATGTAACTATACTCTACGATGGTGATGCTGCCGGTATAAAAGCAGCACTGAGAGGGATAGACCTCTTGCTTGAAGAGGGAATGAAAATAAAGGTGGTACTCCTTCCTGATGGTGAAGACCCCGATTCATTTGCACGTAAACAAAATGCCGAGTCGCTGACAAAATATGTACAGGAGCATGAAGTGGATTTCATACGCTTCAAAACACAATTACTATTAGATGATGCAGGCAATGATCCTATAAAGCGAGCAACCCTCATCTCCGACATAGTAAGTAGCATTGCGGTTATCCCCGACAATATTATACGCAGTGTATATATAAAAGATTGCAGTATACTACTGAATATAGACGAACGGATACTTATTCAGGAAGTAAATAAGAAAAGGCTTGCTCACCTAGAGAAGGCTCCTCAGCCGAAAATAGATCCTGAGCTATCGGCAATCAACGTTGACCTCTCACAGCCTGAAGCGCATAGAGGAAAACCCGTTGTAAAAAAGACCAACATCGACAAGTTTGAGTTGGCGATACTCTATTTCATTGTCCGGTATGGAATGGAAATATTGATTGAAGGAGGAGAAAACAATCCGGCAACAGGCGATATGCCGACAACCGTAATAGATTGGGTGAAATTTGACTTGCAAAGAGATGGTTTTTGGTTTACAAATCCTCTGTATAAAACAATACTGGAAGATGCAATAGAACACTCGGCAAATGAATATTTCAACCCTAGCCGTTACTTTCTGGCGCATACAGACGCACATATAAGCAAAATTGCAGCCGAGTTGGTAAGCGACAGATATCAGTTGAGTAAACTGCATATAAAACAATTTGGTGAGAATCTTAAAAAGGAAGACA
The DNA here is from genome assembly GCF_035323175.1 of Dysgonomonas sp. Taxonomy (NCBI): domain Bacteria; kingdom Pseudomonadati; phylum Bacteroidota; class Bacteroidia; order Bacteroidales; family Dysgonomonadaceae; genus Dysgonomonas; species Dysgonomonas sp. Next base: position 89,125 of record NZ_DAOKYH010000009.1, on the reverse strand, counting down.
CCCCTCTTGCCGAAGAAAAGCATCTCTGGAAAAACGTACCTCGTGCAGTTACCGAGTTAAAAGATGCTCATATATCTAAACAGATGAAGGATATCAAAGAAGATCTGGAAAAGAAACAAAAGGAGAAAGACTGGGACGGAGCTATTATCCTTATGCAAAAGCTTAAGGAAATGGACGAAATAAAAAAGATTCTGGCAAAAGAATTAGGCGAAAGAATTATTCTGCGGTGGTAAACAGTCTAAAGTATTTATTGCCGTACCTCATCCTCACATCTCAATGCCTTTAGAAAAGGAAATGCTTAGTCACATATCTATATAAAATACGACAATAACTCTTCGCAGAGACTTAAAGTACCTTATTCTTCATCCTCGACTATAAACCAGCGAGTACTATCTTTTTCCCTTGTAGCAGCTTGTCCCGGTTGCAAATCAGGAAGCTTCTTTAATATCGGCTCCATCTCCAATATCTCATCTACCGATACCAGATAAGCATCCTCTTCGTCATCAACTTCATCATCCCCAAACAACTGCCAGTCTCCGTCTTCATCATAGAGAACGAAGGTTATGGGAGATCCGTTTGTTAGTACATAACTGGTTGTCAGTACCGATTTGTTTTTTTGTTCTTCTTTTAGCTTCATTGTTATATATTTTGAAAATAAAGGTAAGCATTATTTAATTAGACAAGGCCTGATTAACTCTCCTATTTATACGCCTTAACAAAGAAGCCTTTTTACATATATACATAAACAGCTTAGTGACAGGTGCGAAATAAAATATCTCAGCCATTATCTTCCGCTTCTTTATTGTTTTTATCACATCCCTATTTTGCTCTTGGAGATTGGTTTCTGCCGATAACGATACAACCCTGAATATTTTTCACAAGTAATCACTAAGCATCATTTATTACAGAATAGTTGACACGAAGAATCAAGGATAGATAAGGACTTTTCGTTAAAACATCCTTAAAAAAGCTCAATAAAATTGTACAGGTCTTCGCTTCTTTTCCTAATTATATTTATTGGCAGTACTCTTGTACCTCCAAATAATAAGTTAAATGAAAAAGTCTATAGGAATATTACTTCTTGGTATTTTATATATATTTCAGTCATGCGAGATGATCGAATATCATCCGTACGATGGTCGCATTTCAGGGAAAACAGATATCAACAAAAAGAATATAGCGCAAATAGAGGAAACTTGTAGAAACAAAGAAACAATACGGTTTGCGATGATTGGCGATACCCAACGATGGTATGACGAAACAGAGGCTTTTGTGAATGCACTAAATAAAAGAAACGATATAGATTTCGTTATTCACGGAGGTGATATATCAGATTTTGGCCTTACCAAAGAATTTCTATGGCAACGGGATATTCTAAACAAACTGAAAGTACCTTATGTAGTCTTATTGGGGAATCACGATTGCCTCGCAAATGGAATAGAAGTCTTTAGAAAAGTTTTTGGTGAAGAAAATTTCTCTTTCATTGCCGGAAAGACAAAATTCGTATGTTTAAACACCAATGCCTTGGAATTTGATTATTCGCTCCCTGTACCCGACTTTCAATTTATAGAACAAGAAATAAAAGACAAGAAGGATGAATACGATAAAACAGTAATGGCAATGCATGTCCGTCCTTTTTCAGAACAATTCAACAACAATATAGCCAATGTATTTCAACGCTATATAAAAGAATTTCCGAATCTTCAATTTTGCCTCAATGCTCACGATCACAACATAGCAGTAGACGATCTCTTCGATGATGGAATAATCTATTATGGCACACCCAATATAGCTAAAAAGAAATATTTACTATTCACATTAAATTCAGATAACACCTATGACTATGAAGTGGTCGCTTATTAAATATATATCTTTTTTATCACTCGTCCTATTATTCAACCTATCCGGTTATTCTCAGAATGGCTACGAAAAACGTGTAGAAAAATATCAGAACCAGTGGGCCAATCTCATTCCTACACATATCAAATTTCAGTATGCAGGCGGGATGGGACTTATATCCATAGGAACAGGATGGGACTATGGAAAAAACAATCAGTGGGAAACGGATGTGTTCTTTGGATTTCTTCCTAAATACTCAACAAAAGAAAATAAGATAACATTTACCTTGAAGCAAAACTTTATTCCTTGGACAAAGCCAATAGGGACAAAAGGATTCTATATAGATCCGCTAGCCTGTGGCTTGTATATCAACACTATTCTTAACGGAGATTTTTGGATAAGTGAACCCGACAAATATCCAAACGATTACTATTCGTTCTCTACGAAGATGCGTTTTAATGTCTATATAGGGCAAAGGCTTACGTATAAGATTCCACACGAAAAGCGTTTTTTTGCTAAGTCTGTTACGGCTTTTTACGAACTAAGTACAAATGACTTATATCTTGCAAGTGCTTTTACGAACAAGTACCTTAAACCAAAAGACTATTTAAGATTATCGTTTGGTTTGAAGCTCCAATTCTTTTAAAAATCAATATTGATCTTTTACAAACTTGTTTTTAGAAGACAGCTTGATCGGATTGTTGGAAAACCAATCTGTAAAGCTTTTCCATTTACTTTCATTCGCAGACTTCCACTGAAGAAATTCGGAAGGATCTCCCTGCATCAATATCCAATAGTTATAGGCTTCAAGGTGTCCGGCATTCATCAACAACTTTTGATAGTCGAGCAGTACATTTGGATATATATTCTGTATATTATTTTTATAATAGATATTCAAAAAATTAGTGCGAATCGTACTCAATGTAGCCAAATCTAAAGTTTTGACATGCGGAAGAGACAACATAAGGATTGGTTCGTAAATTCCACTACCAAAAGAGGATTCCGAATTATTTTTTAAATCTAGTCCTGCATATTTACAAAAACTGACAGACACAGCAGAGTCACTCACAATCGTGATCTCACTCTTATATGTCTCATAGAGCAACTTACTCATCTCAACTGTGCGATGTGTATTACGCTCCAGATTCATAAACAGTTCACCGTAGAGCATCCCCCATACTTCATCTTCTGTATCTAAATATATTTTAGCTGCCCAATAATAATTAGACGGATATTTAGGGTCTGCTGCGATTCCTTTCTCAAAATAAGACAGTGCAGTGTATTTTTCATCTTGAGCCATATACACATTTCCTAATTCAAAATAAAGAGCACCTGAATCGGGGAATTTCTTTATACCTTCCTCAAAGGTCTTTATTGCACCTTCATTATTTCCTATAGAGTTATAGCAAATACCCAACATCTGGAAAAACGTATCCGAAGCATCTTCATTTTCCTGTATTGGTTTCAAAATATTAATAGCCTCTTCATAATTTTCTTCGAGACAATGCGCATAAGCTATTTCGTAAGGATACACAATATTGGCCGGATCAAGCTTTTGAGCTTCCTTAAGCAGAGTGATACTTTCTTCTACTTTTCCACAGTCCATTAATTTTACTGCTTCTATTCCCTTTTGTGCCGCAATATCCTTTTTGGACTGCGAAAGCAAGGGAAGAGTTGAAAGAAAGAAGATTGATGATATAATTAAGATTTTCATTTGCGTCTAGTACATGTTTTTTTATGGTGTTTAGCATAGCAAATATATAAATAAAAAAGACCGGAGATATAATTTCCGATCTTTTTTGCATTTATCTTAACGTCTATAAAACATTAATCATTGAATGTTGGCAATGAAGAGAACTCTTTCGAGTATCGAATCATTTGCTCTGCATAACCTTCTTTATAATTAATTTTCACATCTGTAATTTTACCATTGCCATCTTTCACCAATTCGAAAGTAGGGTTAACAAATCCTTTGTAAGGCTTCATATTCAACTTCTTATAACGAGCCAAAACTTCACTATGCAATTTTTGATCTACCTTGACAGCATAATTTTCTACAATAGCTTTTGCCCCTTTAAAATCGCCTTCCGATTTTATACGTTGAATTTCAGCTAACAGATCCCCAAACAGAGTACGTAATTTATTGTAATCGTTCACTACAACGTATGTTTTTCCGTCTCTCACTTTATATTCGACTACATTGTCTGCTTTTCCTTTTTCATAAACCCATTTAGCGATCAACTGACGATTGCGCATGTGCGATTCTTCTATATTCTTACCCGGTTCTATCCGCACCAACTGAGTCATAAGACCGTTCATCATAAACTTGTAATACTCTGCTTTGTATGCATCACCATTCGGTATTATGCCTAGTTCTACAAGCTTAGGATCAGCAAGGAAATAAAGTCCGAACAAATCGGCACGGGCTTCTTCTATTGTCGAGCTGAATTCTCCTAATGCATTCGGATCAACCTCCGGCAACAATTTACCCGAGCCATGTCCTAAACATTCGTGAAGGTCGGTATGCAATACGTCTGTTATAAAACCATATTGCTTTACGGAGTTAACTTCATGCTCTGACCACATAAACTCATCATTGAAGCCTGTATGTGCTCCAGCAGCATCGTAGGCCTCCATTATATTTTCTATTGTCACCGATTTTGACCCATGATCTTTCCGTATCCAGTCGGCATTAGGCAAGTTGATACCGATAGGCGTTGCAGGATAACAATCTCCTCCCAGTTGAGCTACTGTAATTACTTTTGCAGATACCCCTTTCACACTTTCTTTTTTGAAACGCTTATCCACCGGAGAATGATCTTCAAACCATTGAGCATTAGTGCTGATAACTTCTGTTCGTTTGGTAGCTTCTACATTCTTGAAGTTTACCACCGATTCCCAACTTGCTTTAATTCCTAGCGGATCACCATATACTTCGGTAAAGCCATTTACAAAATCAACCTGAGATTTCAGATCTTGTACCCACGCTATCGCATATTCGTCAAATGTCTTTAGGTCTCCTGTTTTGTAATAAGAAATCAGCTTAGTGATAACAGCTTTCTGTTGATCATTTTCAGCTACAGCCTCAGCCTTCTCAAGCCATCCTACGATTCGTTCAATAGCAGGGGAATAAAGACCTCCTACTTTCCATACATCTTCTACCAGCTTGTTCCCTTGTTTTATAAGGCGGCTGTTAAGTCCGTAGGAAATCGGAGTTTGATCTGTCGTATCTTTCATAGCTCCATAGAAAGCCTGTACTTCTTTCTGAGTGACGCCTTCTCCGTAATAGTTATTAGCTGAAGAAAGAATAAGGTCGTTACCCGACTGATTTACTTTCTTAGCCATCACATTCGGATCAAACATGACAGGAGTAATCATTTTTATAAAATCATCTGCATTCACAGATTCATTCCCCGAACGGCTGGTTCTTGGAATCAGATTATCGGGCAAGGCTTTAACCTGTTCGGCAAAAAACTGCTTAGAAAAGCCCGGAAGGAATTTTTCTTCTCCATAGTGGTGATGTATACCGTTAGAGAACCAAACACGTTTCAGATAAACCTCAAACTCTTTATAATCGTTCGTATTCTTGTCACCTTTATAATTTTCATATATAGCTTCGAGCACACGGCGGATAGCCAGATTGTATTTATTATTTTGGTCGTAAAGAATATCACGCCCTTCGATGGCTGCCATCGATAGATAGTAGACCAGTTCCTTTTGTTGTAACGAAAGGTTATTGAACCCGGGAACGTAATAACGTAGAATTTGGAGATCGGCAAAGGCATCAACCTCATATTTAAAATCAGCAGGAACAGAGTCTGTCAATGCAGCCTCTCCATGGGATGCTTTTTGCGTTCCTCCACAGCCTGCAAACAACATTGAAAATCCTGTCATAGCAATTAATACTGTTTTTTTCATTGAGTTATATATTTATTGTTCGATAGTCTCATTATATCTATAATCTCAAAAAGGTGACAAAAGTGACACTTTTTTGATTGTTTTTACGTGTTACCTTTTTATTGCGAAGAACAGGTTAAACGATATATTAGATATTTTATTCCAAAAGTAATAAAAATAGCAAAGAATATATCTCATTATTCATGACATAGTTTATTACAAATGATTCTAGTCTGGATTATTTAACTAACTTAGGAAAATCTTTTGTATTGCTAACTATCATAATAACAATACCATGAAAACAATTTATTTATTTTTTCTCCTTCTTTTGAGTTTATCTATAACCCAGTGTACAAAACCCGGTCCTAAAATAATAGAAAGACCTGTGTATGGATTAAAGAATACAAAAACGATTGAGATAGACAAGATCATCCTGACTGATTCGGCCACAATTTTGTATATAGATGCTTATTCTTATCCGGAAACCTGGATTCGGATAGATTCGGCCACATATATTCAAGCTGATGGAAAAAAGTATATAATAACAGGAGCAGATAGCATAGAACTCAATAAAGAGCATTGGATGCCCGAGAGTGGCGAGACTCATTTTACACTATTCTTTCCGCCGATACCAAAAGGAACTAAAACAATAGACTTTATTGAATCTGATTGTGATAATTGTTTCAAGATATGGGATATAGACCTTACAGGAAAAGCTAAAGCTTATAAACCCTCTTTACCTGATAATGTATTGAATTATAAAACCAATAAAGATTACAAGCTACCGGAGCCTGTATTTAAGTCCGGCAGGACAAAAGTGACTTTATACCTGACAGGGTTAAAAGATGGGTATGCAATAGGCGAACCCGAGCTTAGCGTAGAAAATATAATTGCACAGGAAAGGGATGAAGTTGCAGGGAAAAAAGAATCAGATGGGAAATACACTTTCGATATAGACCTGTATTCTACATCCACAGGATATCTTTTTTGTAATAATATATCGATAAAGGTAATACTCAACCCGGGAGAAGATATGGAAGTGTATTATGATGCGACGGCTTTCTCAAAACGGAATTCTCGCTATAACCCGCAGCCGGATTTAGCTTTCGGAGGATTCACCGGCGGATTATCCGAGCTGAATACACAGCTTTTACAATACAAAGATTCTGTGATTGCTTATAATTTTATGTTGCATGCATATTGGGATCTTAGCGATCCGGCAATTCTGGACATGGACAGCGAGCAGTACCTTGATTACATCTTTGGGCTTTATGACGAAAAGATACAGAAAGTTGAAAAATCAGACCTGCCTCAAGCTATGAAGCAAATTGTGAAGTATAATCTAAAAAGTTCTCTTATAAACAATATATCCCTGAAACACAGAGTATACGAATTGAGCTATCGCAAAAAGAACAAACTGGATTGGAATAAACCTGTTGAAAAAACTCTTCCTAAAGCAACAGAAAAAGATTTTCTTGCTCTTAAAAAAGTAAATCTTAATGACCCGATGTTGGTTTACTCTGATGATCTTAGTTATACGGTATTAAGCTTGCTGAATAGTAAACCTGCTGATTTAAGTATCGAAGAGATAACAGATACCAAATCCGGATATTTCCAAGACATGGAAAAGGTTTCAAAAATAATAAAGAAAGGTTTTCTTTTGGAAGAACTAACGTCAAATGATGAAAAGAAATTGTCTGAAGCTTCAACACCGTATTATAAAGAGGTATATACACAAATCTTTGAAAAAAGTAAGCGAGAACAGGAAGAAGCATTGGCAAAGGGTGGGTTTATGATTGAATCAACACCGGTTGTGACAAATGATAAAATACTGGAATCTATTATTGCTAAATACAAAGGACAAGTTGTTTTTGTCGATTTTTGGGCAACGTGGTGCGGCCCGTGCCTGATGGCTATGAAAACAATAAAACCAATAAAACCTCAAATGAAAGAGAAAGGGGTTGTTTCTGTATATATTTCGGGAGAAACATCGCCTAAGGGTAAATGGACAAGCATGCTGCCTGAGATCGGTGGTCTACATTATTACCTTACAGATCTACAATGGGGTGCTTTGGAAAAGAAATATAATATAGATGGAATTCCAACCTATATGATTTTTGACAAGAACGGTAAGAAAGTTTTTGAAACTACAGGATATCCCGGAAATGATAAAATCTTAGAAGAATTATCGAAAGTATGGTGAGTGAATAGCATAAGCTCTATTTTAAAAAAGCTATCCGTATCTTTTCAGAGATACGGATAGATATATAAAGTACAACTATATGTCTTATCAAGCCGCTCTACCCTCTCAATACAAATAACGGAGTATCTGAGTGGAACAACATCTTGCGGGAGATACTAGGACTAAACATCCGGGCAAATATATTGCGTTTGCTGGTTGTTAGTGCCAATACCTGTATTCCATCATCTTTGATATATTCGTCAAGGCTTTTCAGCATATCGGAAGTATCGATGAGCTTATAATCGAGATTCAGATTTGGATACTGCTTCGAGAAGTACGTTTTAATACCTTGAAGTTTAATTTCGTCCCACTGATCCGATTTCTTCACAGCAATATGAGTCAAAGAGATACGGATATCCTGATAAGGTTGTAATAATTTAGCTAACAAGTCGAACGAAATAAGGTCTCTTTGGCTAAAGTTTGTAAGAAACGCAATATGCTTCACATCCTTGAAATCCTTAAACGGAGTATTCTCGGGAATGGCTATCAGCGGCACATGTGTCATTTCTATCACTTCGGCTGTTACGCTACCTATCAGGTCGGCATCCTTCTGGTCTTTCCCTCTAGTGCCCATTACGATGATTGATGGCTTATATTCCTTTGTAAATGTCACAATTTCTTCTTCAGGCAAACCTTCTCTAAGCACATAAGAGTAGTTCACTGACGGAAATTCGCCTTCAGAGACTTTCTTATCGATGGTATTGCAGAGACGTTGAATATTTTCTTTTACTTTCTCTATTATGTTTTGAAATTCCTTTTCCTCTTTCCCTTGATAGGCAAAAGCCTCTGCCATAGGAAGGGCAGTAGGATAATAAGGATTGAAATACACATGGAGTATTTTGACCTTTGCACCCAGCTCACGAGCGAGATTGAAAGCGATACGACAAGCCTTAAGAGAGTAATCGGAGAAGTCCACAGGTATTAAAATCCTTTGGCGTCCATCATCGGTACGATATGTTTCTTCCTCATCGTAGCTAAACAGATGGCGACTTTCTACAACACTCAACGCCTTAGGAAGATCAGATTCTTTTATTCGGATACGAACTCCGGCCGATACTCCGGGATTATCAAGATCTACATCATTGATATGTACTTCAATGTTCTCACCTTCCAATACATGTTTTAATATTTGGGCTTTTTCATTTGTATGAATAGCTAGTGTTACTAATTTATCTTCCATAATCGGCATATTTATATAATTTCTTGTACAAATTTTGTAATCGTTTTTTCTCAGTATTGCAAATTATCATGTTCGCAGCTAAAAACGTTCGGATATATTTGAAAAGAGATGAACACTTTCTGGCGTATTCATCTCTCTTATTCTCTTAGGCCTCCCTTGATTCCATCATTTCTAAAGCCATATCCAAAATAGTGGTATCATCAATAGAGACATATCCTCCATCCGGGCCCGGTTCTATATGAATTCCGCAGCTTTGACCTTTTTCGTAACTATATCCGCCAAAGTAGTTCCATACAGTTTCCACCGGGAGTTCTAACTTTTCTGCTATTTGGTGTATACTTCCATCCGGTAAGGTGTCCTTAATCCTTCTTAGCTCTGCAAATCTGATAACTCTAGTCATACTCTCTAAGTTTTAAATGGTAAATGATTAGGAATATGTTCTAAAGTTATAAAATTCTTTTTTGAAAAACAATGGATTTTATGTGGGAATATTAAATACTGCGCTATAAATGGCGATCGAAATCACCAGAACCCAAATCGTGCACATTAGTATCTGAGCCCTAACTTTTGTGTAGACAGGAATTTTCAGTTCTTCTTTAGGAACTTTTAAGATATACCTGCGTGAGGTTAAATAAACATAATACATAGAAATACCGACCAATGCACCCCATATTGCACCTCCAACAACGTCGGATACAAAATGCACTCCAAGGTATATTCGGGAGTACCCTGTTATGCATGCCCATAAAAGAACGGTGATTGTATAATATTTATATCTGAAAAGTAGAGATGTAAAAGCGACAATACCAAAACCATTAGCGGCATGATTGGATATAAACCCATACTTTCCTCCCCGGTAATTACGGACAGTGTCTACATAGTTCTGAAAGTCGGGATGATGGGTAGGTCTGAGACGTTCAAAAAAGGGCTTTATTAGAGAAGAAGAGACATAGTCACAAAGCACGCCAACCAAAACGGCACAGAGTAATAATAGAAGTGCCTCTTTCCATTTTATTTTGTAGACAAAAACACCTATTGCAACGATTGCGAGTGGAAGCCATACAAGCTTGCCGCTATATATCCACATAAAAACATCCCAATAAGAGGTATGCTGATCATTAAGCCACAAAAAGAGATTCCTCTCATAGGGTAAAATTCGTTCTACTAAACTCATTAAAATAATATTCTCATATAAATATATAAATGGAAGAAAAGAAATCAGATTATTTCCAGTTTATCGCGCTGTATCCAGCCCACTGTACCATTATCTATTTCTACTTCAAGCCAGTTACGATCTTCTTTTGTTATCGATACCTTCGTTCCTGCGTGCAATACTGTAAGCTCTTTGCTATTTATATCGGGAGAACTAACCATAGGAGCCGAAGCAGCCATTACTACCGCTGTGTCCCGATATTCCAAGCGGCTCTTTTGCCTAAACGAAAACACATTGGCAAATATAACGACTATAATGAATACTATGCCGGTATAAAAAGCTATTTTTTTAATCGTAATCAGTTTCGTGAAGAAGAATAACACCAAACAGCCGATCAATAGGAGAAATGAAACAACACCGATATTCGCCCAGCTATTTGAGCTAAATAGATTTTGCACTCCATTGAACCAGATGCTAAGAAAGAAAGTATCAGCAACAGGAATCTTATCTTCAATCTTAGTCATAATATAATCTATATTATGCTTCGTATCCCTGTCTCCCGGATCGAGCAAATGTGCTCTTTCGTAATATAGACGGGCTTTTGCAATTTCATTAACCCGATAATATGAGTTACCAAGGTTATAATATAATTCCGCAGACTCTAACCCCTGTTTCTTTTGTTCATTCTTTTCGTTTTCCAGCAAACCTATTGCTTTGCGGAAGTCTCCGCTATTGTATAACTCGTTCGCTTTATCAAATACAGTATTATCACCGCTCTTGTTGTCTGCAATCGTAGCAGAAGGCTTCACAGTTGCACTATCTACTTTTACATTGGTTGTATCTTGTGCATATGAAGATATAGCGAATACAAAAAGGAAGAATATGTATGATAATATGACTCGTTTCATCTCACGCATCATTATTTTATTTTTTTGATTGTATTTTCCATTTTACCGATAGCATCTACCGTGTCGTTATAGAGCTTATCCATCGCATCATCCGATTCTGACGGAGCATAACGTGCAAACTCTCCAGTATCGAGTATATTTATAAACGTTCCTATTATATCGTCCCCAACGCCGTATTTGCGAAGCTCTGTTTCAATATTCTCTCTATTAAGATCAGCTACCGGAATAGTCAGTTTATCGCTCAGATATCCCCACACAGCACGAAGTATCTCTTCGTAGAAATTATCTTTTTTATGTGTAAGCAAATATTGTTTAGCAAGTTTCAGGCGTTTAGTTGCAACTTTATTTGCCTTCTTGGTACGCATCAACGCAATATCTGCATTTGCCTGTATTTGCTTCCTATATATAATCGAGAAGATAATAAACAATGCAAGCGGGATGAGATAGCAAAGAACATAGGAGAGAGAGCCGACAAAGAAATCGTTCGGATTCTTAAACGAGTAGCTGCCTGTTTTTATATAGCGTATATCCTGATTTATCTCCAGTTCTTTCTGATTAGAATAGCTTGTTGATACATTCTTTCCTGCATTCGGATCTTTATCTACATCCAATTCGTAAGATGGAGAAGATACTGTTTTGTAAGTATTGGTACGTGTATCGAAATATGAAAATTCGATAGGAGGAATAGTAAACTTACCCGGATAGCGAGGGATAAACATATATTCTATCGTCTTTGTACCCGACAAACCGTTCTCAGTCAACTTATAATCGTTTTTCACCTGAGGATCGTAAGTCTCTATATCCTTAGGGAATTTTATTTCCGGATTCTTTATAAGCTTCAGGTTACCTGTACCCGAGATATTTAGCTTGATGGTTACAGCATCGTTCGCTTTGACTTTCTGTGAAGAAATAGTAGGCGTAAACGTAAATGCACCCACTGCTCCCGAAAAGTTAGCAGGTTTATCTTGTAACGGAAGAGCCGAAATATCGACAGTAACAGGTGTTGTTTTCAATATCTTCTTAGCTTCTGTCATCACATCCTGAGGACCGAAGAAGGTCTGTACTTTACGTCCTGAAGAAACCTCAAAAACAATCTCCATCGTTCCCGAAGGAATAGTTATCTTGCCCGATCGCTGAGGAAACAACAAGGTCTTCTTTACATCTATTGCCATGTAGTTTCGACCTTTATAATGCTCAGCTGTCATTTGTCGGTTTGTGGCCATATCAAAATCCTCTGTCATGAAGCCTTCAAATTCAGGGAATTGTATTTTACCAACATCTCTGATATTAAGTACGGTATAGAATCGGAATGTTACTACAACAGCTTCCTGTTCTTTTACTTTAGTTTTAGAGAATATGGCTCTTACAAATGCATCATCAGGACTCACATTTCCTTCTTTCGATGTCTGAGTAATAACTTGAGGATTACGTCCCGGCTGTTGAGGCTGTGCGTTCTTATCGGGTGGCAATACTTTTATTTGAGCCGTTCCCGACCTATAATTCTTACCATTAGCCTTAATTGACGCAGCAGGTAGTGTAAATGTCCCCTCAGCATTAGCCATCAGCACATAGGTGAAAGTTGTATTGCTCTCAGAGCTAACTTTCCCATTGATATTAGAAGAGCTATAAACCTGGGATACAGAGGGTCCGAAAAGAATATCAAATCCTCTTATCTCATCAGGAATCTGGATATTGTTTCCACTCCCTCCTTTCAATATATATTGCAGCTGTATCTGAGCTCCTTTTACGGTAGATGCAGGAGCATTGATGACAAACGAGATGTCATCGGCCAATATTTTTGAAACACTTATGAGTAATAATATCAATAAAAACGAACACCTCTTCATTACTCTCTCAATTTATTTTTCTAAAGATTATCACAAAAGTAATATTTTTACTTTATATAGCTTTCAAGTCTTGAACACGTATAACTACCGAATCTATTTTCAGCACCTTGTCGTTAGTCACCGACTCGTCGTATACATCTCCCCAAATATCTCTTACTTTACGTCCGGTAGGAGTCGAATACTGAACAGTCACTGAACCCTCAGGCAATACCATTTCTCCGATTTTGCGAGGTTGCAAGAGTAGTTTTCGCATTTCCACTACTTTGTATGTTTTTCCGTTTATTACTTCTTCAGAAAGCGACTGTCTCAAACGGGTTATATCACTTGAATAGAAATCATTCAGATACGGAAAGTCTGCATCCACGATCTTATATATATCCTTCGTTGTATACAGACGATAAGAGAGGGTTAACGTATCGGAGAGGTTAACACTGGTTTTGGAGGCTACCACTTTTAGAAAAGCATCTACATCCTTCACCTTAGCTATATTCTCTTCCAGTGATCGTACTTCGATCTTAAAACTTTCCGATTTATACTTCTTACCATCGATATTCACTTCTGCCTGTGGCAAAGAAAACTTACCCTTTTCGGGTGCACGAAGTATATAGGTTGATGTAGCCGAAAAAGCCTGTACCCTCTTCCCTTTTTTAAACACGGTAGAACTTGATGCGGACAAAGAAGGCCCGTAAAGAATTTCAAACCCATTCATATTTTTGATGATTACAGGTTCTTTCACTTCCTTATCACTTTCCACAATATAAGCTACTGTAAACTGCTCTCCAACAGTTACCGTTTCAGGTGCTTTTATCCTCACTTTGTTCTCCTGTCCTACTAAAGAGATATAAAAAGATAAGGCGAAGAACAAAACTAAAAGCCGATGAAATGAGAGAATATTACTTCTTTTCATTATTACCAGTCTTTATTCTGCTTTCTATTATTTTCATTCTTTTGCTTGCGTTCCTGAGCCTTCGCTTGGTTTACGCGTTCTTGAGTATTTTTTTCGTCTTGCTCTATAGCTTGCAACATCTGTTGCATATTGTCCTGAGACATTTGATTTTGATCCTTCTGATCTTTTTGGTCTTGTTTCTGATCCTTATTCTGATTCTGGTCTTGGTTTTGATCCTTATTTTGGTCTTGTTTTTGATCTTTGTTCTGATCTTTATTTTGATCCTTATTCTGATCTTCGTTTTGTCGGTCTTGTATCATTTTCTGTACAACAGCCAGATTATAACGTGTATTGTCATCTTTCGGATTTAAGCGTAATGCATTTTTATACGCTTCCATCGACATTTTAAGATTGTCACCTTGCTGCTGTTGGGGCTGTTGGGGCTGCTGCCCCTGAGGTACAGGAGCTTGTTGACCTTGTCCTTTTTCATTTGCTTTCTTTTTCAAGAAAGTGTTTCCCATATTACTCCAAGCAGCACTCATCTTGATGGGATTCTGATTCTCCAATGTGAGATAATGTTGATACTCTTTCAAAGCATCATCCCATTTTTGTTGTTTGTAATATGCATTTGCAAGATTGAATGAAGCTTCTTTCGATGCGGCATCATCTTTCAGCGCTTTGTGATATTCGGCTTCGGCAGCACCATATCGTTGGTCTTTATATGCCTTATTACCTGAGCGAACGGCCTTGCGGGCTTCTTTCTGAGCCGATAAACTAACTGCGATCAGGGTAAAAAGTGTTATAAATATAATTTTTTTCATTTCGTCGATATTCAATTATGATGTCATTTCAAAACAAAGTAATAAATCTTATATCTCTCCGACTAAGCTCTTCGTTAAATTAGCATGACAAAAAACGTGCATTACTTATTTTACTTAAACAACCTTATATTTCTGAATATTCTATTCTTCTTTTCGAAGATACAAATCTCTACAAAGAGTAAAACCAATAGAGCCCATGCAAAAATCTGATATTTTTCGTCATATTCAGAATATGCAATACCATCTATTTCTTTCTTCTGTAGTTTATCCAGCTCTGCCTGTAAGCTTTTCAGCGCACTGTTAGAATTATCAGCATGCGCATACAATCCTTCTCCGGCTTTTGCTATCTGACGACACATTTCTTCATTGAGCTTGGTAACTACGGGTTGCCCTTGTGTGTCTCTTTTTATATCTCGTGAATTTTCAGCTTCGGGAATCATAGCACCCTCTGCCGTTCCTATTCCTACTACATTCACATGCACACCTTTACTCGCAGCACGGGCAGCAGCCTCTTCTGCATTACCCTCATGCCCCTCTCCGTCTGTGATAAGCACAATAGCTTTATCTATATCCGCATCGTTAGAGAAGCAACTCATGCTCATATCTATAGCACTACCAATGGCAGTACCCTGTACAGGCACAAGACTCGGATTGATCGTTTCAAGAAATAACTTCGCAGATTGGTTGTCTGGTGTCAGAGGTAACTGTATAAATGCCTCTCCTGCAAAAACCACAATTGCTACCTTATCATTCTTACGTTCATCGATGATACGAGTCAATATTTGCTTTGCCTTTACCAATCGGCTCGGGCTGATATCTTCCGCCATCATCGAATTAGAAACGTCTATAGCAATAACCAACTCTATTCCTTTTTTATCCACTTTCTCAACCTTTGTCCCAAATTGTGGACGAGCCAAAACGATGATACCAAATCCTATTGCAACCATCGTTATCCAAAATTTAAGATAAGAACGTTTTAACGATAGTTCCGGCATCATTTTCTTCACCAAAGACAATGTCCCCAGCTTTTCCACACTTTTACGTTTAGCTATATTCAATAAGATAAAGCCAATAACAAATAAAGGTATGGCAAGGAACAAATATAGGAATTCGGGATTTGCAAACTTAAATACACTCATAATTAATGCTTACACTTGTTTTATTTATGGAATATTTCTCAACCATGTACGTCGCAGAATAAGTTCTCCTCCGATCAGCACTAAAGCCATAATTGCAAAAGGCAAATAAAGCTCTTTACGCTTTGTCACAGTATTTACACTTATATGAGACTTTTCCATTTGATCTATTTCGTCATATATGCCGCTCAGACTGGTATTGTCCGTAGCACGGAAATACGAACCTCCCGTTTTAGAGGCTATCTCGGTCAATGTGCGTTCGTCAAAGTCGCCCGATACATTCATCGATTGCATTCCGTACGGAGTCATGACACGTGCCACTGAGGTTCCTCTCGAACCTATACCAATGGTATAAACACGTATTCCGTATGATGCGGCCAGCTCAGCAGCTGTCAACGGCGCAATCTGTCCGGCGTTGTTAGATCCGTCTGTCAGCAGGATAACAACACGAGATTTTGACTGACTGTCTTTCAACCTGTTTACGGAGTTGGCTAGTCCCAATCCTATGGCTGTACCATCTTCTATCATTCCGAATTTAACTTCGCTCAATAAGTTGAGAAGTACCCGGTGGTCTGTAGTCAACGGACATTGAGTAAAACTCTCGCCCGCAAATATGACCAAACCGATACGGTCGCTTTGCCTGTCGTTAATAAACTCAGATGCAACTTTTTTTGCCGCCTCCAAACGAGTTGGAGAGAAGTCATTTGCCATCATGGTTCCTGATATATCCAACGCCATAATAATGTCTATCCCTTCCGACTTGGATATATCTGAAGAATTAACACTCTGAGGTCTTGCCAACACTATTATAACAAGGGCAATAGCAATTACCCTCAACAAAAAGGGAAAGTGACGCATATATACCCTCAGTGTCGACGGTGCTTTTTCGAATGCATAGCCAGAAGACAACTTGAATGTAGCCTGCATTTTCCTTAGCTTAAAGATATACCACCCAATAAGAGGTATAAGCAATAAGAGTAAGTATAAATATTTCGGATTGGCATATTCCATTTCTGTATCTTTTAGCTTTGTTTATTATTCATATGTTGATTTCCTGTTGCACTTGTTTCTCCCTGCGCTTCTTTTCCTTCCTTCTGTTCTTCCAATGTAGGTCTTTCTTCTATTTTGGTCTGATTTACAAACAAGAATGCATTAACCAAACTAAGGTCGTTTTCATCGGCAAAAGGTGTATATTTTGCAAACTTCACAAGATCGGACAGTTTCAGAATTTGAGCAAGTCCGTCTGTGGCAGATTTTGTATCTGTAACCAGATGAACAGCTGCAATAATATCGTCCGATATCATTTCGGGAGCAGCAATATCAAAACGACGACCAATATACTTACGAAGGATATCCGTCAATTCGGTATAATATTCTTTCTCCATACCTCGCTGCCACATTTTCGAATCCTTAAGTTTATCAAGACCCTGCAATGCTTCGACGTGAGGAGGCAATACAATTTTAGGAGTAAAATAATATCCTTTTTTCTTTTTCCTGTAATAGAGATAAACTAAGGCGGCGATCAATAATATAATAAGAGATGCCAAGAAAAGTATATACAAGTATTCCAAATAGTCGAGCCATACAAATGGAGGAGATTGGACATCCTTAATATCGTTTATCTGAAGCTTAGCAAAATCGATAGAGTCAGTCTCATGATTTTTCAATCGTTCGAGATAAGCCAATGTAGAGTCGGACAGTTGCGGAGCAGATACTTTGAGCCCAAAATCATTTGTCTTCAGGGTATCTATGCCATCTATCACCATCATATAAGGTATATGATACAGCGTAGAGTCGAATGAGGTAACAATGTATTTCTGATTGATAGTCATCACCTCAGTCATTGTTGTATCCGGCTTCAACATCGCGAGAACCTCTACCCCCCTGATTAAAGTGTCCTTGTAGGCAGGGAAAATAATATTCTTCCCTTTGGGGGCAATAACTTCTACATTTATAACTGCTTGCTCACCAATCAATATATCCGACGGCTGTATAGTTGCCCTTACGGTCGACTTTTGTGCATGAAGCGCAAAACTCAAACAGAAGAATAAGCTAAGCAGTATTATATTTTTCAATTTCAACATATATCAATGTATCGATTTTATTTTCAACTTCTCTTTTTAAATAAAGCCAACAATGCTTTCACATAATCTTCATCGGTACGCACCGATACACTGTCCACCTTGCTGCGATTGAATGAGATCTGCATACTATCCTGTTGTTTCTGCCACCAATCTTTATACGTCTGCCTGACCTTACGAGACGATGTGTCGATCCAATGTTCGCTTCCGGTCTCTGCATCCAGTATCTTCATAAGACCAATGCTAGGCAACTGAGTTTCGAGAGAATCATATACCTGCAATGCAACAATATCGTGTTTACGGTTTGCTATCGTGAGCGCATTGTAATAATCTTTGACATCAATAAAGTCGGATATCATAAAGGTTGTACACCTCTTTTTTATAGCATTCGTCAAAAATTTCAGAGCCATTCCCATATCAGTTTTGGGACTTTCTGCCTGAAAGTTGATCAATTCGCGGATAATGTACAAGATATGTTTCTTCCCTTTCTTTGGAGGGATGAATTTTTCGATCTTATCAGAAAAGAAGATTACTCCGATCTTATCGTTATTTTGTATAGCAGAAAAAGCCAGAGTAGCAGCAATTTCGGTTACGACATCTCTCTTTACAGAAAGGTGTGTACCAAAATCCTGACTGGCAGAAACGTCGACAAGCAACATAACGGTAAGCTCCCGTTCTTCTTCGAAGACCTTTACATAAGGCTTATTGTATCGTGCTGTTACATTCCAGTCTATATCGCGGATATCGTCTCCATACTGATATTCTCGCACTTCTGAAAAAGCCATACCACGCCCCTTAAAAGCAGAGTGATACTGACCGGCAAAAATATTGCGGGATAATCCACGGGTCTTAATCTCTATCTGACGTACTTTCTTTAATAATTCGCTTGTTTCCATATTTTCTTAAAGCCATTAGCATATTTAGCATATAGTCTAAATAGCAAGTTTCTTAACTTAGACAAAGCGTACATAAAAGCTACGCTTATTAGCTCTAATTACGGAACTTCGATCTTATTTAAGATTTCACTTATTATTTCATCAGATGTAGTATTATTTGCCTCAGCTTCGTATGTCAAACCGATACGGTGACGCAATACATCATGACATACTGCACGTATATCTTCAGGTATCACATATCCTCTGCGTTTGATAAAAGCATAAGCTCTTGAAGCAAGGGCAAGGCTGATAGATGCACGTGGCGAAGCTCCGAACCCGATCATACCTTTCAAAGATGCCAGCCCGTTATCTTCAGGGAAACGAGTAGCAAATACTATATCTACAATATATTTCTCAATTTTTTCATCCAAATAAACATCACGAACCACTTCACGGGCACTTATGATTTCTTCGGCTTTCATTACCGGCTGAAGGTTACCATAATCTCCGGCGAGGTTATTTCTGAGGATCAATTTTTCTTCTTCTTTCTTCGGATAGTTTATCACCACCTTCAGCATGAAACGGTCAACCTGAGCTTCAGGAAGCGGATAAGTACCTTCTTGCTCAATCGGGTTCTGTGTAGCCATCACAAGGAAAGGAGACGGCAGCTTGTAGGTCTTCTCTCCGATAGTAACCTGACGCTCTTGCATAGCCTCAAGCAAAGCACTTTGCACTTTTGCCGGAGCACGGTTAATTTCATCGGCTAAAACAAAGTTAGAGAATACAGGCCCATGCTTCACTAAGAATTCTTCAGTTTTCTGGCTATAGATCATTGTTCCCACCACATCGGCCGGAAGCAAATCGGGAGTAAACTGAATACGACTATATTTAGCATCGATAAGTGACGCCAAAGACTTTATTGCCAACGTTTTTGCGAGACCGGGAACACCTTCCAGCAATATATGTCCATCAGCGAGCAGACCGATAAGCAACGACTCTACCAGATGCTTTTGGCCCACAATAACCCGATCCATTCCCATTGTGAGTGATTCGACGAATGAACTTTTGCTTTGAATTCTTTCGGTAAGCTCCCGAATATCAACATGTGCCATATTTTTCTTCTATTTTGAGTTTATATTGATCTTCATTTTTAGTAAGCACGACAAAAATAGAAATGTTAAATCTTAAAAGCGATAATTCGGAGTTAAAAAAAATTAAGCAGAATGAAGTATTTAAAGGCCTAGAAATAAATATCAAAAAGCAGATATAACATAAATCAGCTTTTTATATTTCCATTCCTTAATTATAGTCTAACAATCATAACACTATGAAAAGATTATCTTCGGATACGCATTGTACAAAAAGAACTATAGCCAAGCGAAAGATTTACCCTTTGATCTCAAAAATATAATATAGAAAATAGAGAAGTACATTCTCATTTTAATCACCTATAAAATGAGTGAACTAAAGTTTTATCTTTTTTGCAAACTCGGATTAACAAATCTTCGAGTTAAATTAATATTCTGTCAAATTTTACTATAATTTCATTTTTTCATAAAATATCTCTCACAGAATTTAGTATATTTGTATCACTTTTTAAAATGGGCAGCAGCCCCGAACAAAGCATTGATAATCAGTAATATTATTTATATTTAACTAAAACAAATCATGATTACAATTGACAAATTCAACTTTGCAGGCAAAAAAGTCTTTGTACGAGTTGATTTCAATGTGCCTCTAGATGCACAATTCAACATCACAGATGACACTCGTATTCGTGCGGCTATGCCTACCCTAAAAAAGATCGTAGCTGATGGTGGTAGCCCAATTATAGCATCTCACCTTGGCCGTCCAAAAGGAGTAGAAGAAAAATATTCATTGAAACATATCCTTGCTCACGTATCTAAACTTCTTGGTGTAGATGTACAGTTTGCAAACGATTGTGTAGGCGAAGATGCCGGAGTAAAAGCTGCTGCCCTTCAACCGGGAGAAGCATTATTGCTCGAAAATCTTCGCTTCTATGCCGAAGAAGAAGGCAAGCCTCGTGGTTTGGCAGAAGATGCAAGCGATGAAGAAAAAGCTGCTGCAAAAAAGGCTATAAAAGAAAGCCAAAAAGAGTTCACTAAAACACTTGCTTCTTATGCGGATGTTTATGTAAATGATGCTTTTGGTACAGCTCACCGTGCACATGCTTCGACTGCTCTTATTGCAGATTACTTCGATGCTGAACACAAAATGTTCGGTTACCTGATGCAGAAAGAAATTGACGCTGTAGAAAAAGTATTGAAAGATACAGCACGTCCGTTTACTGCTATCATTGGTGGTGCTAAGGTTTCTTCAAAAATCGACATCATCGAAAACCTATTGGATAAAGTAAACAATCTTGTTATTGGTGGTGGTATGGCATTTACTTTCATCAAAGCTGCAGGTGGTAAGATCGGAAATTCTCTTGTAGAAAATGACAAGCTAGACCTAGCTAACGAAATTGTAGCGAAAGCTAAAGCGAATGGCGTACAATTAGTAATAGCAAGCGATGCTAAAATAGCCGATGCTTTCAGCAACGACGCTAATACTGAAATATCAGAAGCTAACGCTATCCCTGACGGATGGATGGGATTAGATATAGGTCCTAAAGGCGAAAAAGAAATTGCAGATGTACTTATGGCTTCAAAAACTATTCTTTGGAATGGTCCTGTAGGTGTATTCGAGTTCGACAACTTCGCACAAGGAACAAAAGTAACTGCTGAAGCTGTTGCTACTGCGACCAAAGCCGGAGCTTTCTCTCTTGTAGGTGGTGGTGACTCTGTTGCTGCTGTAAATAAGTTCAACCTTGCAGATGAGGTATCTTATGTTTCTACAGGTGGTGGCGCTTTACTTGAATTCATCGAAGGTAAAGTTCTTCCGGGAATCAAAGCTATCAGAGGATACTAAGATTTTAATTAATCAAATAAAATATGTAAAGTCCGTATAATATTATACGGACTTTTTTTATCTTTATTCTAAAATAATCAAAACAAATGCTATGGCTAAAAAACTATTACTTTTAATTACTTTCAGCATGTTCCTGTTTTCATGTAGCACATACAATAGCATGAAAAATGCAGACAAAAACATCAGGAATATTAGCATAGGAATGTCTCAACAACAAATTGTCTCTATTATGGGAGATCAATATGAAGTAGTGGAAGCTAAAGACAATGTCATAGTCTGGGGCTATAAAGCGTTTGATGAGGGAATATATAAACTCAGGTTTGTGGACGGCAAACTGTTGGGGTGGAATAAAGTATGGCTAAACAAGTATGAATTTGAGAACAGACCATCTCCATCCTCGTCCTCTGAAACCTCAAAATAATAATAAAACACCTTCGGACTATTCATCCGAAGGTGTTTTTCTGTTATAATTATAATATTTAAGAGAATCGATTATTTCACCAACTCGAATTTACTTGATTTTACATCTTGGCTATTCTTTCCAATCATGACTTCAAACATACCCGGCTCACAAACATAATCTATATTATTATTGTAGAATTTCAACTGATCGGCAGTTATTGTAAACTTAACTGTTTTTGTTTCACCTGCTTTCAGGAATATCTTCTCAAAACCTTTCAGTTCTTTCACCGGTCTTGAAATACTGGCAGCCTCATCTCTGATATATAGCTGTACGATTTCATTTCCATCTTTATTTCCTGTATTCGATACAGTTACACTAGCTTCTACACTTCCGTTCTCATTCATCTTATTTGAGTTGAGCTTAACATCACCATACTCGAAAGTAGTATAGCTAAGGCCATATCCGAATGGATAAAGCGGCTCATTAACCTCGTCAATATAATTTGCTTTAAACTTATGAGGGCCGCCTTCCACATACGGTCTACCTGTATTCATATGATTGTAGTAGATAGGAATTTGCCCAACCGAACGAGGGAAAGTCATTGTTATCTTACCCGATGGATTGTAATCGCCAAATAAGATATCTGCGACAGCGTTACCCGCTTCACTACCGGGAGCCCAAGCCTCTACGATGGCAGCACAATTCTCATCTTCCCAAGTTAATGTAAGAGGGCGTCCGTTAAACAGTACCAATACTACAGGCTTACCTGTTTTCACAAGCTCTTTAAGCAATGTTTTTTGGTTTTCGAAAAGATCAATATTTGTTCTTGATGCCGATTCTCCACTTTGGCTATTTCCTTCACCTAAAGCCACAACTACAACATCAGACTGTTTTGCAACTTCAACAGCTTCTTTTAGTAATTCTTCCGGAGATTTAGGATCTTTGGATACAAATGGGAAACCATAAAAATTTGACTTATCAAAGATAAACTCATCATCAACTATATTTGCTCCTTTCGCATATACTACAGTAGCATTATCACCCACTGCATTTTTAATACCTTCTTTTAGTGTTATCGAATATTTCTTATCGGCAGTAAGTGCCCATGTACCCATCATATCATATTGTGAATCCATAAGAGGACCGACCAAAGCAATTTTCCCTTTTTTCTGTAAAGGCAAAGTTTGGTTTGCATTCTTCAGTAAAACAGTAGATTGTCTGGCAGCTTCACGAGCCAAAGCTCTCGATTCTGGTGTCACCAATGGCTCTCCTACACGTTTCAAATAGCGGAAAGGGTCTTCAAACAAACCAAGTTTATATTTAGCTTCAAGCACTCTTCTACAAGCCGCGTCTATATCTGCTTGTTTTACAACACCTTTTTTCACTAATCCGGCTAACTTTGTTAAGAAAGCTTCTCCGGCCATATCCATATCTACTCCTGCATTTAGAGCTAAGCCGGTTACTGTTTCCAGATCTCCCATACCATGATCTATCATTTCGTTGAGAGATGTAAAGTCAGTAACAATAAAACCATCAAAGCCCCACTGTTTTCTCAACACATCTGTAAGCAACCATTTGTTTCCTGTAGCAGGAATTCCTTCTACCAAATTGAATGATGTCATCAAGCTTCCTGTTCCGGCTTCTACGGCTGCTTTATATGGCTCCATGTAGTAATTAAACATCTGAACCCGACTCATATCCACTGTGTTATAATCCTTACCTGCCTCCGATGCTCCGTAAAGGGCAAAGTGCTTTACGCATGCCATGGCTGTATTATCAGCACTCAGATCGTCACCTTGAATACCTCTAATCATTGCTTTTGCAACAAGTCCGCCAAGATACGGATCTTCGCCTGCGCCTTCAGCCACACGTCCCCAACGCGGATCGCGAGAGATATCTACCATCGGTGAATATACCCAGTTTATACCTGTACTGGTAGCTTCTACAATAGCTCTGCGTGCTGTTTTCTCAATCAAAGCCGGATCCCATGTACATGCAAGAGCTAACGGAATAGGAAAAATAGTTTTGTAGCCATGAATAACATCCAATCCAAAAAGAAGCGGAATCTTCATGCGTGTTTGCGTAGTTACTATTTCCTGCGCCTTTTTCTGTTCTTCAGGGCTTATAACATTCAAGAAAGCTCCGAGTTGGCTTTTTGTAAGCTTTTCATTTATATTCTCAGTAAAAGTAGTCCCTGTCATCAGAGCAGGTGATGCTGCAAGATTTAACTGCCCCACTTTCTCTTCAAACGTCATTTGCTGCATCAGATTATCTATAAACTGATTCATCTTTGTATCGCCTTTGTTTTGACTATACACACATAAGGATAGTCCCCAAAGAGCTAATAATAAAACTTTTCTCATAATCTCTATTTATTAAAATATTATATTAAAATCTGTACTTAATACCAAATTCTGCTGTAAACGGACGAATATAGGTCGCACCCTGTATAGTTCCGGCAACTGCATTTGCCTGCTCTTGATTATATAGGTCTGTTCCTCCGATTGTACCGCCGATACCTTCTTGATTAAGCAGGTTTACAAAATTGGCATAAAAATCGAAGTGTCCTTTGTAGTTTATATTCAAACCTCCAAATGTTTCCCAGTGACCTTTATAATATAAGTTGTTTGGCAGGTTTGCATATTGCTTGCTATAATAACGACCACTTAGCCAAACTCTTGCGTTTGTATTTTTATCTATACCGAATGAATAGCTAGGATCTATCTCGAGTAAGAATTTAGAAACTACAAGAACATTTTTATCGTCAAACTTTACAGGCTCCGGAAGCATTGCTCCACTCGGGAACTTAGGATTGATCGAATAATTTTTGTAAACAGGATCTTGCAGTGTCACTAAAAAGTGAAGGTTAAAGTTTTTTAGAGAATTGTCGAAAAACTTAAACGGCGTAAACATAAAGTCCGTCGTCCAACCCAGTGTTTGAATGTCGTAGTAAATAACCGTGTTAGCACTTTCATTTCCTAACTTCAGGTCCATGCGTCCAACATAATTATTTTTACTAATAAAAGTACCTTTCGATACCAACTCTACCAGCGGGTGATTGAAGTATAAACCTAAGCCTCCACTTAATACTGTATTTTGCTTGGCATCTACTTCGTATTGACCTGCATAGCTTTCCAAGTGAGGTGATTGCCTGTTATATCCGGCATCAGCTAGTAAACCAAAGCTATTTGTCAGTTTATAAAGAGCATCAGCATTAAAAACAAGATTCAGATAATCATCATTTATTGCTTTATATTTAGATTTGTCTTTAGATAAAGTCCCATCGGCATTACGCGCTGTTACAGACAAAAGATCTCCATTCTTATTATATCTAGGGGCATAAGTTCCCTTAACTTTTTGCCATTCCACTCTCGCACCATATCCCACATTAAAATTTGGGCTGATATTCCATTTATCAGAAAAATATAAAGCCAGTTTTCTTTCATATCCGCTATCGTACTCTGTTCCTATATTGTACATTTCATTTCCTACTATACTTTTGATTTGACCGTATTGATCAAATTGAAATATCTGATTTGAGTTATCAACAACTTTAGAAGGGTTCTCTTTTACGTCTGTATAATATGTTGAGGTTTTTGTATAATATTCTCCCGGATTATACATAGCCCCCATTAAGCCTATATTAAAATCATGCGTATTGGTCTTTTTATTCAGATTCAAAACTCCTGATAGAGTTTTTATAGTCATTTCGGGATTAGAGAAGAGCCAATGCTGAATACCGGCATTCCCTTTTACAGGCGTACCATCCATATAGCTATAACCTGTGATATCGTGTGCACCTAACAGCACCTGGATCAATTGAGAGCCTTTGGTTTGTGACAATTTAAATGTATAGTTTAAGTTCCAGTTATTATCAAATTTGTTTTCTCCGATAAGATACAATTCATGTGTTTTCCATTTATTTTGGTCAAACATATCTTCTTCAATCATATTCCCTGAATACACGTCTTTCATCCATACTTTTCCTGATTTTTCAAAGAATGAAGACCGTCCGATTTTTACACCTGGAATTTCCTTTATACTACCATCCCCATTATAGTAAAAGGGACTGAATCCTAAAGATATTCCACCTGTATTCATATATTTATACATAACGCTGATCTTATCCCTGCCTCCGTTATACTTCTGGGTCAATGCACCTTTAAACATTTGAGTCTGGTCATTATAGTATTTTTTGAAAGGGACGTCTAATGTTCCGGGATCATAATTAAGATAAAATCCTGCTGCAAAAGAAAGTCCATTTTTATTGATCGGAGCACTTATAGCACCGGTAGCTTTCATCAAGCCGTAATGGTTTCCGGTAATGTCAAAATTACCAAATACCCTATCTGTCCCCAGATTATCATACGTAGCAATAGAAATGCCAACATCTCCCGTACGCAATGCTGTCTGATTTAAGTTTAGAGTTTCGAAACCTATAGTTGAAGCATCCAATCGCCATGCTCTAGTGGGGAGAACCGGCCAATAAAAGTAAGAGACAGGTAGTCCATTTTCCATAACCGATGTACCGCCAACGCCGGCAGGCAGTCCGATATTTACCGTACGAGGCCCTGTACTGCTGCTAGCATTCAGCATCATGTTTTTTTCATCCTTAGCATCGGCTGCAACCGTATCCTTTTTTAGCGCCTCAACCTTTTGCGCATATATAGTTGTACTACCCAATAAGGATAGTAAGATAGCGGTATATATTACTTTATTTATATTTCTCATATTTATGTTAAAACATTAGGGATTAATTTTGTTAAGTTCAGTCTTTTACGTGTGGTGTATTTAATACGCGATACAAAAGTATAGCATTATTTATTAGCGTACAATATACGCTACAACAAAATAACATGTTTTAAAACATAAAACAAGAAAAAAAATATCCAAGCATGGATAAAACATACTTGGATACACATAAATAATAACAAAATGATTATATCATAAATCCAACAGCTCTTCTATTCTCTTCATATTGAAAGAGTACAAGTTTGGCTGAGGATAGGGATCGGATTCTCTTTTTTTATCGAGACTAACAATTAATTCAGAAGTTAACATTCGTTTTCTAAAATTACGCTTATCAAGTTCCTCTCCCAATATATCTTCATATATCTTTCGCAACTCTACTATCGTAAACTCCTCGGGAAGCAATTCATATCCGATAGGAATAACGTCTATAAGCAGTCGTATATGCTTTATTGCCCGATTTATGATTTCATTATGGTCATGGCTGAGTTTAGGTATTTTATCTATATCAAACCACATACTCAAGTCTGTATCGTCTTCGCTCAACGATACCTGATCGTAACGCACGAAAGCAAAATAACCCAACGTCGCATATCGGCTCATCAAATTGGGGATATCGTCAGGGCTAACACCGTAACTTTCCAGCAGATCTCTATTGTTATCTATATTACAACGATCTTTCTTTCCAAATAAATAGAATTGTCTCAATTTTATGTTAGTCAAACCGGTGCGCTGAAGTAAAACCCTTTGTACAGCTTCATCAACATCCTCTTCTTTATGGACTAAACCTCCCGGCAACATCCACAGTTTACTTAATTTATATTTATTGAGCAATATCTTCATTTTTTGCTCATGAAAAGATATAATAACACAGTCTACAGATAGTCCCGGGTGTATATTCTCTGTCTGTGCTTTAAAAGTCTCCAAGTACAATGATTTCATAAGTCTCTCTTCTTTACATCATTAAACCAATATCTATTTTTCAGACGACATGATCCCTCATGCTGCATGTTATACAACATAAAAAATAAAAGCGTATTGTGTACGTCATATGGGCATATGTATTAATTTTGCCTCTGGTGTGTAAAATACGTTATTATAAAATTGATAAAAAAATATTGATATGATAAAAAAATATATTTTAACAGGTTTTTGTTTAATTATCGCAACTTTTGAATTATTAGGCCAACCGCCTAAACAAATTGTTGTAGATGGAAAAACATTCCCAGACTTAAATAATGACGGAAAACTACAACCGTATGAAGATACTCGTTTGCCCAACAACAAACGAATTTCAGACTTAATGACTCGCCTGACACTAGACGATAAAATAAATCTAGTGTTGGGAACGGGCATGAAAGGCTTCGAGGGGTTGATAAAAGACATGGTAGTAGGAGGAACAGAATACCTAGTCCCGGGTGCTGCCGGCACAACTTATCCTCTTGACAAATATGGTATCCCGGCTATTGTGATGACAGACGGGCCGGCAGGTGTGCGCATCAGCCCAAACAGAAAAAACACAGATCAAACATTTTATGCAACCGGCTTCCCAGTGGGCACTCTATTAGCTTGCACTTGGGATACAAAGTTGATAGAACAAGTAGGGCGAGCAATAGGAAACGAAGTATTGGAATACGGATCTGATATACAACTTGCTCCGGCTATCAATATTATGCGGAACCCACTCTGTGGACGAAATTATGAATACTACTCGGAAGACCCTTTATTGACAGGAAAAATTGCGGCGGCAATGATAAACGGTATACAGGAGAACGGTTCGGGAACATCGGTAAAACACTTTGCGGCAAACAACAGTGAAAAAAACAGAATGGACTTGAATGTCAATGTATCTCAGAGGGCATTAAGAGAGATTTATTTAAGAGGTTTCGAAATCGCAGTTAAAGAATCAAACCCAGCAACCATAATGTCTTCTTATAATAAGATAAACGGAATATATACTTCTGCCGATTATGATTTGCTGACAACAATACTAAGAGACGAATGGGGATACAAAGGTGTAGTTATAACAGACTGGTTTGGTGGATATAGCAACGGACTAGAAGCTCTGATGGGTAAAGGGAAAGAACACAACACATCGCTGCAACTAAAAGCCGGTAATGACTTATTAATGCCGGGTATTCCTTCACAAAAAGAAGACATACTGAATGATTTAAAATCGGGAGCTCTTACCGAAGGGGATTTGGATATTTGTGTAAAGAGAATATTGGATATGATCTTGTCTTCAAACAAAATAAGAAACTATCAATTTTCAAACAAACCCGACTTGAAAAAACATGCAGAACTCACACGTCAGGCAGCAACCGAAGGCATGGTTTTATTAGAAAATAAAGAGAATGCTCTCCCTCTTGCTCCAAGCACAAAGAATCTGGCTGTTTTCGGAAGCTTATCTTACAATCTCATTGCCGGAGGAACAGGTAGTGGAGATGTAAACAAGGCATATATTGTATCACTAAAAGAGGGACTAAAGAATGCAGGCTATTCAACGGATCAGAAACTAGATCAATTTTATACTCCATTTGTAAATGCTGAGGTAGCCAAAGTAAAAGAAGCGTTGAAGGCTAACCCGTTAATGCTGGTTCCCCTAATGCCTCAACCAAAACTTAAGGAGTCGATGATAAAAGAAAGTGCCTCAAAAAATGATGTTGCAATAATTACTATAGGAAGAAGTTCGGGAGAATTGGACGATAGAAAGATTGAAGCTGATTTTAAACTGACACAAGAAGAACTGAACCTAATAGATAATGTATCATCTATATTTCACGCTCAAGGGAAAAAAGTGATAGTGGTTCTCAATAATGGAGGAGCAATAGAAGTTGCAAGCTGGAAAGACAAAGTGGACGCAATCTTAATGGCTTGGCTTCCGGGGCAAGAAGCCGGAAACTCTGTAGCGGACATTTTATCAGGGAAAGAAAACCCATCGGGAAAATTATCTATGACATTCCCCGTAAGATATGAGGATGTTTCTTCTGCCGACAATTTCCAAGGACTTCCTGCCGACAAGCCGACTGAAGTGATGTATAAAGAAGGAGTATATGTAGGATACCGATATTTCAACACCTTTAATGTAAAACCTGCATACGAGTTTGGATATGGTCTGTCTTATACAACATTTGAGTATTCTGATATGAGAATAAGCGACAAGGTGTTTGACAACGAACTGTATGTAAGCGTTAATGTGAAGAACACAGGAAAAGCGGCAGGAAAAGAGATTGTTCAATTATATTTATCCTCGCCAACGAATGTTATAGATAAACCCGCAAAAGAACTTAAGGCTTTTGCCAAGACCCGATTGCTAAAACCGGGAGAAGAACAAACAGTAACTTTACGTTTAACTCTTCGCGATTTAGCTTCTTTTAATCAAGGAAAGAGCGCATGGGTAGCAGACAAAGGTTCTTATCAGATTGAAGTGGCGGCATCTGCTCTAGACACAAAGCTGAAAGAGTCATTTATGTTGCCGGAAACAAAAATTGTAGAAAAAGTAAATAATGTACTGAATAACAAGGCTTCTTTTGTCGACTTAAAACCTTAATTAACTTATATAAATATTCAAAGAGGTTGTTCTGAAAATTGGTTCAGGACAACCTCTTTAATTTAAAGAAATCATTTACTAACAATATTAATATGCCTATTCTGACTTTAATTTAAAAATGACAGGTAAAGTAAATTCATCCGAGAGCCTATTCTTATTTACCGGAATCCATTTAGGCATCATTTTTACCATTCTTACAACAGCGCTATCACACGAAGACTCTAAACCCTCTTTTATTCTCACATTCACGACTTCCCCATTAGGCGCAATATTGAATTGTACAACGACCTGTCCCTCTATCCCTTGTTTTTGAACAGATTTGGGATATTCCAAGTTCTTTTCGATAAAAGAATATAAAGCACTTTCTCCACCCGGATATGTCGGCATTGGTTCTGTTGTAATTAAAACGTTCCCGTTAGTCTGTGCATTACAAATAATAGCAATATAAAAAAATAAGTAAAAAACATACTTCTCATAATCATAATAATTATCTTTCTCTAATAGATATCTAAATCTATAAAATTCCATAAGCAAGAACAGCTTGTTTCATTCTTGAAGAAAAACCCATAAACTTTTCGTATTTTTGTTTAGAAAAAAAACACTGACAAATGATCATTTTCAATACTACATTTCATGTAGAAGACGAAGTCTGCAACGATTATATCCGTTTTATCAAAGATGTTTACATAATCAAAGCAACGAATAGCGGTTTCTTATACGAACCTCGTTTCGCACGTATCCACGCACAGCATGAGGAAAGTGGAACCAGCTATTCATTACAGTTCAAGGTGAAGAATGTAGATACGCTCAATCACTGGTATGCTACAGAAGGCGAAGCTCTCCAGAAAGAGCTAACCTCTCTGTTTGGAAATAAGGCTTTGGGGTTTGTTACATTATTAGAAGAAATAAGCTTGTAGTATGATACAAAAAGAACGAATAATATTGGGTATCGACCCCGGCACACAAGTAATGGGATACGGTATCTTGCGTGTAGTGAATAACAAGCCCGAACTATTAGCAATGGGGGTACTACAACTCAGTAAGTATGACGACCATTATCTGAAACTCCGACGGATTTTTGAACGGATAATTGGGCTGATTGATGAATTCCTACCCGATGAACTAGCCATCGAAGCTCCTTTTTTTGGAAAGAATGTGCAAAGTATGCTCAAGCTGGGTAGAGCTCAGGGGGTAGCTATGGCTGCTGCATTATCGCGGGACATTCCCATTTTTGAATACGCCCCATTGAAAATAAAAATGTCAATTACCGGAAATGGACGTGCAGCTAAAGAACAAGTTGCCTATATGTTACAACATTTCCTCCATATACCCGACAGTAATATGCCAACTCAGATGGATGCTACTGATGGTTTAGCCGCTGCAGTTTGCCATTATTTCCAAACAAACAACCCTACACAAGAAAAGAAATTTACAAGTTGGAAAGATTTTATAAATAAAAATCCGGGAAAAGTTAAATAAATAAGTAAATACAATGATATACAAAGATCTAGAAAATATAGAATACGGGCATGCATGGAAATACCAGCAAGAGTTATTCGCAGAAGCCCTATCCCTTAAGGAGAAAGGGGAACAGCCCGAAAACTACCTCTTGTTTTGCGAGCACCCACATGTTATAACAATTGGCAAACATGGTAAACATGAAAACCTTCTGTTTCAGGAAAATTTTCTAAAAGAAAAAGGAGTATCACTTTTCCAAATAGATCGTGGAGGAGATATTACATATCACGGCCCGGGACAACTTGTAGGTTATCCTATCTTCGATTTAGAATCATACGACATCGGACTGAGACAATACATCTTTAACCTAGAAGAAATTATAATTCGTTTTTTGGCGTCTTACAATATCAAAGCTGAAAGACT
The DNA here is from genome assembly GCF_035323175.1 of Dysgonomonas sp. Lineage (NCBI taxonomy): Bacteria > Pseudomonadati > Bacteroidota > Bacteroidia > Bacteroidales > Dysgonomonadaceae > Dysgonomonas > Dysgonomonas sp. The sequence continues at coordinate 56,746 of NZ_DAOKYH010000009.1, read as the reverse complement.
CGAAGGTGCAGCAGGTGTATGGATAGATACAACAGTCTCTGCTCGCACACGAAAGATTGCGGCGATAGGTGTGCGTAGTAGCCGCTTTGTGACAATGCACGGATTTGCATTCAACATAAATACAGATTTATCTTATTTCTCACTTATCAATCCTTGTGGCTTTGTTGACAAAGGCGTAACATCGCTTGAAAAAGAGCTTGGGCATAAGGTAGATATGGAAGAAGTAAAAAGCAGAATGAAAGTATTATTTGAAGAGGTATTCATCCCCAAATAAGCACAATAATTATGGAGAGTTTGCAAAACAAGATAGTATTTGTCACAGGCGGAGCCAATGGTATTGGCAGAAGCATAGTAAAAGCTTTTTGCGAAGAAGGAGCAGATGTTACTTTTTGCGATATGGATGAAGAGGCAGGAAAGCGACTAAGCGAAGAGATGAAAAGCTATAAATGCTCATTCGCCCAACTTGATGTTTCCGATGCAAGAGCTTTGAGTGACCTTATTCATACTATTATCTCCCAGAAAGGAAATATAGATATCATTATCAATAATGTAGGAGTTAGCAATTTCGGATCGATACTCGATGTGTCAGTAGAAGACTTCGACAAAGTTCTGAACATCAACCTACGTCCTATATTCATATTAGCCAAATCATTAGCAAAACACCGCTCACTAAATAAAGAATTAAACACCTACGGGCGAATAATCAACATGGCATCTACCCGCTACCTGATGAGCGAACCGAATTCCGAAGCCTATGCGGCATCTAAAGGAGCAATCGTATCGCTTACTCACGCTTTAGCTATTTCCCTTAGTGAATATAATATAACGGTGAACTGTATCAGTCCGGGCTGGATAGACACAGGGCATTATGGCGATTTACGTCCCGAAGACCATAAGCAGCACCCTTCGGGCAGAGTGGGCAAACCCGAAGATATAGCTCGCACTTGCCTGTTCCTTTGCGATCCGGCGAATGATTTTATTAATGGACAAAATATTGTAGTTGACGGAGGTATGACAAAAAAGATGATATATATAGAATAAAATATATTACTTTTATCTGTCTTAAAATCAGTTACTATGAAACGCCTATATTTTATTTATCTTTTGCTATTCGTACTTTCCGGTCACGCCATAGCATGCACCACTGCTATTATATCAGGTAAAGGAACTATCGACGGACGCCCCTTGCTCTACAAACACAGGGATACAAGTGCCTTACAGAATAAGCTAATGGCTTTTAGCGATGGTAAGTATCAGTACATTGGCATTGTAAACAGTACAGATAAGACAGGCAAAGAAGTATGGGGAGGCTACAACTCTACAGGCTTTGCCATAATGAATTCAGCATCGTACAACCTGAATGAGAACGAAGTAGGACCTGAGGAACGTGAAGGGATTGTCATAAAAATGGCTCTGCAACAATGTGCAACGCTTGCCGATTTCGAAAAAATGCTGGAAACATTACCGAAGCCTCTTTATGTAAATGCAAACTTCGGGGTGATAGACGCACAAGGAGGAGCTGCCTATTACGAAACAGGCGATTATACTTTCAAGAAATACGATGCAAATGATCCTTCCGTAGCTCCTATGGGATATATTATACGCACCAATTATTCTTTTTCGGGAGATAGAGCCAGAGATAAGGGTTTGAGCCGCTATCAGGCTGCCGAACCGTTATTTTACAATGCTGCTTTATCAGGCTCACTTTCTTACCGCTTCTTGTTACAGGATGTTTCACGTCATCTCACACACGGACTGACCGGGACAAACTTATATGACATAATGCCTCAAGACACTTCAAAGACTGTTTTTGCAGCATTCAGAGACTATATACCCCGCTACTCTACCTCTTCGGTTATCGTTGTGCAAGGCGTGAAAAAGGCTGAACCCGCTTCGCTTACCACTATGTGGACGATATTAGGTTCACCACTTACCACAGTGGTTGTACCCGTATGGCTCAATAAAGACAATTGGTACCCATCCACAATGATTGCCGATGAAACAGGAAATGCAAAGCTATGCGATTGGTCTCTGAAACTAAAGAAACAACTCTTCCCCATAGACCGGGGAGAAGGCAATGACTATATCAATCTAGCGGCACTCATTACCGCTGATGGCAACGGCATTCTGCAAAAGATAAAACCCATAGAAAACCAGATATTAAACAAGTCCGATTCTCTATTAAACCATTGGCGAAAGGATGGCTATAATCCGGCTGAACTAAAAGTGTTTTGCAAGTGGGTAGATAATCTTATTCAGCAATATTACTCTTTTTCTCCTTCGTCTTTTTCCTCTTTCTGATGTAAAGATATAATCCTGTCAACGGCAGGCTCATACCAAATAGAGTAGAAAGAAATACCAATAATCTGCCCGCTGTACCGCCTATGGCTCCGATATGAATATCATAATTCATACGGCGTAGCTTGTCTGCAAAATCTTTGTTTTCATATTTGCCCTGATACGGATGGTCAACCTCAACCTGTTTAAAGCTATATTTGTCAAACGAGTACCTATCTACATTATAGTACAGTTTCTTGTCGGGGAATACGGTTATCATAATGGCTGAAGCCTTATCTTCTACATTGGGTAAATATATCGAAAAAGCCTGAGCTGTAGGAGCTTTTTGCGACAGATCCGAAAACAATGAATCAATTCCCAGATAAATATCTTTAGCAGGAGTATCAACATGCAATGTATCGGATTGTGCCATTCTCCATTCAGGCATTACCCTGCCACCCGAAGTAACCTTATATACACCCTGCGACCACCATTCCAATGCCCACACCATACCCGTAAGGCTTATGATAAGGAGTATAAAAGCGGCATAAAAACCAAGAATATTGTGCAAATCATACACTTTCTTATACATTTTGGTTTTCTTCTTCCATCTGAACCAGAGACTGTATTTAAGGGCTTTTTTACTTTTCGGAATCCAAAGAATAAGTCCTGTGATTATTACAACCACAAAAACCAATGTAGAATAGCCTACAATGGGTTGCCCTATACTATAAGGAAGCCAAAGTGAAAAGTGTCCCATCCCAATGAAATCCCAAAAGTCGTACCCCGAAGAACCTTCAGCTCCTTTTACCGATATCACTTTGCCCGTATAAGGATCCATTTGTAGCGAATAATTATACCCTTGCCCACGAAAAGTTGCTTTAATTGGGGCATCTTCCGAATACTCTATATAATCAGGCGTTTTATCTTTAAATTCTTTCTTGGCAATTTCTATTACCGATGAGGGCGAAACAACCGTCGTATGTTTGCCTTGCGATACTTCGGGCAGTTTCTCCTGATCTACCCATCCATTCAGCTTTAATGCCCAAATAGCTCCCGTCAGGCATACAATAAAAAAAATAAGCCCGGAGATAAGCCCCAGGTAAAGATGCAGTTGATAAGCTATCTTTTTGAATGTCATGAGAGTTTTTTTTTAATTAGAAAATTTAAAGAGGATATCCCAAAAGTAATCTTCATTATTTAAATATTACTTTTGGGACAACCTCATTATTTCTTAGAATCTATAATTCAATGCAAGAGATATGGTACGCAATTTCTGCGGCGTAACTGTACTCCATCCTCCGTAATATTTTTTATTGGCGAGGTTATCCCCTTTCAAACTGATGGTATAGTTATCTCCATTATAAGAGATCAATGCATTGAAAATAGTATAACTTGGCAAAGTGAAACTACCGGTTGAGTGTCTGTTGAGTGTTTTATATTCTGATGCGTAGTTAGCTCCTGCGCCTACTCCCCACCCTTTCAATGAACCTGTAGTCAATTTGTAGCTTACCCATGCATTAAACAAATTTGCCGGACCTGACTCTTCCGATCTTAGACCGATATAATCACCATCGGCAGCATCCTTTGTTATCTTATTGTAATTGTGGCTATAACCAGCAATCATATTCAACCCTACAACAGGATTGGCAATAAGGCTAACCTCTACCCCTCTGCTCTTTACCACTCCGCCTTGAATTACATTCAACACATTCGCCGGATCAGCCATCGTCTTGTTAGAAACTTTGATGTCATAGTAGCTCACAGTCAACGAAACTCTATCATTATACAGGTTGCTTTTCACACCCACTTCCCATTGATTCGCTTTCTCAGGTTTCAAGATCTTCATAGAAGTATTACCAGAACCATCGTGCTGCGTTACAGGTTCAAGATTTTGAAAGCCATTCATATAATTAGCAAACAAAGAAAGATGTTGCAATATTGGCTGGTAAACAAGACCTAATTTTTGAGAGAAAGTCACCTGATTTTTCACCTCTTTAGCATTCCACGAAGTTGATGCTGAATAGTTATCCAAGCGAAGTCCTACCAATGCTGACAATTGAGGAGTAAAATTTACAACATCAGACAAATAGGTACTCCAAATTTTAACGGTAGAATTGGATACACTCCCCGGATCAGCAGATAAAAGAGCATCCACACCTGTAGCGGTAAGCACGCCTGTATCTGTCTGATTGGCAAGCGACACAACTCCGTTTCCAACCCAAGCATAACCATTGTCCTGATATTCTTTCTGTAAATAATCTACACCGAAAACAACTCTGTTACGCATGTTACCAAACTTATGATCTCCTGTAAAGTTTTGCTGAACATTTATAGCATCGGTAGAAGAATTTAATCTGGAAATATAGCGTGTAAAATCGCTACCATTTACATTGTCCCATAAATATTGATAATATCCGTCAGATTTTGTATTGCTGGCGGCCACAATAGTCTGCGAGTTCCAGTTTTCATTGATTTTATATAAAGCCTGAGCTTGCATACCGTAGGTAGGATTATTGACAGCAAGGCGATTACTTGTATATGATTTCTTATAGTTCTTTTCAAACAAATCAATATTTGAGAAAGTAACGGGAGCAGAACGGTATAAGAAAATCATAGGAGCTGTTGTTCTCTCCAACGATTTATATTCCGTATTAATAAAGAAAGTTAAGCGATCTGAAGCCTTAAACTTAAAGCTAGGAGCTATAAAAAATGATTTTGAATAACCATTATCCTGAAATGTATTTTCATAATGGTAAGCTCCATTGATCCTCATACTGGCTTTGTCGCTCAACGGTGTGTTTACATCCGCTGTTACTCTGTTTAACCCATAACTACCTGTAATGTAACCAAACTCTCCGCCAAAAGTATCATACGGTTTCTTGGTAACAACATTGATCAGACCACCATAATAAATAAGATTTCCACCGTAAAGCGTTCCCGAAGGACCTTTTACCACTTCTATATTTTCTACATTCGCCGGATCTAAAGCTCCGTTGCTGATGTTAGCCACACCATTCACAATGGTAGGTTGCAAAGAAAATCCACGCATGGTGTAATATTCCGCACCATCGCCTGCACGTCCGGTACTTTCCCACAAACGAGTTATACCTGTCGCATTTTTCAATGCTGTATTGAGGCTTGTAACGACTTGTTCTTTAATAACCGTCTTGTTGATTGTATTATATACCTGCGGATTTTCCAAGTCGGCAAGTGGGAGTTTAGCAACCGATGCACTTATTTTCTCAGCAAAAGGGTTTTTCTTGGTTGCTATAATTTCTATCTCTTGCAGATTTTCGGTCGTTTCGTTTAAGAAAACATCCTGAACCTGTAGGTCTTTACCTGACTCTACAGCGACTTCTACTTTAGACAATTGCAGTCCCACAGATGAGAACAAGAGCGTGTAACGTCCGGCATGAACGCCTGATATCTTATAGAATCCTTGAGAATTCGACATATCGCTCCTATGTAATTCTTCGATCGTTATACTAACGTTAGAAGCTGGTTTTCCATCAGAAGTAAATACCCGACCACTTATAACAGCCGATTTTTGCTGTGCAGACAATGATATGACAATGCCCATAAGCAAAAACATTATACCGAACAGGCGTAAAGAAATACGTTGTTGTTGCATTTGTAAGTAATTTTATGATAATAATTTTGTATGTTAATCAGCTTAACACACGTATGTTTCAGATATACGTAAACAAAGTCTATTTCTACTATCAAAAGATTATAGATATTTTAGTTATCCTTTGGGATGAGCCCGGCATTTTTTGTCTACTTAATTTGCTTACTCGTTTATATAAAAATAAACAGTGCTTTTTCGGCACAAAAATATAAATCAGTACAAAAAGCTACAATCACCATAAATAATGATTTTGAATAGAAAAAACACCTACTTTCAGGTATATAAAGATTAATTATAATTACAGGGGAAAGGATAACATTGAAAGAGTAAACTTCTTTCACACAAATAAGCTGAGACGATGTATTTAAGGAATGTAAAGCAAAAAACAATAGCAAGTCGAATAATCTAACTTCTATTGGGAGGAACAAATCACTAAATTCCCTATCTTTACCATGTTGCTATATCTTATAATATGACAAACTCGTCTTGTATAAAAACAATAAGATTTTATCTTTATCAGAGTAGGCACAGAGGATAAAAGGTAACAGATAAAAACAGCGATAAAACTGTCACTTTTGTCACCTTTTGCTCATAAGATACTGAAAATGAATATCAATTATTTTTGTAACCTTGTTACTTTTTTTACTATATAATTAGAATATGACTTTATACGATGTTGCTATTATTGGAGGAGGGCCCGCAGGTTATACCGCAGCCGAAAGAGCTTCTGCCAACGGATTAAAAACTGTATTATTCGAAAGGAATGCATTGGGTGGCGTATGCCTCAATGAAGGTTGCATCCCAACCAAAACCCTTCTATACTCGGCAAAGACCCTAGATAATGTAAAAAACTCTGCGAAGTATGGAGTCGGCGTAGAAGGAAGCCCAACTTTCGATCTGCCTAAAATAATTGCCCGCAAACAAAAAACAGTGCGTAAGCTGGTAGCCGGCATCAAACAGAAAATGGCTGCTCATGATGTAACAGTAATCATAGGCGAAGCAACTATCGAAGGTGAAGACGGAGAGCGTAATATCGTCATATCATGCAACGGTGAAACGATTACCGCAGCGAAGGTATTGTTATCTACAGGCTCTGAAACAATTATTCCTCCTATCAAGGGACTCAGCGAATCAGGGTACTGGACATCGAAAGAAGCATTAGACAACAAGGACGTACCGGAATCTTTAGCCGTTATCGGAGGGGGAGTTATCGGTGTCGAATTTGCTTCATTCTTTAATAGTCTGGGAGTAAAAGTGACAGTGATAGAAATGTTACCCGAAATACTCGGCGCAATGGACAAAGAACTATCAGCGATGCTTCGTGCAGAATATACCAAGAAAGGTATCGACTTTCACATGAACACCAAGATCGTTGAAATAAAAGGCGGTCAGATTATTATCGAAAAAGACGGGGAACAATCGACAATCGAAGCCTCTCAGATATTACTGAGCACAGGACGACGCCCTGTTACAGCAAACCTGAATCTGGATAAGCTAAATATCGAGTTGTTCAGAAACGGCGTGAAGGTGAATGAGAATATGCAGACGTCTCATCCCAATGTATATGCATGCGGAGATATTACAGGATATTCACTTCTGGCACATACTGCGGTACGTGAAGGAGAAGTAGCCATCAATCATATTCTAGGTAAGACCGACAGCATGAGCTACAAGGCAATACCGGGAGTGGTATACACCAACCCTGAGATTGCAGGAGTAGGACAAACAGAAGAAGAGCTTACGGCTAAAGGTATAAAATACACTGCTCACAAACTCCCAATGGCATATTCGGGACGTTTTGTAGCTGAAAATGAACTTGGAAATGGTGTTTGCAAACTGATCATCGACGAAGATTCAAAAATCATAGGTTGCCACATGTTAGGTAATCCCGCCTCGGAACTGGTGGTTATAGCGGGCATTGCCATCGAAAAAGGATTTACTGTAGAAGAATTTCAGAAAATTGTATTCCCTCATCCTACAGTAGGAGAGATTATACATGAATCGCTGTTCCTATAATCTTACGGGAAGGTCTTAGCTTTGGCGGGGATCAACGCCCCACATCAGTTTACTTCTCAACGTTTTGTAGAAGGTATTATCTTTCCGTTTTAATACCTGAAGGGTAAAGTCTGCCTTTTTTACAGTCAGCTTCGTTCCTGCCTGAAATACATTAGACCTTCCGTCCAATGAGATGAGAAAACTATTGTTACGGCTTTCTACATCAAAGGTGATGATACTATCATCTGTTATAACCAAAGGTCTGTCTCCCAGGCTATGAGGGGCTATGGCAGCAATAACGAAGTTGTGAGCATCGGGCGCTATTATCGGCCCTCCCACACTGAGTGAATATGCTGTAGAGCCTGTAGGTGTAGCCATAACGAGTCCGTCAGCTTCATACGAAGTCAGGTATTCGTCGTTGATATATGCATGCACGGTGATCATCGAAGCCGTATCCTGCTTCATAATAGCCACTTCGTTGAGAGCATAGTTGAAGCCATGATATATCTTATGTTCGGTAGTCAGATGCAGTTGGCTACGATGTTCGATACGATAGTTACCCGAAAAGACATCTTCGAAGGTAGCTTCCAGATCTTCTTCGCCTACATCTGCAAGAAAGCCTAATCGTCCGGCATTTATACCGAGTATCGGAATATTCTTTTTGCCTATTACCGATGCCGTACGCAGGAATGTTCCGTCTCCTCCGATTGTTACCACTAGGTCAACATCGAACTCATCGTTCTTTATAATACCTGCGACATTATATTGCAAGTGATGACAATCTCTTAGGTAGTAATAGAATTTCTCCTGAAGATAGATTTCTACGTTGTTATCGTTTAAGATTCCAAATAACTTTTCGACCTGTTCTTTCTTCTGATGTTTGCTACCGAATATGGCTATTTTCATCGCATTTACTTTTAACGGAACCTATTTATATACAAACAAATGATTTTCTAAGCTGTTAATAAAACGGAACTGATACGCGCATTCTCATCAAATCATATTACATTTGTAGTTTGATATCGTTCCACAAAGGTGCTAAAAAAGTTTTATCTATTAACATCTATCTCTGGCAATTTGTGAAGAACGGCGGTTTTTAATGGTTTGACATGACAAAGTTAAGTGTAAATATTAATAAGATTGCAACACTACGCAATGCTCGAGGAGGTAATGTTCCGGATGTTGTACAAGTTGCTCTCGATTGCGAAAAATTTGGTGCAGAAGGTATAACAGTTCATCCTCGTCCCGACGAAAGACATATTCGATTCAAAGACGTGTATGACTTAAAGGCAAAGATCAGAACTGAATTTAATATCGAAGGTTATCCTTCACAAAAGTTTATAGACCTTGTTACAACGATACGTCCCACACAAGTAACACTTGTTCCGGACAAGCCAGATGCTATTACATCCAATGCAGGTTGGAACACTGTTGAACATCAACAATTCCTATCCGATTTGGTTGATACATTCAGGGCTGTAGGTGTACGCACATCTATCTTTGTTGGCACAGAACTCGAAATAATAGAAGCAGCAGCAAAAACGGGAACAGACAGGATTGAGCTATATACAGAGCCTTATGCCTCCAATTATGTCAAAAACAAAGAGGCTGCCATAGAGCCTTTTGTTGCTGCGTCTAAATTAGCGAAGAAACTTGGACTAGGATTAAATGCAGGTCATGACCTCAGTCTCGAAAATTTGAATTATCTATATGAAAATATACCCACAATAGATGAAGTCTCTATTGGGCATGCCCTTATCAGCGACGCATTGTATTTGGGTCTTGAAAATACAATAAAGGCATACAAGGATTGCCTGAAACCAAAAACTGAAGTAGACTAAAAATGGAAGCTCAGAAGGATAAAATAATAGGTCTAGGTGCAACAATCGGATTTCACTTGCTAATTATCTTAGCTCTTATTTTTTATACCCTCGATTTGACACCAATGGCAAGGACTGCCGAAGATTTGGGAGGAGTTCCTGTTATGTTTGGCAACGTACCCGATGCATTTGGAGACGATGAGCCCTTTGGTAGAGGCAATGGAGACGTTGGTGCTGAAGAAGCCACTTCACCCAATGTGGTTGAAGATCCTATCCCGATGGTAGAAAATACTGCAACCAAAACAAAACCGGCAGTATCGAACACAAAGGAAGCTCCCGTTACTCAAAATCTGGAAGAAACAGTAGCTATAAAAGAAGCTAAGAAAAAAGCGGAAGAAAAGAAACAGCAAGAAGCAGACGAAAGGCGAAAGAAAGCTGAAGCTGACCGTGTAGCACAACAAGAAGCGGCTAAGAAAGGACAAATCAACAACCAAATGGCGGGGCTGTTTGGCAATGGGACAGGTAGCGGTAGCAGAGGCAATACTGAAGGAACAGGCACACAAGGTGTACCAACAGGAAATGCCAGTTATGGTAAAACGTCAGGAGTTGGCGGCTGGGGATCGTTCGATCTTGGTGGACGCAGCCTTGGCAGTGGCGGACTAATCAAACCGAACTATTCGGTAGACGATTACGGTACTGTTGTTGTCGATATATTGGTAAATGCTAAAGGTGATGTAGTAGAAGCCACTATCGGAAAAGGTACAAATACGCCAAACACAAATCTACGGAACGAAGCTCTAAGAGCGGCAAAAAGAACAAAATTCAATACAGTGTCATCTGTCACCAATCAAAAAGGAACAATCACATATAAGTTTAATTTAAATTAAATGGATATGAAAACTATATTTTTATTTCTGACCACAGGATTTGAAGAGATCGAAGCTCTTGGAACAGTCGATGTTCTTCGCCGTGGAGGTTTGGATGTGAAAACAGTTTCGTTGACTGACAGCAAACAAGTGGTTGCCAGTCATCAAATACCTGTAATAGCCGATCTGATGTTCGACGAAGTTGACTTCTCTAAAGCAGAAATGCTTGTTTTGCCCGGAGGTACAACAAAATTCAACGAACACGAGGGCTTGAAAAAAGAACTACTCGCTTTTGCCAACAAAGGTGAAAAGGTTGCTGCAATATGCGCTTCACCGATGGTCTTAGGAGGCTTAGGTCTTTTGGAAGGGAAGAGCGCAACAGCCTATCCCGGATATGAACAATACCTGAAAGGAGCTACATTGCAAACAGAAAAAGCTGTTGTAATAGACGGAAATATAACTACCGGAAGAGGTCCCGGACTGACTATCGATTTTGCGCTAAGCCTTGTTGAACAATTGGCAGGAAAGGCAAAGAGAGATGAAGTCGCAGCCGGCTTGTTGGTTCAGTGAAAAATTTAATGGGAAATGATGAGGTGCGAATCTCATCATTTCTCGTATTACCATAAAAATTAAGTAACACAACATTAAAATGGAATTCTTACACGAAGTTTGGAACTTCTTTCTTAACCTGTTAAGAGATACAGGCGGAACATTAGACATGCTGGTAACTGAATATGGCTTATGGGTATATGCCATTTTGTTTTTGATCATTTTCTGCGAAACAGGTTTGGTTGTAACACCATTTTTACCGGGTGACTCTTTATTGTTTTTAGCGGGAGCTATCGCTGTACGTCCCGACAATCCGCTACATATCTATTACCTTGTGGGTATACTGATTGTAGCAGCTGTTATAGGAGATGCAGTAAATTATTCGATAGGTCGTCTCTTTGGAGAAAAGCTCTTCAGCAATCCCAAGTCGAAGATATTCAAGCAAGAATATCTCGAAAAAACAAACAAGTTTTACGAAAAACATGGAGGCAAAACCATCATCCTTGCCCGCTTTGTGCCTATTGTTCGCACCTTCGCTCCTTTTGTTGCAGGTATGGGCAAAATGAGCTATAAACATTTCTTCTCTTACAATGTTATAGGAGGTATAGCATGGGTGGTTATCTTTTGTGCTTTAGGTGCTATTATAGGAAGTAACGAATGGGTAGAAAAAAATCTCGACAAAGTAGTCATTATTATTGTTGTCGTATCTATTCTTCCGGGTGTTTACGAAGTAGCTAAGGCTAAGTGGGAATCAAAAAAGGAAGCGAAAGCTAAAGCCAAAATAGGAAATTAAGAAAGATAATTAAATTTATCTTTATATATAAATAAAACCACCTTACTGATCAACTCTTATCAGTAAGATGGTTTTTTAATTTAAATATATCTATAATATGATTATAAAAGCAAACTTGCCCGACTCCGGAAAGAAGAAACGATTGGTTATTATCGGAGGAGGCTTTGCCGGACTCGAACTTGCAAAAAGAGCGGATAAGAATCAATATCAGGTAGTACTGATAGACAAGAACAATTACTATCAGTTTCAACCTCTATTCTATCAGGTAGCTATCGGAGGATTAGAACCTAGTTCGATATCTTATCCATATAGAAAGAACTTTCAGAAAAATAAAGACTTTCATTTCAGAATGTGTGAGGCTTTAAGTGTGAATACATCTGATAAGAAGATTGAAACAAATATCGGCATCATTACATACGATCTTTTAGTTATCGCCACAGGATGTGATACAAATTATTTCGGGAATACAGATCTAATAGAAAACACATTCTCTCTAAAATCTGTATCTGAATCACTCTTGATGAGAAACAGGATATTACTAAGCTTCGAGGAATCTTTGATCACAACAGACGAAGAAAAACGAAAAGAACTGTTGACGTTTGTTATCGTCGGAGGAGGTGCAACAGGAGTTGAATTAGCCGGAGCATTGGCCGATATGAGAAGAACTGTTTTGCCGAGAGACTACCCGGAAATAGACTTTACTAAAATGGAAATCCACTTGGTAAATGCAGGCTCTCGCCTATTGGCAGGCATGTCGGAACAAGCATCCGAAACAGCATTAAAAACATTACTAGACAGAGGTGTTATCGTATATCAGGAGAAATCGGTAAAATCGGTAGAAAGCCCTTATGTGAATATTGCTGACGGCACTCAAATACGTTCACGTAATGTATTTTGGGTGGCAGGGGTTAAGCCAAATAGCTTAGCAGGTCTTGACGAAACGGCATACAACCGAGGACGTTTGGTTGTAAACGAATACAATCAGGTAAATGGCTATAAAGATATTTTCTCAATTGGCGATACCTCTTTACAAACATCCGAAAGTTATCCGATCGGTCATCCTCAGGTAGCCCAAGTAGCCCTACAGATGGCAAAGCAACTAGCCAAAAATATCAATAAGGGAGAATCTGACAATTGGGATAAATTTGTATATGTAGACAAAGGCTCATTGGCTACCATTGGACGTAATGCTGCTGTTGCCGACCTAGGGAAACTCCGCTTTGGAGGCTGGGTTGCGTGGTGGTTGTGGCTATTGGTACATATCCTTTCTATTGTGGGAATGAGAAATAAGGTTTCTGTATTCATCGACTGGGTATGGAGTTATCTGAATTATGATGTTTCGCTACGTCTACTAATTCGTCCTAAGTTCAATGAAATGTATAAGGATAAGAGAACTAAACAAAGCAACGAATAAACCCAAACTTACAGCAGTAAGATATATTCCAAGAAAATGAACTATCTTTGCATCAAATTGCAGTAGGTCGGTTTGCCGCTGGCTGCCGCAAGGCAGAAAGAGGAAAGTCCGGGCAACACAGAGCATCGTATTTCTTAATGGGAAGCTGTTCGCGAGGGCAGAGTTAAGGTAACAGAGAACAACCGCCCCTATCAGGGGTAAGGGTGAAAAGGTGAGGTAAGAGCTCACCGGTCTGTATAGCAATATACAGAGCCGTACCACTTGCGAGTTGTAAGACCATGTATACCGGCGCATGTAGGGCTGCTCGTCCGATGCCGGGGGGTAGGTCGCTAGAGCCTGTTGGTGACATCAGGCGTAGATAAATGGCAAGCACTCTTCTTGAAGAGTACAGAACCCGGCTTATAGACTTACTGTATTTTTATTTATTCTAAGTAAAGGGCGATTCTTGTCCGGCTTTTGCTTTGTTATATCTTGGGAAAAACAGTCTAAGGAAAGTATTAGCAATAATAAAAAAACAATCCTGCCAAAATAAATATGACAGGATTGCTTCACTAAACTTATCTTAAATTACTTATATCTCAACCATTTAAACATTTCGGCAAAGGTTACTTTCTTACCATACATCAGAATACCGACACGATAGACCTTTGCAGCCAACTTAACCATTAATATGGCGGTTACATACAGCACAACAACTGACAAGACTAACTCCCATATAGATATTTCGAACGGAGCACGTACCATCATCACGACAGGTGCGGTAAATGGTATGATCGAACACCAAAAGGCCATCGCGCCTTCAGGATTTTGAGATGCTGCAATACCTGTATAAAAGGCTAATAATAATATAATAGTCAATGGCATCATCAACTGCTGAGCCTCTTGCGAATCGTTAGCAGCAGACCCAAACATGGCATACAAAGAGGAGAAAAGAAGATACCCTCCGACAAAATATAATATAAGGCAGATTCCGACCTGCAGCCAGTTGACGCCCAATATACCATTAACAGCAGAAGTAATCTCCGAGTTATTCTGTGCCATTGCATTTATTGCCTGTTGAGCCTCCATTGTAGCAGTGGTATCTACACTTGTCCCGAGGAATATTTGCATAGCAACAAGTGCGCCGCCTCCTATAACAAGCCAGATAACCAATTGTAGCAAACCAACTAATCCAACTCCGACTATTTTGCCCATCATCAGATCTAAAGGTCTAACGGATGAAATAATCACTTCAATGATGCGGTTTGTTTTCTCTTCTACAACACTTTGCACCACCATTTGCCCATACATCATGATAAAGAAGAACATACACAATGTAAGTCCCATCCCTACAAAAGATGCCGCCTGACCAAGTGTCTCGGTCTTCTGTCCGGCTTCGTCGAGACGGATAGTGGAAACATTAATATGATCTTTCGATTTCAATATTTGTTGCAGATCTGTAACAAGTTGTGGTTCGATATTACTTCTTTGGGTAAAATCGTCTATCTTTTTATTTCTAACAGCATCCGTAAGTATGTTGTTGATATAAACAGTCAATTCACGAGGAGGCTGCTGCTTTTCGGAATAGAAAGTTGCTGCATTCGGATTTACACTCAGATCTTCCGATATCTCCAATATGGCTGTCCGCTTATCACTCGGCTTACTATCGCTATCCGATAATTTAACAAACTCATAGTTCTTCGACGACTGAAACAAACCAAAGTAAGAACCTGTATGATCGATTACATACACTTTGTTTATGTCATCATTGCTACTCAACATCATCAGCAACCCAGGAATAATAGACACTCCCAAGAATAAGAACGGGGTTAGCAACGTTGTCAAGATAAACGCTTTGGTTTTTACTCTCGAGGTAAATTCCCTATGTATAATTAGCTTTAATCCTCTCATTGTTTTGTCTCTGATACGATTTGTATAAAAATATCATTCATCGAAGGCAATACTTCTTCAAAAGTCATCACTTCATAGCGTTTGGCTATCTCTTGTATCAACTCTGAGTTGGAAGCCTCATCATTACGCTGAATGAGTAATTCCGTAATATTACTGTCCGTTGATTGCGATAATATCGAAAAGTGAGAAGATTCCAGATCAAAAGTTTCACCCACAACCTGAAGTTTGAAGATATGCTTTCTGTATCTTGCGCGTATTTCTTTCACATTCCCATTCAATACAACCCTAGATTTATTTATCAGAGATATTTCGTCACACAATTCCTCCACCGATTCCATATTATGAGTCGAAAGAATTATTGTTTTGCCTTTGGCTTTCAGATCTAACAGCTCTTTCTTTAACAATTCTGTATTCACAGGATCAAATCCGCTGAAAGGTTCATCAAGAATATACAAATCGGGCTCATGTATGACGGTAGCAATAAATTGTATCTTTTGCTGCATACCTTTCGACAGCTCCTCTACTTTCTTTCCTTGCCAGGATAGTATATCAAACTTCTTTAGCCAATATTGAGTTTTTTGTACTGCGTCTTCTTTCGAGAGGCCTCTCAATTGTGCCAGAAAAATAATATGCTCTCCAACTTTCATTTTCTTGTACAAGCCTCTTTCTTCGGGGAGATAACCGATATTGAAAACATCATCGGCTACCGACACCCTTCCATTTATAAAGACTTGTCCTTCATCGGGAGCAGTTATCCTGTTTATTATGCGGATTAGCGAAGATTTGCCTGCACCATTAGGCCCCAGTAATCCATAGATACAACCTTTTGGCACTTGTACGCTTACGCCATCGAGAGCTCTATGACTACCATATTGTTTCACCACATCGTGGGCTTCGAGATAATACATATTCTATAGTATGGTTTATATTCTTTTTATATTAGTCGCACCAAAAACATAAAAGTCACAGAGCTCCGAAAATATTATAGTCTTATTTCTTATCGCCCACTAATACTCCAGAGATACACCAATAGCTAAGAGCGCTACCTTCAGGGTCTCCCACAGGTATAGCCACCTTCAGTTGGTGTTCACCTGCCTTCACATCCCCAATGTGTATAAACACAGGGTAACTCACTGTACCCGGACACCAACCCGAACGACTCAGGTCGGATGACGATAAGCCATTTGCGAAATTACCCGAAGCCGGATTTAACTCTCTATAGCTACCGCAATCTTCGCGCCAAGGGGTATAAGCGATCAAGCGAGAGCCATCCATAAATATCTCGTTAAGCTTCGGATTAAATTCGTCTCCTCCACCCCAGCCGCCATGGCCTGTAGATATATAGCGGATATAAGCATCTTTGAGGTCTACATCTGTTTTGAAGTTCACAGTCAGAGAATCGTTGCGGAACAATCCGTCAGGATAAGCCTGTCCTGCCATCTCCATAATATTTGTAGTTGTAAACAGAGGATATACTTCTTTCTCTGCCCGCTTATCATTGGGATAATACTTAATCTTTAAAGAAACATTGTGTCCGTTTTTCGCATAATTTCCTATCCATGCACCTACCCATACTTCATTTTTCAGATACTTGGCATAGTCTGTAATTTCTTGTTTAAACACCACAGAGTCTGGCCAATTATATTCAGCTACCTCAATATGGTTATATCCTTTTACTCCGAATGAAGTATAAAAACGCATCAACTCGAGAGGCGGCAAATAATCTTCTGTAGCAACCATTCCCTCATACGATTTTCCATGTTTATCAGTATACTGAGGTAATGCCTCTCTTCCTTTTAGCAATCCATCCATAAATGATTGCTTCTTATCGGCAGGCACGATAAAGACGCTTCCTGTACGGTCATAAGCGTCCCCTTCAGAGTGTTGGGCTAGCTCAGCAAAAATAGAATAGCTACTATTATCCGCAGGAAGTTTCACTTTTTTCAGAACAATAGAACCATTGGCAAATTGCATTATTTCTGTATCGTTCAACTGCTCCGGCTTAGGAATATCCCTAAAGTATATACTCTGATTGTTAAACACATCGGCTACAATAACCTGGCTTTGCTGTATACGGTAATTATAGGCAGGAGCTGTTAGTTTATCCCCTTTAAGTACAGGTTTTACATTCACTATTTCTTTTAGCAAATCAATCTTTGTTGCTTTTTCTTCATATTGTCCGTTTCTTACTACCTTTAGCACAACACCATCCGGAAAACCAACACCGGGTTGCATAGATCCTTTGACTCCTAATTGAGTTGTATACCATATTTCTATCGTATTAGAATTAATAACAGTCTTTGCTTTTTTGCAGAGGTAGCCGGCAATAGTTTCTGTTTCGGGCAAAAATTCCAGTTTATCATTTAATGTAAATGATCGGGTTGTATAAAACTCATTTCCATTTGCCAACTTTGCGGTTTTCGTTTCTTCATTTGTTGCATAATCAAGATAGGTGTATTGTACCGGAGTACCCTCTTGCACTTCGGCATATTTACGACTTATTTGCACATCAGTTCCGCATATCTCTACGATGGTATTTGATCCTTCGTAGGCTTTACCATTCATACTTGTCTGATAGGTGATACGCACTGTTTTAAAATCTTTCTTAGGTTGAGCATTCATTACAAATGCGAGAAGTAATAATTGGAATAAAAATAGGTTCCTTTTCATAAAATATATTTTAGATAAAAGAGTTTTTAGGTCAACGGACAAAGATAAAGATAATCGCGGATTGATTAAAAAACATTCAAATATTTAACGACCATTCTTTAGACATTCCCTTAAAAAGCACAAAACAAATAAACAATTCCATTTTTCTTCGTATTTTTGCCAGCCAAAGATGTTTTGAGACTAAATCATCGAAGCTTAATTACATACTAAAATATATTTCTATGAACAACGAGAAAGGACTGGACTTTAAATCCACGATTTCAACCGAAGACAAAAAACTGTTCATCGAAACCTACGGCTGTCAAATGAATGTAGCAGACAGCGAGGTTGTTGCATCCGTAATGCAAATGGATGGTTATATCATGACAGATAAGCTGGAAGAAGCTGATGCTGTTTTTGTAAATACATGCTCGATACGTGACAACGCCGAGCAAAGAGTTATTCAACGTCTCGACTACTTCAACGCCCTTAAGAGAAAGAAGAAGCCAAATATGATTATTGGTGTTCTGGGTTGTATGGCCGAACGAGTAAAAGAAGAGCTACACGACAAGCATCATGTAGATGTTGTAGTAGGCCCCGATGCCTACCTCGACCTGCCTAATCTGGTAGGAGCTGCCGAAAATGGCAACAAAGCAATCAATGTTCAACTATCCAAAACCGAAACGTATAAAGATGTGATCCCTCTACGTATTGGAGGAAACCACATTTCGGGCTTTATATCCATCATGCGAGGATGCGATAAGGTATGTTCGTATTGTATAGTGCCTTATACAAGAGGTCGTGAACGAAGCCGTTCGCCACAGAGTATCCTTAACGAATTGGAAAATCTGCGAGACAAAGGATTTAAGGAAGCCACATTATTGGGACAGAATGTCAACTCATACCGCTTTACAAACGAAGACGGTAGCATTGTAGATTTCCCCGCACTATTGGAAATGACAGCGAAAGCTGCACCCAAAATGCGTATCCGATTTACGACTTCTTATCCGACAGATATGACGGATGAAACACTAGAAGTGATAGCAAAATATGATAACCTGTGTAAGTTTATCCATCTACCTGTGCAATCGGGAAGTAGCAAGATGCTAAACGTGATGAAGAGAAAATATGATAGAGAGTGGTATCTGAACCGTATCGAAGCGATTAAACGCATCATACCGGGATGCGGCATATCTACTGATATCATGTGCGGTTTTCACTCCGAAACGGAAGAAGATCAGCAAGAGACTCTATCACTGATGCGTGAGGTATGTTTCGACTCAGCGTTTATGTTCAAGTATTCGGAACGTCCGGGAACATACGCTTCAAAAAAATTAGAAGACGATATACCTGAAGATGTTAAAATAAAACGTTTACAGGAAATTATAGATTTGCAAAACGAATGCTCTCTTGAAAGCAACAAGCGAGATGTAGGCAAAGTATTTGAAGTACTTGTTGAAGGATTCTCTAAACGTTCGAGAGAACAACTTTTTGGACGAACATCCCAAAACAAAGTTGTTATTTTTGACAAAGGAAACCATCGTATAGGAGACTTTGTTACCGTAAAAGTAACAGGAAATACTTCGGCTACACTATTCGGCGAAGCGATATAAGAATGGAGCTAATAGTTATTTTTACTGAAAAATATTTTCGATATTTCAAAAAATAGCTATATTAGCTGTCCTTTTAGGGAAAGCAAGAAGATTATTAGCGGTTTAGCCCGTATTATTTAGTGATCAATCCAATTTATAATAAAGTGTTGAGTTGATGAAATTTATTGATACTCTCACACGTTATTATATTAATGTAGAATTAATTTATAAAATAAATAATTATGAATAAAACAGGTTCGAACTTATTGTTCTTGGCTATAGGTGCTGCGCTAGGTGCAGCTGTTGGCTATGTTGCTGCTTCTGACAAAAAGGAAGAATGGCTGAAAGATATAAACAGCCTGGTAGACAAAGTAAAAGGAAATGTAAGAAACGCAGCCGGCAGAGGCAAACATAAACTGGAAGAATTAAGAGACGATGTTGAATAACTCCGAAGAAGAAAAAAGCTTAGGAATCTTAATTGAAGAAATTAAATTAGATTTATTAAGCTATATCAACAGACGTATCCGTTTGTTTAAACTGGATAGTTTTGAGAAGATAGGTTTATCTGCCTCCGGTCTGGGATATGGCTTAATAATAATAGCTATTGTGGCTGTTATTTTATTCTTCGGGCTTATTGGTATGGCTTTTTTTCTTGGAGAATTATTCAACAGCTTGGCTGTAGGCTTTGGAATCATGACTCTGTTTTCATTATTTGTTTTATTGCTTGTAGTTCTTTTTCGAAAAAAGATACAACAATCGATATTACAGAATACTATAAGATTTATGCGTAAAATAGATACAAATGATGAAGAGTAGATTGACACCATTAGAAGAACTGCGTCAAGAAAAAGAATTAGTAAGGCTTGAATGCAAGGAAGGTGAAGAACGTCTATCCGAACATTGGGCGTATCTTTCAGACAATGCAGGTTCATTGATTTTTCAAAGTACTATAAACTCTGTAATGAGCGTATTCGGTTTTGGAGGACCATCCAAAAGTAAAAAACGACAAGACGAAACTTCAACTTCAAGCGGTCTGCTTAGCGGATTAACCGCTTATTACCCCGTAATATGGGAAATTGTGCAGCCAATAATATGGCGGTTTGTAATAAAGAAACTAAAATCGATCTTCTCGGGAAAGAAAAAAAAGGAGAAGGATAAAGATAACGACTAAAATAAAACAGAAACAAGAAAGGAAATTCACCTTTCTTGTTTTTGTTTTTAGACTATTATTGGATATTAAATTATTTATTTACTTTTGATAATCAGTTAATTTAACCTTCGCACTATGGAAAGACGTAAATTCTTTAAGTCATTAGTTATGGGTGGTCTGGGTGCAACAGTTTCTCCTATCCTTAAAGCTGCCCCAACCCTCACCTCAACAGATATAAAGCCTGAGACAAATATAAAGGATGCCCTATCTATTCCCAGAACCGAATCTTCTATGCCGGGGAAATATCCGGGTAAAGTAGTCAGAGTCAATCATAGTTTAGCCGTTGCTGAAGGAAAGCCTTCGGAAGAAACCGTTTTTGAGATGCTTAAAGAATCGATGCTGAAACTTACAGGAGAAAGCGATCTCAACAAGGCTTGGCTACAGTTTGTCGGCAAAGATGACGTAATAGGACTAAAGGTTAATCCTGTAGCCGGAAAACTATTGACGACTTCGCATGCCGTTACACAAGCCGTAATAAAACAACTGGAAGATGCAGGCATATCCCGTAGCAATATGGTAATATGGGACAGGCGCGAAATGCAACTGCATGAAACAGGCTATACAGAAGAAAATTATCCCGGCATAACCATCACCGGTACTGAGTGTGAAGATGCTTCGGGCAGCTACTATAATAGCGAAGGTAAACTATACAGCGAAGAGCGTATCGATAAAGATCATTATTTCTACGCTGATGTAGAAGGTGAGTATGACGCTTATACAATGCCTTTCATGGTAAATGGAGGAAAATATTCTTATTTTACGAAGATCTGCACCCAAAAGGTAACAAAAATCATCAATCTGCCTGTATTGAAAAATGCAGGATCATCAGTTACACTTTGTCTGAAAAATCTTGCGTTCGGTTCTATTTCAAATACCGCAAGGCTCCACAAGGATTTGTGGCACGAAACTTCTGCCTATGTATGTGCCTTCCCGCCACTGCGAGACAAAGTTGTTTTGAATATTGTGGATGGGTTGATAGGTTGTTTCGAAGGAGGACCTGCAGCGAATCCTCAATTTATATGCAATTACAACACTATTCTGGTGGGAACCGATCCTGTCGCCGTTGACCGTATAGGACATGACATTGTGATAGCAAAAAGGATAGAAGAAGGCATCCAATCGGAAGATAAACCGGCTGCTCTCAAATTCATGCATCTGGCAGAAGAACTAAAGCTCGGGGTGGCAAACAGAAATAAAATAGACCTAACAGAAGTAAATCTAGCCTAGATGAAATACTTTTTCTTAACGCTTTTATCATTACTCCCACTTTTTGCAGTAGGGCAGTCGTTGTGGGATATCACGATTGAAAAGGAACGTACTTTTGTAGGGACAGGTCTCTATGGTTTTATGAATGGGGGTTCCGACTTATACCTCGAATATGGATTCGAAAAACTAACAACGAGAGATATAAAATACAAGGATGAGAAATATACAATAGATATTTATGAAATGTCGTCTCCCGAAAATGCTTTTGGTATATATTCCTTACATACATTCAAATGTATGAGAGCTGACACCCTCCGTTTTTTCAATTGCCTATCCGCATACCAATATCAAGCAGCAATTGGGAATAAATATGTTTCAATCGTTTTTCAGTCGGGCTCGAACAAAGCTAAAAGGAATGCCGATGAACTCTTGTATCTGCACGTAGATACGCTGAATATGAAAAGAATAGCTTTACCGTTAGAAATGACTAAAGAGATTCCTTATTCATCGTCTATAAAATACTTAAAAGGAAATCTGTCTATATCAAATGCCCAACCATCACTTCTGAAATGGATAGAAGGCATATCTTTCTCCGATATATGGCTCGCCTCGAAAAGCAATACTGTACTCATTTATCCAACTGATAATAAAAATATGGCGAAGCTAATAGAAAGAGTCCCAAAAGAAAATATACTCAAAATAGAAGATCAGTACGTTTACTTAAAATGTCCGAAGAAAGAGGATAGTAATGACACGGGGGTATTCGGTTTTTAAAATCACAAAAACCTCAAAACTTTATCTATATAGAAAGGGTTTATAATCTGGATACAGAGAAAGTGACAGATAAAAACAGGGTAAAAAGTGTTACTTTTGTTACTTTTTCATCAAAACCTGTTCTATGACAACGACAGTTATAAATGAGATAAGACATAAAATGAATATATATGGCAGAGAAGGGAAGCCATTCTTCTTTGCTATTAACTTTGAACAAACAGAAGGTTTATTTATCGATAATCCTTTGCAACAAACTGATGTTTTATTTCAGTTCTGCGGAAAAGGGAATGCTCCTGAACAAGAGGTTATAAAAAAAGTATCTTCATTCAATTACATCCCTATCCCCTATTCCGAGTACAAAAAGAAATTTGATATTGTACATAAAGGATTAAAAGAAGGATATTCTTATTTGACCAACCTGACAATAAAAACACCTGTTTCTTTTAATCTTAATCTTGAAGATATTTTCTTTCAAAGTAATGCTTGTTACAAAGTTTTATATCCAAATAAGTTTGTATGTTTTTCGCCCGAACGTTTCGTTAAAATAGCGGGGAAGACAATCTCAACCAATCCCATGAAAGGAACTATAGATGCAAACATCCCCGATGCCGAACAGATAATACTGAATGACCATAAAGAAACAGCTGAACATAATACAATAGTAGACCTTCTGCGTAACGATCTCAGCATCATAGCTGATAATGTAAGGGTAAACAGATTCAGATATATCGATCGTATCAGAACAAATAAAAACGATATATTACAGGTCAGCTCAGAGATAACAGGCACGCTACGCGAAGAGAATTATCTTAATTATGGAGATATTATCTTTGGCATGCTTCCTGCCGGGTCTATTTCGGGTGCACCGAAAGAGGCGACAAGAAGAATTATACAAGATGCAGAAAAAGAACCTCGAGGCTATTATACAGGAGTATGCGGATATTATGATGGAAACGAATTGGATTCGGCTGTTATAATACGTTATATAGAAAATGACGACAACCAATATCATTTTCGCAGTGGAGGAGGTATCACAGCCTATAGCGATTGTGAGGAGGAATATAAAGAAGTTTTAGAAAAAATTTATCTACCAATAGTATGAAGCCATCATTCTCTGAAGTAATAAAAATTTGTAATGGTAAAATTTTCAATCTTCCTGCACATATAGAAAGAATGAACTTTACGCTACAATCTTTTTTCGGTTCTACTATTCCATTTAGTTTGAATGATGAGCATATTCCTTTAGAATTCCGTGAAGGATTGGTAAAATGCCGTATTGTATACTCTCTTGAGAATCTGGAGATAGAATATTCTCATTATATATTCAGAGAAATAAACAGTTTGAAAATCATTCATGATAACTCGATCGATTACTCTTTCAAGTATGCGGATAGAACAGCCTTTGAGAAATTGATGGCACAGAAAGAAAATTGTGATGATATACTTATTGTCAAAAATGGATTTGTGACCGATACGTCATTCACGAATGTAGTATTCGAAAGTGATGAAGGTTTATTTACGCCTTCTACATACCTGCTACCGGGAACAAAAAGACAAACCCTTCTAAAAGAAAGAGTTATTAAAGAAAAGGTAATTCGGATCGAGGATATTGAAGACTATAGAAAACTGTACTTAATAAACGCAATGATGGGTATTGAAGATAATATCAGCATACCCATATCAAGTTTAAAGATAGATAGCCTGTAAATTACTTTAAAGTCAAATCTGCATCAATAACAGTTTGAACCGTATTCTTTGTTGAGTCGGTATTTATAGCCGTAATATTACCTTTACAGTTTGTAAAATAGACACAATTTCCTCTGTCATAGAAACGATAGACTTTACATCCATCATGTTCGAACAGATATGACACCTCATACGTCTTATTATTCTGAGAAGGGGCTTCTACTAACGGACGACCAGAATAACAAGATTGAAAACTAAACGCAAGTATCAAACCAAATAGACCGAGTAATGCTTTCATAATATTTCTATATTAAGTTAATCTTCTTTCTTCGGATACTTCTTTCCTGCAAATATATCATATTTACGGAACTCACATTGTAAAGAGCCATTTACCAGTTGGATTTTCTTAGAAGGCTTCAATCCTATTTTGTCAAAACACTCTTTCTTATAGCTGAGTATCCATGCCGAATAGCCCATAAAGACATGCTTCAACCGTTCACCTATATTTTCATACAAGCCGAACAAATCTTCGGGCTTTATCCTTTCTCCATAAGGAGGATTCGTAACCAAAATAGCATTCTCGGATGGAGCCTCTGTATAGCTCTCAAAAGGCATCACTTTCAGATCAATACTTTTATCTAATCCGGCATTCTTTACATTCTTCGCAGCAATAGCAATAGCCTCGGATGAGATATCCGAACCATATATTTTATACTTAAACTCCCGCTCTCCTGAGTCATCGTTATATATCGTTTCAAACAAGTCTGCATTAAAGTTTTTCCACTTCTCAAAAGCAAAATTCTGACGATAGATTCCCGGTGGCACATTCATGGCTATCATCGCAGCCTCTATCAGCAAAGTACCCGAACCACACATCGGATCTATAAAGTCAGACCCTCCGCGCCAGCCTGTTTTAAGTATCATACCCGCAGCCAGCACCTCGTTCAAAGGAGCTTCTGTTTGAGCAACACGGTAACCTCTTTTGTGTAAAGACTCTCCCGAACTATCGAACGAAAGGGTACACTTATCATGAGCTATATGAAAGTTAATTAACAAGTCGGGGTTTTCTACATTTACCGAAGGACGTTTCTCCGTCCTCTGCATAAAGTAGTCGGCAATAGCATCCTTTACGCGATATGCAACAAATTTGGAGTGTGTAAAGTAGTCCGAAAAGGTTATGGCATCTATAGCAAAAGTACTATCCTCTGTAAGATGTTCAAACCAGTTCATGGCTTTTACCTTCTTGTATATATCATCAGTCGTCTTTGCTTTAAATTCATAGACAGGACGAAGTATACGGAGAGCAGTCCGGCACTGTATGTTAGCCTTATACATTAAAGCAAGGTCGCCTTCGAAGGAAACCATACGCTTGCCTATCTCAAGATTGTTTGCACCTAAGCCTATTAATTCTTCGGCCAACACATCTTCTAGTCCCGCCATTGTTTTGGCGATCATTTTAAACTCTCTTTTTATCATCCTTTATAATTTCAACTTCTTAGATTTTCCTTTCGACTCATTATGGAAAGCATCTACAGCCGTTACAACATATTTATATTCTTTAGCTCCTCCTTCATAGGGGAGTACTATACTTTTCTGCCTTGTGATAGAAACAATATTCTGAGCATTCTCCAGGTTTTCCTTTTCTCCTTTTGCAAAACGATAGACAACAAAATATTGAGCTGTCTCCGGATCGTATTTATCTGACTTTGCATCCCATTGCAATGTATGAGTAGTTGCAGTAAACGACTCTTTCAAGTTACTCACCTTTTTGGGCTGCTTCTTGTACATATGCGTATATGCAGGGATAAGAGCGGGATATTTGTGATAATTAGATTGCAAACGGCTAGCTATTCCCTTATAGTTGTCCAATAGTTCATAAGCAGGCCAGAAACAATTTCCATGCACTGTGGTAAAACTGCGAGACAAAAGCATTTTCTCTGCCAACTGATTGTCTCCCGAAGGCTGAGTTGTAGCATCCATTGTTCTCTTTATATCCTGACCAATATATAGAGGTTGTCCGAAATTATTATTCGCCCACCATTCTATCAATGTTTTATAATCTGCAGCAGTATGTCCTATCTCCCAATATATTTGAGGCATATTATAATCTATCCACCCATTTTTCACCCATAGCTTAACGTCAGCATACAAGTCGTCATAGTTTTGTAATCCACTCGTATTACTTCCCGAGCCATCAGGTGTACTTCTCTTATTCCTATATATTCCAAAAGGGCTGATACCAAATCTCACCCATGGCTTTGTAGTCTGTATGGTATGCTTCACGTCTTGTATCAACAGATTCACATTGTTGCGACGCCAGTCTGCTCGCTGATTCTGAGAGAAGCCTTGCTGCCTACCGTATGTATTGAAGCTGTTATCATCAGGGAAAGATTGCCCTGCGACAGGATAAGGGTAGAAATAATCGTCCATGTGAATAGCATCTACCTCATAGCGCATGACTATATCTTTAACGACATCACAAATAAATTGTCGGTTGGCAGGAATACCCGGATCAAAATATATCTTATTGTCATATTTCACAAAACGTTCAGGATATTTATGATAAATATGATTTTTGGAAAACACATCGCTAGTTCCCGACGATACCCGGTAAGGATTCAACCAGGCATGTAATTCCATATTTCGCTTATGACACTCTTCTACAAGAAAGGCCAAAGGATCGAAGCCTCCATCGGGCGCTTTCCCTTGTATCCCTGTAAGGAAAGCACTCCACGGTTCAAGATCTGATTTGTAAAAAGCATCGGCATAAGGACGAGCCTGAAATATAACAGCGTTGATGCCATCCGCCTGCATTTGGTCTAATATATTTGTAAAGTATGCCTTCATCTGAGATGAATTCATAGTCTTATATCTCGATTGCCAAGCAGTGCTCAACCATGCGCCCCTAAACTCCCTTTTGGGATGGGATATATCGGAGAATTTCACACGTTGTTTCTGAGAACCGCAAGATGATAATAAAATTATAGTAATTGTTAGTATAGAAAAAAGAAGGGCTTTGTTCTTGTACATTGTAACATTATTTAATTATGCATCTACAAAAATAGGAATAATAACTAGAATAAATACTTTACTTTTGTCTATATCAAACGAAATTACAGTGAAATATCTATTATTTTATGTGCTTCTTTTTATTTCATCCTGTTCTATTGCCAAGGAGCCGTTAAGAATCGGAGTAATTACAGATACCCACTATCTGTCGGAACAATTGATGGAAGAAGGGCAAGCCTTAAATGATTATATAGCTTCCAGTGGCAAGAATATCAAGGATGTACCACAAGTTCTGGATCAAGTGCTAAATGAGTATCTTAACAGTGATATAGAAGTACTGCTTATTTGCGGCGATATCACCAAAGACGGAGAAAAATTAAGCCATCTTGACTTCCTGAAAAAGCTAAAACCGCTACAAGATAAAGGAATAAAAGTATATGTTATCCCCGGCAACCATGATATTAATATGCCAAATGCTTCGGAATATAAGGGAGACAAAAAGTTACCTGTAGCAAACATTTCTCCCGATGACTTTGCGTCGATCTACAAAGATTGTGGCTATAGCAATGCGCTGAAAAGAGATGATAATTCATTAAGTTATGTCGCTTCTCTCGATGATCAAACATGGCTTCTCGCCATAGACGCAGCCAGATATAAAGAGTATACAACAGGCAGCATAACAGCCGGAAAAATCTCTCCCGATACAGAAAGATGGATACTTGAGATTTTAAGAGAAGCTAAACAAAAGAATAAACAAGTAATAGGCATGATGCACTGGGGCTTTGCAGAGCATATCATGTATCAGTCTTCATTCTTTAAAGACTACCTTGTAGACGATTATCAAAGATTAGCAAACCTGTTTGCAGACAATGGTGTAAAAGCTATCTTCACAGGGCACTTTCATTCGAATGACATCACAGCCTTTACCTCCGA
Source organism: Dysgonomonas sp. (assembly GCF_035323175.1). Classification (NCBI taxonomy): domain Bacteria; kingdom Pseudomonadati; phylum Bacteroidota; class Bacteroidia; order Bacteroidales; family Dysgonomonadaceae; genus Dysgonomonas; species Dysgonomonas sp. The sequence goes on along the minus strand of NZ_DAOKYH010000009.1, from coordinate 28,452 downwards.
CAAAGGCAATGTGATATATGATATAGAAACCGGCACTTTATCAGCCTATCCATTCTCTTATCGTTTTGTGGAACTAGATGCTAACGGTATGAAAATAAGAACTGAAAATGTGATATCAATCCCCGGCAACTCCAATCTGGCGGAAGAGGATAAACAGCGAATGCTTAAACTATCTACTGCCCTTGCTAAAAGTAAGATCAACAAACTAGGATATAATCTTTCGGAAGAAATATCCGGTCTCTTTGCCGATATAATAGGACAAATATTTATCAAACATGCTTATGGAGACGAAAAGGTTGACAAATCCTTAAAAGAGTATCTTGAAAAACTATCTGAAGCAACGGATATCCCAATCAATATGAATGAAATAGAGTTGGATTTCCCACCAGAAGATAATAACCTATATATTAAGTTTTAGAAATGTTGGAACTATCATTATATCCCGACCTAGTAGAAGCAGGATGTGACGAAGCCGGAAGAGGCTGTCTGGCGGGAGCTGTATTTGCAGCGGCTGTTATATTACCCAAAGGCTTTATCTGTGAAAAGCTGAATGACTCAAAACAACTGACCGAAAAAGAAAGGTATGCATTACGTCCACTTATCGAAGAGCAGGCTCTGGCTTGGGCTATAGGCATTGTGGATCAAAAGGAAATAGATGAGATCAACATACTGAATGCTTCGTTTCTTGCTATGCAACGAGCTGTAGCAAACCTAAAGACACGTCCACAACATTTATTAATTGACGGTAATCGCTTCCGCAAATACGAAGATATTCCACACACGTGTGTTGTAAAAGGAGATGGCAAGCTATTGCCTATTGCTGCGGCATCGGTATTAGCTAAAACATATAGGGACGACTACATGCTTAATTTACACAGAGAGTATCCGCTATATGATTGGGATCACAACAAAGGATATCCGACAAAAAAGCATCGTGAGGCAATAGACAAACATGGTGTCACACCTTATCACAGGCTAACATTCAATTTAACAGACAAGCAGTTGAAGTTAGACTTCTGATTATTAAGGCTTAGATATCTTAATGCCTACTTTCTCTATACCGGTCAAGGTCTGATCTCGCATACCGTGCTCTATCTTGATACGGTAGTTTCGCTTTTCCTTAAAGGTAATTTCTCCGAAAGGGAGAGAAGATTGATACAATGTGCCAAACCCAGATCCCTGCCATTTACCAAGTTTATCAGCCAGCAGAAATTCTTTAGATGTATCAACGAATACAGAGTCAGCATCGATATTTGACTGAACAAAAAACCAGATATTCTGATAAGGATAACTCACGCTATTGGTAACCTCTATTGTAAGATCATAAGGCTTATTCAGTTCAAAAAGCGTAGAATCTATATCAAACACAAGCGTATCGTTTTGTGCCCATGCCTCATCCTTCAGTTCATGAAAATGATAATATATCTCCTGCTTGTCACAGGAGATATTTATAAAGGTTAGCAACATAACACATAACGCAAAAAAAACTTTATGCTTCAGGCTTCTTCTGTTCCGAGTTTCCATTGCGGTTTGATCTGTTTCTGTTGTGTCTGTTTTTATTTTTATTCCGATTCGGGTTCGGATTTGAATTTTGATTCGGATTGGGATTACCCTGAGAATTGGTTTCAGCCTGTTGTTGCGGCCTGTTATTATTTCCTCCCTGAACTTTATTTATTTGAGGCTTACTATTCGGCTGATTATTGGCCGGCTGCGCATTTCCAGGTTTAGGATTCTCCCCTTTATTGTTTTTTACAAACTTCTTTTTCTTATTATTACGGTTATTGCCATTTCCATTATCATCAAAGCGATTGATATTTTCTTGCAATATATCATGTGAGGTTGGTTTCTCGGTTTGCTCTTGAGATTCCATAGCCAGATGCAGAGGTCTGTCTCCCCTCTTATTCATCCTTATAACATCAAAAACCCTGTCTTTAGGTAAAGAGATAAGGTTCGCCGCAAAATTCTTATCTGTGGAATAGGTCATTGTCCCTGAAAGTATGTCGGTCTTGAAATGATAATAAGACGAATCTTTTGTCTCAAGGATTACTTCGCGTGATGGCAATTTTCGTTGAGCCTCCACGTAAGTGTCTACCTCAAAATTGAGACAACATTTGAGTTTACCACATTGCCCCGCCAATTTCTGAGGATTTAGCGGAATATCTTGCAATCGAGCGGCAGATGTAGACACCGAGATAAAGTTAGACATAGAGCTAGAACAACAAAGTTCTCGCCCACAAGGGCCAATGCCACCCACTCTACCGGCTTCCTGACGTGCTCCAATCTGCTTCATTTCTATTTTCACACGAAACTCAGAAGCATATACTTTTATCAATTGACGAAAGTCGACACGCTCGTCTGCTATATAATAAAAAATAGCCTTGTTCCCATCTCCTTGATATTCGACATCACTGATCTTCATCGCAAGATTAAGCTCTTCGGCTATCTCTCTCGAACGAAGCATCGTTTTATGTTCTTTCGATTTAGCGTCTTCCCATTTCTCAATATCGTTTTGTTTAGCTATACGATAAATGCGCTTAGTCTCTCCACGATAGTTATTCTTTAGCATTTGAAGTTTCACCAGTTTGCCTGTAAGCGTTACTTCTCCAATATCGTGTCCCGGTGTGGCTTCTACAGCAACGATATCTCCTCTGAATAGTTCTATATTATTACTGTTGAGATAATAGCCTTTACGTGTATTTTTAAATTGAACCTCAACCATCTGCGATTCGCCCGGTATCTCCGGAAGATCTTCAAGCCAATTGTAAACTTCCAATTTGTTAGTACCGCTGCAACATCCGCCTTTTTTAGACTGACAACCGCCTCCCGATTGGCAACCACAGCCGCCTCCCGACTGACAGCCGCAACCTCCACCGGATTGACAACCACACGTTTTAGTTACCGCCTGCTTCTGCGATTCGCTAGTAGCGACTGTAACAAGTGCCTTTCGGTTTGCCCTGGCACAAGTACACCCTATCGGTGTTTTGCAAGTGCCCTGACAGTCCATGGCAGGATTAAATGTATTTTGATTTGAATCCATTGTTATTCATTTTAATTAATTAAGACAAAGCCCCTTTTCTAGCTTTGTGGGTTTATATTTATTGTTTAATCAGCATTGTTATTTTCAGACAAAGATCGAAAAACACCATCTTGGCGTTTACATTTTGTTCTATATGTCTTTCTGCCAGAGCCAGTTCATCCATAAAACCTACAATATTACGTTCATTGATAAACGGCGCAAAGCGTATTCCGAAATTAGCCTCATCCTGAGCTAAATAGGTAATTTCGGGCTGATGCAAGTTACTTACAAAATATTCGCGAACCATGCGCTGACTATATATCAGGAAGCTTTTTTGATTCTCCCGTCCTATTGCTGCCAATTCATTACCGATGGTTTTTATTTCCTTTATGTTACGAGCATAAGAAGCTCTCATCATCTGCACAAACAGATTGAAAAAAAACTTATGTTCTTCGTTCAGGCTGATCGTTTCCACAGCCTTCAGGTAACTACCTTTCGATAAATGTGCAACAGTAGTTGCATCATCAGGCAAGATATTGTATTCAGATTCGAGAGCCTGCACAATATCACTTTCGGCTACGCCATGCACATTGATACGCTGACAACGAGACTGAATAGTTGTTATAATATTATCCGGCGTATCGGATACAAGCAGAAATATAGTATTATCTGTCGGTTCTTCTATAATCTTCAGCAACTTATTTGCACAAGACTCATGCATCTTTTCGGGAAGCCAGATAATCATTATCTTATATTTAGCTTCATATATACGAAGGCTCAGCTTACGCAGAATCTCCTCGCTTTCCTTAGCATAAATAAGCCCTTGAGAGTTTTCGGCATCTATATGATCTAACCACTGGGTAAGGTTAAAATAATAGTTGTGTTGCTTTACAAATTCTCTCCAATCGGCTATATAATCATCACAAACCTCTTTTTTCTTCGCTGCTTTCTTTACGATAGGGAAAACAAAGTGAAGATCGGGATGAGTCAAATGAGCATATTTGACACAAGATGCACATTTTCCGCACGAATCGTTATCCGTCGGATTTTCACAGTTAAGATATTGGGCGTAAGCCAATGCTAAAGGGAATTTACCGACTCCCTCTGGCCCGCAAAAAAGCTGAGCATGGGGTATAAGCCCCTTCCTTGCCGATGTAACAAGCCTCTCTTTTACTTCACTCTGCCCTACAATATCTTTAAAAAACATTCTTTTTCAGTTATCTGTCACACATCAAAAGTAACAAACCTTTAGAAACATAAAAAATTAATATTCAAATATTTATTTTCAAAAGATGACAAAAGTGACAGAATAAACGTCTATTTTGTTGTTACTTTATTGTTACCTTTTTTATAAGAACTCTCTTATATAGAGATAAATTCTAGTAAATCTCTTTAGCAATACGTCTTACACTCTCCGTTGCAAGCAAAGAATAAAAGTGTATACTAGGAACTCCATATTCAATAAGCTCCTTAGACTGCTTAATACCCCACTCTATTCCAACTTCTTTTGCGTCGTCATCGGTCTTACATTTTCTTAGTTCAACGGATAACTCCTCTGGTATGCTCGAACGAAATATTCTTGGCAATACTTCCAACTGGCTCATCAAAACAATAGGCTTTACACCAGGTATGATAGGTTGCGTAATTCCTGCTTCTCTACACTTTTCTACAAATGAGAAATATTTCTGATTGTCAAAAAACATTTGAGTTACAAAATATTCTGCACCATTATCTGCTTTTTGCTTCATATAGAAAATATCGGATTCTGCGCTGACCGCATCTTCATGAACCTCCGGGTAGCATGCCATCCCGTAAGAAAAAGGAGTCGCATTTTTTTCGAATAAGCTTCCATCTGCCGCAATACCTTCATTGAAGTTATTCACCTGTAATTGAAGATCTGTAGCATATTCATTTCGGTTAGGATATATCTGCTCAGGCGCAAGTCGTTTTGTATCTCCTCTAAGCAACAGCAAATTTTGAACATGCAAAAAGTTGAGATCGATAAGCGCATATTCGGTTTCCTCCTGAGAGAACCCTTTGCATATCATGTGCGGAACAGCTGTCACATTGTATTTGTGCTGAATAGAAGCCGCAATAGCCACAGAACCGGGACGCTTGCGTATATTCACCCTTTTTACTGTACCATCGGGCATTTGTTGATCGAGGTACTCGCTATGGTGAGTTGTTATATTTATATACTGAGGATCAAACTCAATTAGCTTATCTATTATATTATATACTTTCTCTACATTGTTCCCCTTCAACGGAGGAAGAATTTCGAAAGAGAAAGCCGTTTTATCACTTTTATTGATTAATTCTGTAATAGTCATATTTTTTACTTGAAAAAGATTCTGATTATATCATTTCCATTTGCCACCACAAGCAAGAGCAATAAGAAAATCATACCTACCATCTGGGCTCTTTCCATAAACTTTTCGTTCGGTTGCCGTCTTGTAATGACTTCGTACAACAAGAACATGATATGGCCGCCATCCAGAGCAGGAATAGGCAATATATTCATAAATGCAAGAACGATAGATAGAAACGCAGTCATCGACCAAAAAGCATGCCAGTCCCAAGCGGGTGGGAAAAGGTTACCAATTCCGGCAAAGCCACTCAGATTTTGTACCCCTTTAGAAGAAAACACAAAACGCATCTGAGCTACGTAGCCTTTCAGCGTTTCCACACCAAGAACCGCACCTGATGGTATCGCTTTCAAGAAACTAAACTTATCTGTCTTAACTTCGTATATAGGACTTACACCACCTATCCCTATTTTATTTTCATCGTTTACCAAGACTTTCACTGTTGCGGTTAGTGAGTCTCGCATATAAGTGATTGCTATATGTTTTCCTTTATTTTCTTTTTTAGAGATTTCTCCCGAAAGCTGCATCCAAGATGTCACATTATTTCCGTTTACAGACAGGATACTATCCCCTTTTTGTAAACCGGCCGCTTTAGCAGCATCGGACACTGTATCCAGACGTGTTGATGTCCAATAATAATATGGAGGTTGCAGGTCTTCAGCACCAATAACATTTTCTGCAAATTTTTCGGGCATGGTCAAAGTCACCTGTTTGCCTTCGCGTTCTACAACAACCTGCTTCGCATCAAGGAATTGCATAAAGGTATTCATGTTCAACACGCCACTGCGGTTATTCATATCCTTGCCATCTATGCTAAGAATGATATCACGTTCTTGGTATCCGCCCAATTCTTTTGCCGTCTGAGAAAATGTCATGCCATTTTTCACCGACTTTACAGGGATATACGAGTCTCCCCACGAAAACAGGATTATTCCATATATGATTATTGCTAATATAAAGTTAAACAGCACTCCGCCAACCATCACCAATAGTCTCTGCCATGCCGGTTTGGAACGAAATTCCCAAGGCTGTGCAGGTTGCGCCATCTGTTCCTTGTCCATAGACTCATCTATCATTCCCGATATCTTCACATAGCCACCTAGGGGCAACCAACCGATACCATACTCTGTATCGCTGTTTTTGGGTTTAAATTTAAACAGCGAGAACCATGGATTGAAGAAAAGATAGAACTTTTCGACTCTTATTTTGAAAAGGCGGGCAAAAAGGAAGTGCCCGAACTCGTGTATAACAACAAGTATAGATAAACTTAATATTAGTTGTAACGCCTTAATTAAAATAGTTTCCATTAAAAATTATTATAGTGTTATTTGATAAACTCTTTTGCTATATAGCGAGCCTCTGTGTCTGTCTGTACATAGTCGTCATACGTTGGTGTATCTACAAAGCATACCTTCTGCATTGTTTTTTCTATCACGTCGCTCATTTCCAAAAAGCCGACTTTGTCGTGTAAAAATGCCTCAACAGCGATCTCATTCGCAGCATTCATTATACATGCCATATTTCCTTTGAGCCTTGCCGCCTCAAAAGCAAAAGCCAGATTACGGAATCTGTCTGTGTCGGGTTTTTCGAAAGTCATTGTTTGCAGCTTAAAGAAATCAAGCCTTTCAAAATTCGATTTTAAACGTTTGGGATAAGCAAGTGCATATTGTATAGGAAGGTGCATATCCGGCAAGCCCAGCTGAGCAATAATAGACGCATCTTCGAACTGCACCATAGAATGGATGATTGATTGGGGATGCACCACTACTTCAATCTGGTCGGGTTCGACACCGAATAGCCATTTGGCTTCTATCATCTCCAAGCCTTTGTTCATCAACGAGGCTGAATCGATAGTTACCTTTGCACCCATATCCCAGTTGGGATGCTTTAGGGCTTCTTTTTTAGTAACGCTTTGCAGCTGCTCTTTCGAATGTTTACGAAATGGCCCACCCGAAGCAGTTAATAATATTTTTTCTATTTGAGAATTCTCCCCATTCAGGCACTGAAATATCGCAGAATGCTCCGAATCGACAGGGAGAATAGGCACTTTATTTTCGATAGCCAGATTTGTTATTAATTCTCCGGCTACAACAAGAGTCTCTTTATTTGCAAGCGCAATCGCCTTTTTTGCTTTGATTGCATTTATCGTAGGTTTCAAGCCCGAATAGCCCACCATAGCCGTCAAAACCATATTGATAGGTTCGCTCTCCACCACTTGTGCGATAGCATCACATCCACACCAAACCTTTAGAGGAAGATCTGATAAAGCATCTTTTACATACGCATACTTTTTTTCATTGGCAATCACTACTACCTCGGGCATAAACTCCCGAGCCTGCGCGATTAGTAAATCTGCATTATTATTGGCTGTAAGTGCATATATCTCAAACTCGTCTTTGTGTTCCCTGATCACATCAAGAGCCTGTGTTCCTATAGAGCCGGTAGAGCCAAGTATTGCAATATTTCGTTTCATGTATATTCTATTTCTTGTCTGGGCTTTTATTAAAAAGCTATATAATCTTCAGGGTTTACAGGATTTCCTTTATACCAAAGCTCAAAGCCGAGAACTAAATCAGCATTGTCTTTAGCCTTGCCATCACCGATAACGGCAATCGCTTCTCCGGTACGAACTTTATCCCCTACTTTTTTTAGAAGTAACGTATTGTTCTTATAAATTGAGACAAACCCATTTTTATGTTGAATTTGCATAGTATATCCTGTTGTAAAATCATAACCCGAGAAAACAACTGTACCTTCAAGTACTGCCAAAACAGTTTCCTGAGATGCTACTTTCAGATTAATACCATATCGGTCGTTTGACGGATTAAATTTACTAATTACCAATCCTTTCAATGGCTTAAAGAAAACGACTCCTTCCATCGGTCCCGAAGCAGTAGGAGAGATAACGGATAAATTATACCGCTCTTTATCTTCATAGCGATCTACAAAGACTTTCTCTTTCTCTGTCCTTTTCAACAACGGATCATTTTCCGAAACGGATATCGTATCGGTTATTTTCACAGAATCAACATCCAGAACGCCGGTAAAAACATTCTTCAGGTTATTGATATATGCCTCCTGATAGTTGAGTTGTTGCTGTAGCGAATCAACCCTGATTGCAGCTCTCAGAGCCTTTTCTCTGACTTCAGCATCGAGATATCCGGGCAGATAATATCGTATAGGTGTAGCGATAATGAGAAACGAGGTAATAGTAACGAGAGATATAGCAAATAACAGAAACAACACACCTCCTGAAAACATGGATGCCTTTATGCTCCATACTTCCTCAAGTGTATTTTCGTTCATTACAGAAAGACGGTACTTGAAATGTAACCGCTTCCATATATCATGTTTGTTCTTTTTCTTCTTAACCATTCATTTTTTTGATCACGCTACTACTGATGGTGTGCCTATACACTTTGTACACAAGACACACTATAGACCAAGCTACAAATTTAAGAAAAAAAGCGATATACCTTTACCTGAAGCCACACAAGATTAGGTCAAATTGTCCTTTTTTTAAATATTTAATTCAAAATGATTACAATCTTATTTTTTTTAGCTATTTTTGCAGCCTGCATTTTAGTGAAACAACGTGATTTTATTACATGCAGCTATAATAATTACATTTGTTATAAGTTTAATATGAGTCTATTAACTGATAAGTTGTATCGGTATGACGCAGCACGAAATACACGAGCTGCAGGTATTTACCCTTATTTTAGAGAAATCCAAAGCGACCAGGATACAGAAGTTGTTATCAACGGAAAAAAAGTATTGATGTTCGGGTCAAATGCCTATCTGGGGCTTACTAATCATCCAAAAGTAAAAGAAGCAGCAATTAATGCTACTAAAAAATACGGAACGGGCATGGCCGGTTCCCGTTTTTTGAATGGGACATTAGATATCCACGTAGAACTAGAAAAAAAGCTGGCTAAATTTGTTGGAAAAGAAGATGCTATCGTTTACTCCACAGGATTTAACGTAAACCAAGGTGTTATTTCATGTATCACCGGACGTGAAGATTATATCTTATGGGATGAATTGGATCACGCTTCTATCATAGAAGGAGCACGAGTATCTTATTCTACCAAACTCAAGTTCCGTCACAACGATATGGATTCTTTGGAAAAGCAACTTCAAAGATGTGAACCGGATAAGGTTAAACTAATCGTTATTGATGGTGTGTTCAGTATGGAAGGGGATGTGGCACATCTTCCTGAAATAATTGAATTAGCAAAAAAATACAATGCAAGTGTAATGGTTGACGAAGCACACAGTCTAGGTGTGTTAGGAAGCAATTATAGTGGAAAAGGACTTGTCGATCAATGTGGACTTGTCGATGATGTCGAGCTCATTATGGGAACTTTCAGTAAATCACTAGCTTCCATTGGCGGCTTCATTGCAGGTAACGAAATAATACTTGATTATCTACGTCACAATTCCCGTCCATATATCTTTACCGCGAGTGCTACTCCTGCTGCAACAGCTGCAGCCAGCGCAGCATTGGATATCATAATATCTGAGCCGGAAAGAATAAAAGCATTGTGGGATATTACGCATTATGCATTAGATGGCTTCCGTGAGCGCGGATTTGAAATAGGGCACACATCTACCCCTATTATACCTCTATTTATCAGAGATAATGAGAAAACATTCCTGATTACAAAACTTCTTTTCGAAGAAGGCATATTTGTAAATCCTGTAGTATCTCCGGCTGTTGCGCCAAGCGATACATTGATTCGTTTCTCTCTTATGGCTACACACACAAAAGAACAAGTAGACATTGCTTTTGAGAAAATAGAATCAATATTCAAAAAAATGGGAGTATTATTACATGCAAAAGCCTAAAAAAGGGTAGAGCAAAAGAATATACTTCAAATATAAAATAAGAAAACCCTCTGTCCGTTAAAAGATAGAGGGTTTTTCCTTTCTTTGAATATACTTATGAGAAAGTCTATCTTTTTAATAACCTTATTGGTTTTTACGACCTCAATATTTGCACAAACCTATACAGTTTCGGGAGGGTTAGAAACACCTTACGCTTATAAAAAAGAATCAGGTCAAAGCCTTACCGGTACAGGCATAGAGGAAGTATATCTATTCAACACTTTTGCAGGCGCTACAATAAAGTATAACTCATCGGCTATTTCGGTCAGATTTTACAAATACAAACAATCGATTGGCGATAAAAAACAGATAGAGGAGCCTGATCTCCACATAAAATCGATCAACGGAAACTCTACATACACTGTATCGAATCTAGAAGATGGCTACGGCTACTTTGTAGAAGAAAACAATGTTGCCAAAAGTGCTGTGTGGATTATTGATTATAACCAACATAAATCAATATTAAGATCCATCGAAGCCCGAGAAAATGATGACAAATGCCAATTTCTTAAATTACTAGTTGGAAAAACAGACGATAAACTATTCTTCTATACAACAAATGGAAGTAGAAGAGAAATCCCCCGAAGATATACTGTCAGCTACGACATTCAAGAATGGGACGAAAACAACAAGGCTTTTGTAGAAAACATAAGAACCTTAAATATAGATACTGAAGAAACGATAGATGCTCCTTTAATGAATACCGTTTTCAAACTGAAGGGGGATCAATTTGCAGAATACTTCAAGATGCCACATGAGAAGAGTTCGGAAGAGTACAATGCTATTGCTGTAGAAGGACATATTGTAGCAGAGCAAGAAGGGAAAAATAATGGGGAAATAGGAAGTTCTGCACCTGTCACAGTCAACTTATACGGACGGGGAAGTGATGCAGCTTATTTTTATACATGGAGTATATATAACAAGGAAGATACCGCAAACTATATTGTACGCTATACAGATAGTGATGTAAAAAAATACACCTTCGAAAAAGATGGTAATTACGTCATAAAACTCGAAGTGGCTAATAATGCAGATCAATCTGCAACTTGTGCTAATATAAGCACTTTAGAACTTAACATAGAAGAATCTGACATTAAAGCCCCTAACTTTTTTTCTCCCGGAGGAACTACAAATGCAGAGTTTAAGGTTTATTACAAATCCATCGTGAAGTTTAAGTGTACAATTTTCAACCGTTGGGGAGTAAAAATATATCAATGGAACGACCCATCGAAAGGTTGGGACGGAAGACACAACGGAAAGTATGTATCCACCGGTGTTTACTATTACGTGATAGAGTATACCAACTCGAAAGGAAGACGTAAAAGTATGGGTGGAGATATAAATGTTTTACGGAGAAACTAGAATAGATCGTTATCCATCCAAAGCCGATAGATACCAAGACTTTTTAGAATATACATACTACTTACTATCAGCTTTCACAAGAAATATCTCATCCTTTTGTCGAGAGTTCGGCCCTTTCTATCGATTATTATTTTCCGCGAAATAATTTGTATATAATTTTGTTTCGAAAGATAAAAAACTATATATACAAAAGCCAGAAAACCTGAAAATAAGAATAATACTAACAAAAGATAGGAATAAGTTAATAAGTTAAGTTCAGTAAGATTGAGGAATCAATCTAAAGATAAAAGTGGTCAGGGATGCCCGCTTTTATTTTTTATACTCTTATTAACTCTGTGTTTATTCCCATTTATTTTATCAAAAAACTAAAAATCTATACCTTTATCACAAATTCTTCTACTTAATATAATTCATGTCATGAAAAAAGGTATTTTTTTGATCTTTTGGTTATGTGCAATATCAACCTTTGCACAAAATTCTGTTAGTAACGAGTATAAAACGGATAAAGATATATCCTATATCAGTCTGAACGAAAAAGATAATTATCGCAAGGAGCGTTGCAAGCTTGACGTATATTATCCCGTAAATAAGAAAGATTTCCCTGTTATTGTATGGTTTCACGGCGGAGGACTCGAAGGTGGAGAAAAAGGAATACCTAACGAACTAAAGAATAAAGGTATTGCTGTAGTAGCTGTTAACTACCGTCTGAGCCCGAAAGCAACAAATCCGGCTTATATCGAAGATGCTGCGGCATCCATTGCCTGGGTATTCAACAATATAGCATCTTACGGAGGCAGCACCAAAGATATTTATGTATCGGGACATTCGGCAGGAGGATATCTGACCCTGATGGTCGGTTTAGATAAAAGTTATCTTGAAAAATATGGAGTAGATGCCGATAAGATAAAAGGACTTATACCTATTAGTGGACAAACAAATACACATTTCACCATCCGAAAAGAAAGAGGCATACCATATAATATCCCAATTATTGACGAATACGCTCCTCTGAATAAGGCAAGAACCGGTATCCCTCCCACTTTACTAATTACAGGTGATCGTAAACTCGAGTTAACAGCCAGATACGAAGAAAATGCGCATTTAGAAGCTATTCTAAAATCGCTGAATAACAAAGATGTTGTATTATATGAGCTACAAGGATTCGATCATGGCAACGTATATGCTCCGGGATGTTATTTGATGCTGGACTGGATAAAGAAACACAGTAAATTATAGTATAGTAAGTAAGCGATTAAAAGTGTTTTTCATTATTTCCTTGTCAGTTTTTAATATACTCAGGAAGAGGAGATTCTTCATTGCATTCAGAATGACAAAGAGAATAATATTGATAGCGAAAAACACTTTTAATCTACTACAGGAAAACTTACTTTCCTCTCTTAAAGGTATAAGACTGTCCTTGTTGAGTCATTATATCATATTCGTAAACTTTATACAACAGAGGGTATTGAGGATTTATTTCCTTCGATACCAACGGCTCTTTTATATCTGCCGTTTTATATAGCGGATTAGTATTCACGTCCCTTGCCTCCTGCAATCCATCACCTCTTAATGGCACATAAGAGCGAAGTCGCATATTTCCGCCTAGTTTAGATGTAATTGTTACAGAAGATATCTCACCATCACTCCAATCCATCGATGAAATTTCGAAACCACCACGAGCTACTAGCCCTTTAACACTTCCGTTCTTCCACTTATCAGGTAAAGCCGGTAGTAAATGTATTGCTCCATCATGACTTTGCAGAAGCATCTCTGCTACCCCCGCAGTGAATCCAAAATTTCCATCTATTTGAAATGGCGGATGGGCATCAAACAGGTTCGGATAAGTACGCTCATCGTTATTACCCGGCTCTACCAAAGATAGCATATTCGAAATAATTTTATAGGCATGATTACCATCGAGCAGACGTGCCCAAAAATTAATTTTCCAACCTATCGACCAGCCTGTGGCCATATCTCCACGATAGAGAAGTGAGTTTTTTGCCGCCTGAAAAAGCGTTGGATGTGAATATGGTGAAATCTGATTGCTTGGATATAACCCATACAAGTGAGAGACATGACGATGATCATTCTTCGGATCGTCCCAATCTCCCAACCATTCCTGCAATTGATTGTACTTTCCTATCTGCATAGGTGCAAGGCGAGAAATCATATTCTCGAGTTTTTGATTATATGCTTCATCACCTACGCCTAAGGTTTTGGATGCCTCCAGAGCATTGTTAAGCACATCAAAAACAATTTGATTATCCATTGTAGATCCTGCCGTTATACTCGTGTTTTTTCCAGGAGGGCCTTGTTCGGGAGAGGTAGACGGTGATGTTACCATCCATTTATATGTAGGATGTTCCACCAAAAAGTCGAGAAAGAAATCTGCTGCACCTTTCAGCACAGGGTATGCTTCTTTTAAGAAGTTCTTGTCTCCTGTATATAAGTAATGTTGCCACATGTGCTGACTCAGCCATGCCCCTCCATTAGGCCACATACCATGAAATGCTCCATCTACAGGACCTGTAGTACGCCAAAGATCCGTATTATGATGCGCAACCCAGCCATTGGCATTATACATTACCTTTGCAGTCTCCTGCCCTGTCACCGCCAACTCCTTTAACATCTGGAAAAGAGGTTGATGTGTTTCGCTTAGATTGGTAATCTCCGCAGGCCAATAGTTCATCTCCGTATTGATGTTAATGGTGTATTTGCTATCCCAAGGCGGCACTAATTGGTCGTTCCATATTCCTTGCAGATTTGCAGGCTGCCCTCCCGGTTGGGATGAACTAATAAGTAGATAACGCCCAAACTGGAAAAGTAGGGTAGCCAGACTTTGATCTTTTCCTTCTTTAAAGTTTCTAACTCTTACATCTGTTTCTTCAAGAATACTGTCCGATTTTCCCAAATCTAATGATACCCGATCGAATTGTTTTTTATAGTATTTTATATGATCTGCTAATGCTTTATCATAGGACTTCGATATTGCGGTTTTCAAAAAATGAGTAGCCCTTGTTGATTCATTAGCACTCACATCCTGGTAATTCACAAAATTAGTGGCTATAGAAATATAGATAACAACCGAGTTGGCAGCTTTTACTGAGAGTTTGTTACCCTCAACTTTTACACTCCCTCCTACAGTTTTTATTTGAGTTTGGTTTTCGAACCGAATCACGCCTTTTATTCCTTCGTGTTCTGCTCCCATACCTTTGAGAATAAGCTTATCACCCTTAGCTTGAACTTTATAATCTTTTACAGGAGAGTCATATCCTGCTGTGAAGCTAATACTATTCGCCTTATCAGCTGTGATTTTCATAACAATGACATTATCTGTAAAAGAAGAGAATATCTCACGAGTATAATTAATGTCATCTACAGTATATTTTGTCGTAGCTACTGCTGTAGCCAAATCAAGTTGTCTTGAATAATTAGAATATTTATTATGTCCTGCAAAATCTAAATATAAGCTTCCTATTGTTTGATAGGGCATACCATTATGCGGAGTTCTCATATTTTTTTCCAACAAAGCCTCTGCTTCTTTTTCTTTTCCGGCAAAGATAAGAGAGCGCACCTCATCCAACACTTTTAACATATTGGGGCTATCATTTCTGTGAGGCCCTCCTCCCCACATCGTTTCCTCATTGAGTTGGAGCTGTTCTCTTGCAGGATTTCCAAAAACCATTGCACCCAACCGTGAATTTCCTAAAGGCAATGCTTCTACCCACTCCTTAGCCGGGCGTTTATAGAAAAGCTTAGTGTCTTGAGCTTTACAAAAAATAGTACTTAAAGTAAAAATTGATAAAAACAAAAGGTATTTCTTCATGATATTTACAAGTATTCATTTGATAACAAAGAAAAAGCTTATATATTAAAAATCAAATTAATGCAGACTTAATATCTTATTAAAAAAAGGAGATTACCCAAATTTTACTGTTTTTGCATCAAAAAAGACTCAATTTTAATGTAATCATCGGTTAATATCGCATTTTAATTACATTTTAATACTCCTATTAACACCTAGCGACGTATTTTTTTAATTGCCCTCACATTACTTTGTGATATAAAAATATCATAATCATTAATACCAATGAAAAATATCATAAATCCGGAGATAAAATTATTTCGACATATATGTTAATAAACATTCTTTGAATAGAAAATACAAATCTTAATTCTTTATACGAATGGTATATGTTTACTTTGTACTCGAAATTAAATAAATGCCAACTTAAATTAAAACTTATCATGAAGCTTAGAAATGCATTCACCATTGTTTTTATTTCTATTTTATCAGCTTGCACAGCAAGTAACAACAGCGGTGTCAACAAGCAGCCGGTAGATTATGTAAACCCTTATATGGGAAACATCAGTCACCTATTGGTACCCACGTATCCGACCATCCATCTGCCTAACAGTATGCTTCGGGTTTACCCCGAACGTGCCGATTTCACGAGCGATATGATCAAGGGGCTACCTCTGATCATCACGAGTCACAGAGGTAGTTCGGCCTTCAACCTGAGTCCTTATCAGGGTGATAAAGCCAAAATAAAACCTGTTATATCCTACAGCTACGATCGTGAAAAGATCACGCCGTACAGCTATGAGGTTGACTTGGACGATCAACAAACGCATATCCAATATGCACTTGCTCACCAATCCGCTATTTATCAGATAGACTATACTTTGCCCAACACTCCTGCTTACCTGATACTCAATTCGCGTAACGGAGCTATAAGGACAGACGGAAATACAGTAAGCGGATACCAAAAACTGGCGAATAATACGAATGTCTATATATATCTGGAAACAGAACAGACTCCAGTCCTGACAGGAGTATTGAAAGATAATGTAATCAACGACAAAGAAAAAAGTGCCGAAGGCAACAATGCCTGTGTCGTATTATATTATGGAGATAATGCACAAACTTTGCGCTTACGCTACGGAGTATCTTTTATCAGCGAAGAACAGGCAAAAGAGAATCTACGCAGAGAGCAAAAAGACTATGAAGTGAAACAACTGGCTGATAAAGGTCGCAAAATATGGAATGACGCTTTAGGCAAAATCAAGGTTAGTGGAGACAATGATACTGACAAAACGGTATTCTATACTTCTCTCTACCGTTGTTATGAACGTCCGGTATGCATCAGCGAAGGCGGTCGTTACTTTAGTGCTTTCGACGGAAAAGTACATGAAGATGCAGGTAAACCATTCTTTACAGACGACTGGATCTGGGACACCTATCGTGCGACTCATCCTTTGCGTGTAATGATCGATGCTGAGGAAGAAGTGAATATCATTAATTCATACTTGTTGATGGCCGAACAAATGGGCAACAACTGGATGCCTACCTTCCCTGAGATTACAGGCGATTCTCGCCGGATGAACTCCAACCATGCCGTAGCAACAGTTATCGACGGCTATGCAAAAGGGTTAAAAGGTTTTGACTTGGAAAAGGCATATATCGCATGTAAAAAAGGAATAGAAGAAAAAACGCTTATTCCATGGTCGGGAGCTCCTGCCGGATGGCTAGATGAGTTTTATAAAGAAAAAGGATATATTCCGGCGTTATATCCGGGCGAAAAAGAAACGGTAGCAAATGTTAGCCCTTTCGAAAAAAGACAACCGATAGCCGTAACCCTTGGCACTGCATACGATCAATGGTGCTTGTCGCAAATAGCCAAAGCCTTGGGAAAAGAAGATGAAGCAAAGTATTATCTGAAGAGTTCTTACAACTATAGAAATGTCTACAATGCAGAAACAGGCTTTTTCCACCCGAAAGATAAAGAAGGGAAATTTATAGAACCGTTCGATTACCGCTTCTCGGGAGGCATGGGTGCACGGGACTATTACGGAGAAAATAACGGCTGGATTTATCGTTGGGATGTACCTCATAATGTGGATGACCTTGTAAATCTGATGGGAGGAAATGAACAATTCATAAAGAATCTGGATCAAACTTTTAACGAACCTCTTGGACGTGGCAAATACGAATTTTATGCACAATTGCCCGATCATACAGGCAATGTAGGACAATTCTCTATGGCAAACGAACCAAGCCTTCATATTCCTTATCTCTACAACTACGCCGGACAGCCGTGGAAAACGCAGAAACGTATTCATACTTTATTGAAGCAGTGGTTTAGAAACGACCTGATGGGCGTTCCCGGCGATGAAGACGGAGGAGGAACATCTGCTTTTGTGGTATTCTCTATGATGGGATTCTATCCTGTTACTCCGGGTATGCCTGTTTATAATATTGGAAGCCCCATGTTTTCTCAAGCTAGTATGATATTGAGCAATGGTAAAGTATTTGAAGTAGTAGCTCAAAACTATTCCGAAGACAACAAGTATATCCAATCGGCTACATTGAATGGAAAAGAGTGGAACAAACCTTGGTTCAATCATTCGGATATAGAAAATGGCGGCAAACTTGTATTAATAATGGGTAATAAGGCGAATAAAGCATGGGGAGCAAACCAAGCTCCACCTTCAGCCGAAAAACTATAAAAAGTCATTTCTCTCTGTGATGCTAAATAATATAAAACATCACAGGGAGAATATAAAAATCGATACAATCATGAAAAAAGCACTCATTACACTTTTCATTCTCACCCTTTGCAGTCAGCTTGCTGCACAAAATTATCAGCGTACATCTCAAGGCATCAAGGCTAATATAAATTCAACAAGCATTGAAATTCAATTTTTTAATTCTAAAATTATAAGGATTTTAAAATATCCACAGGGAGAGATCCCAAACAAAAAAAGCCTCTCGGTGATCAAAGAACCTGAAAGCACAAATTTTCAAATACAAGAATATAACAATGTGATAACATTAACTTCATCAGAGGTCATTATTACACTAAATCTCAAGACGGGAGATGTATTATTTAACGGTACTGACACGAGACCTTTTATAGCAGAGAAGAATAGTTCTTCCATCTTTACACCAAAAAACTACGAGAGCGGTAAGTCTTACGAAGTACAACAAACATTTCTATTGGATAAACAAGAGGCCATTTACGGGCTGGGACAGCATCAACAAGGACATATGAATCAACGCGGACAAGAGATAGAGCTTCGCCAGAGAAATACGGAAATAGCAATACCAATTATTCATTCGGTAAAAGGATATGCTATTTTCTGGGATAATTACTCGCCTACAGTTTATAAAGATTCGGCAGAAGGATTGTCTTTTACTTCAGCTTCGGGTAAATGTATTGATTATTATTTTATGTATGGACAAAATGCTGATGGTGTCATTGCACAGATACGAGAACTAACAGGGCAGGCTCCAATGTTTCCGTTATGGACATACGGATTTTGGCAAAGCCGCGAACGATATACATCGCAAGATGAACTATTGGATGTAGTAAAAAAATACCGTAGTCTAAACATACCTCTTGACGGCATTGTGCAGGACTGGCAATACTGGAGCACTGACAACAAGCAGTGGAACGCTGTAGAATTTGGAAATCCGACTTTCCCTAATCCTCAGAAAATGATAGACGATGTGCACAAAATGAATGCACATATAGCCATCTCCGTTTGGCCATCCTTTGGTCCGAATACAAATATTTATAAAGAACTAAAAAATAAAAAACTCTTATTCAATTTCGATACATTTCCTCAAGATAATGGAGTAAAAGTATATGACGCTTTTAATCCCGAAGGTCGCCGAGTGTATTGGGATTTCATGAATAAAAATATATTATCTATCGGTATGGACGGTTGGTGGCTGGATGCCACAGAGCCAGAATACAATGTGAGTGAAAAATCTTTTAATGAGACTACACATCTTGGATCATACAGAGACGTAGCAAATGCTTATCCACTGGCATCTGTTGGTGGTGTGTACGACAACCAACGCAAGACGATGTCAGAAAAGCGCGTATATATACTTACCCGCTCAGCCTTTGCAGGACAGCAACGCTATGGAGCAAACTCCTGGTCGGGAGATATCGATTCACGTTGGCATGTGCTTCGCAATCAAATTTCGGCAGGCCTAAATTTCTCTCTTTGCGGAATTCCTTACTGGAACACAGATATAGGAGGTTTCTGGGCAGGGCGTGTCTATCCTAAAGGGGTTGAAGATAGAGCATTCCATGAATTATATGTGCGTTGGATGCAGTTTGCTACATTTACGCCGATGATGCGTTCGCATGGAACAAATACTCCCCGAGAGATATATCTGTTCGGCAAAAAAGGAGATTGGGCTTATGATACTCAGGAGAAATATATCAATCTTCGGTATAGCCTCTTGCCATATATGTATTCTATTGGTCATGACATTACAGCAAATGCAGGCTCTATGATGAGAGCTTTAAGCATGGATTTTGCTAAAGACAAAAAAGTACATAATATAGATAATCAGTTTATGTTTGGTAAGTCAATACTAGTTGCACCTGTAACAGATTCTATGTATGTGGATCGTATAAATGGCAATGTTGTAGAAAATTTCAATGTGGTAAAATCTCGAAAAGTATATTTGCCGGAAGGAGCCGACTGGTATGATTTCTGGACAGGAGAAAAGCTTAACGGAGGACAGGAAGTCAGCAAAGCAGCACCAATAGATATTATTCCACTATATATAAAAGCGGGCACTATACTCCCATGGGGTCCCAAAGTGCAATATGCAGAGGAAAGAAAATGGGATAATCTTAAGCTATTTGTTTATCCCGGAAAAGATGCTGAATTTGTATTATATGAGGATGAGAACAACAACTATAATTACGAAAAAGGGATCTATTCAACAATTACAATCAAATGGAATGACAGAACGGGGGTATTGACTATAGGAAAGAGAGCAGGAGAATTTCCGGGCATGTTGAAAACCAGATCTTTTAATATTACAGTAATAGAGGAAGGAAAAAGCATAAATATTACTTCACAACCCGATAAAGAAATTCTATATCAAGGTGAAGAAATGAACATTAAGCTCTAGTATTAAGAAAGTGTGACTTACTCTTTTGATTTTCATCCCACCATGCTAATATAAAAGGAAATAAACGCACAGCATGAAATATATACTTATTCTCTGTATTTTCATCTCTCAGATAATAGCTAGTGCTCAGACAAAAGTAGTCTGCGTAGGAGCGAGTATTACGGAAGGGGCGTTAACAACTGATCCGAAAAGAGATTCGTATCCGGCACAGCTCACACACTTTTTAGGGAGTGATTACGAAGTGATCAATTGTGGAGTAAGTAGTTGTACGATGCTTCGTAAAGGAGATCATCCCTATTGGAATACCGAAGCCTATAAGAAAGCTTTAGATAGCAATCCCGATATCGTGTTTATAGACTTAGGAGGAAATGATGCAAAGGCTATTAATCGGGTTTACATGAATGAGTTTGTAAAGGATTGCAGCGATATGGTAAAATCCTTTAAAAGCCTGCCATCAAAACCACGAATTATCCTGATGCTTCCCTTTGTTTCCTTCGAAACAGACTCGAACCAAATATGGGATCCCATTATTGTGAACAATATTATTCCAATTATGCAACAAGTGGCATATAATGAAGAAGTAGAAGTATTGGATATGCACTCGTTATTAATAAACAGACCCGATCTATTTCCGGACAAGATACATCCGAATGACGAAGGCTCAAGAATTATTGCTAGCAGGCTATATGATCAGATTATATTGAAAACAGATAAGTCTTTTGATGTCCTAAAAAAAACAAAAACAGCTTATAATATAAGCAATTTCAAAGGATACACATGCGCCGATTTCAAATTGAGGGATCGTGACTGTAAAGTTGTTAAACCTAAATTTACAGCTTTGGGAAAACCGTGGATATGGCGTGCCCGATTTTGGGCGCATGAACCACAAACCGATATAGCTCTACTCGAAAGAGGCTATCATCTGGTATATTGCGATGTTGCCGAACTGATGGGAAATAAGGAGGCCATTTCTATATGGAGTGAATTCTACAAACTGTTAACCAATGCAGATTTATCGAAAAAGAGTACAATGGAAGGTATGAGCCGCGGTGCAATGTATTCATTTTGCTGGGCAGCAGCCAATCCGGATAAAGTTAGTTGCATATACGTAGATAATCCTTTGCTCGACTGCCGCTATTTAGCAGATAGAAATGGAGATTTAGATGAAATGACGGAAAACTTCATACAAGCATACAATCTGAAAACGAAAGCGGATATACGTACATTTAAAGGAAGCCCAACAGACAAGATAAAAGAAATAGTAAAAGGAAAATACCCTATTCTTATACTGTGCGCCGATCAGGATGAAGCTGTACCTCCAAGTCAAACGATCGAGTTTGAAAGAAAAATAAAAGAAGCAGGCGGAGATATCACCGTAATGATGAAACATGGACTTAAACATCATCCGCATAGTCTTTCTAATCCTGCACCCATTGTTGACTTCATACTAAAAGCAAATAGAAAATAAATAAGTCGTAAATAATTTATAACACTAACCTCAATGAAAAAAGGTATCTTCACCGTATACATCGCTGTATTTTCTCTGTTATCCTGCAATAGCTATAGTCAGAAAAATCCGTTTATAAAACACATGTATACTGCTGATCCTTCGGCTCGGGTATGGAATGATGGACGTCTGTATGTATATGCATCGCATGATATCGCCCCGCCTCAAGGGTGCGACCTGATGGATCAATATCATGTATTCTCTACAGATGATATGGTAAACTGGGTAGATCATGGCGAAATACTTCGCTCGACTCAAGTATCCTGGGGTAGACCTGAAGGGGGGTTTATGTGGGCGACCGATTGTGTTTACAAAAACGGCACGTATTATTTTTATTTTCCGCATCCTAGTGGATCAGATTGGGACAAAAGTTGGAAAATTGGAGTGGCAACAAGTAAATTTCCTGCAAAAGACTTTGTGGTACAAGGATACGTAAAAGGAATGGAGGCTCATATCGACCCGAATGTATTTATCGATGATGATGGGCAAGCATACATATATCAAGGTGGTGGTGGTATATGCCTTGGAGGTAAGCTCAAAGACAATATGATGGAAGTAGATGGTAGCCTTCAGAAGATGGAAGGTCTTTATGATTTCCATGAAGCGGCATGGGTACACAAGCGTAATGGTATTTATTATCTATCTTATTCAGACAATCATGATAACAATTGGAATGATGGAGTAAAAGGAGACAATCGCATGCGATATGCAACGAGCAATAGTCCACTAGGACCTTGGAAGTCTCAGGGCATTTATATGGAACCAACAAATAGCTATACGAACCATGGATCGATAGTAGAATACAAAGGTCAGTGGTACTCTTTCTACCATGACAGTTCTTTATCTGAAAAAAATGGAGAATTTAATGATTGGCTACGATCGGTATGTGTAGATAAGCTTTATTATAATGCTGATGGTACAATACAAATGGTAAATCAAACAAAGTAATTGATACGAAGTACAACAAACATTTCTATTGGATATATAAAACAAGAATATATTCTCTATCAATATTAGCCGTGGGCGACTGAACACTATAGCGTTTGATTACACGGTAATTATAATTTCACATTAAACAGTTTTTGTCTTTCAATTGTTTTATTATTGAAACACTAAAATTGTTAACTATGAACTCAAAACAATCATTAATTTTACTGGCTATACTTGTTTTGCAATTACAAGCGTCAATAAATGCTTGTACAGGTATCACATTAAAAAGTAGTGATGGAAGTGTCGTTGCCGCACGTACTATTGAATGGGCTGAAAGTGTTATGAATACAATGTATGTGGTTGTTCCTCGCCATCAGCAGCTTCAGTCGCTTACACCTTCCGGAATGGATGGAATGAAATTTACGAGCAAATACGGATTTATAGGTTTGTCGGTAGAGCAAAAGGAATTTATGGTGGAAGGTGTCAATGAAAAAGGTCTGTCTGCCGGACTTTTTTATTTCCCTAATTATGGGAAATACCCCTCTTATGATCCATCCCAAAAAGAAAGAAGCTTAGCGGATTTCCAATTAGTATCTTATGTACTAGGTGAGTGTAAAACCGTAGATGAAGTTAAAGAAAAACTTAAAAATATACGTGTTACGAATATTGATCCTCGGTCTTCCACTGTACATTGGCGATTCACTGAACCATCGGGACGTCAGATCGTACTTGAGATAGTAGATGAAATCATGCATTTTTATGATAATCCTTTGGGAGTATTGACCAATTCACCAGACTTAGAATGGCACTGGACAAACTTGAATAATTATATAAATTTACAACCCGGCACACCTCCAGGACATAATTTTGGCCCTTTGCAAACGAAGTCGCTCGGGCATGGAACCGGCTTGTTAGGACTTCCGGGAGATTTTACTCCTCCATCTCGATTTGTTCGTGCTACGTTTTTCCAATTGACAGCTCCACAACAACAGTCTGCACAGGAAAGTGTTTTCCAAGCATTCCATATTTTGAATAATTTCGATATTCCAACAGGTACAGAACAACTATGGGGAAAAGCATCAGCTGATGTACCAAGTGCTACTCAGTTTACAGTGGCCACAGATACACAAAACTGTATCATCTATTATCGAACTATGTATAATAGTAATATCCGTTGCATCAACCTAAAGACTATTGATTTTGAAAATGTAAAATATCACAGTATGCCTTTGGATAGCATAAAGAAGCAACCTGTGGAATCGGTCAATATAAAATCATAAATATTCATTAAGGATAATGATAGTTACACTTATTCAAATAAGCAAAAATGCTTGTAAAATTGAAATCTTAACTTCTATGTTCTGATAAAGAGAAAGTTTAGAATTATTTATTTCCCTCTCTACAAAATTGTTTTGTGGTTTTACTATTGGTTTACAAAACCCATTGAAACACTACTAAAACAAGGGCATTAAAACAAGAAAAGAGTTACAGTTTCTACTGTAACTCTTTCATTTTAAGTGGTCCCACCTGGGCTTGAACCAGGGACCCCCTGATTATGAGTCAGATGCTCTAACCAACTGAGCTATAGGACCTGATTTTCGGAGGTTATCCCGAAATCGGATGCAATATTACTGCTTTTTAGCGAGACTAGCAAGTTTTTGAGTAAAAAAACTACCAGAAGATTTATCACTCAAACCACGATAGAAACTAAGAAACTTTGTATCAACGTGATAAAATTGAGCTACAAAAATATTTGTTTGTAATTTTTTTACTACCGGAGAAAAGATAAGCCGCTAAACAACAAACAAGCCACTATAAATATATAAAATAGTACTACTGTCCCCTTTGTTTCTCCTAGTGCAAAGAAATGAGATAATAGGAATGATCCCACTCCCATAAAAATATACAGACTCACTTGCGGTGTTATATTTATAAAGATAGAGAACAATAAAGATAAGACTGTGAAAAATATCAATAACGATAAATATGCCCTTATTTTTATTTTATCCTTATGCCTGTTAAGAAAATTATCTCCAATGATAATACTCAAAAAAAGAATTATAAAAATAAGAGAAGCCCATATAGCAATATCAAAACGGAGAAAAGGAAACATGACTAACTGTTGAGAACTGCTATAATGTAGAAAAGGAGAAAGAAATTCGTTTAGATTGTCCGTAAGAAGATAAAAAGAGGATGTAGGGAAATATACTATAAAGACTCCCAAAAAGGATGCTAACAAGGATCTAAAACTAAAACACCTCATTATTACAAGAGCAATCCATGTTAATGGGACAAAGAGTAATAAAAGAGGCGTAAACAGGCTTCCTAAAGAAAGCATAAACGCTATTTTAAATGCAGCGACAGATCTTTCAGAGTGATTATAAGAGGCAAACAATATAGATACTGTAAAAAGCATGAATAATACCCCAATATACGCCGGAGATATCCACACCAACGAAGGATGACAGCTAAACAATAAAATTATAATAGCGGGAGGCAACAGAGTCCTCCGCCTTATCAGTACAAAATCAGTATTGATATGAGCAGTCAATACAGCCATTGCAGATACAATAATACTACTACCTGCCAATGAATATAATGGATTACCCGAAAAGAAATCGAGCAGTTGCCAAAGATACCCTCCTTCCATATTTGAAGGCATAGCATTTGATGATATTACAAATGCGATCCTCATACATACTGCAAAAATAATAGAGATTATAAGAAACCCCTTCCCTTCCGCAATATGACTTTTATAAAATCTAGGAATAGCTGCCATTTTATTTGAGATCGAAACCTATATCTTTCCTATAGTATTTTTTATCATAAGATATTACATCTGCATTCTTGAAGGATAGAGATAGGGCTTCATTCTTGGTTTCTCCATATGAGCTTATTGCAATAACACGTCCTCCGTTTGTCAACACCTTATTATTTTCAAGCTTTGTTCCGGCATGAAATAAGATACTATCTTTTACCTTATCCAAACCCGACATTTCTTTATTCTTCTCATAGTCTCCCGGATAACCGCCCGATACAAGCATCACGGTAACAGCATAACGACTATCTATTTCCAGCAATTTACTTTCCAATGTACCTGTTGCAACCCCTTCTAACAAAGAAACAAAATCAGACTTTATCCGCAACATGACAACTTCAGTTTCAGGATCACCCATACGTACATTATATTCAATTACCATAGGTTCCCCTTTGACCTCTATTAAGCCTAAGAATATAAATCCTTTATATACAATTTTATCCTTTTTCAGCCCCTCTATTGTTGGAATAACAATACGGTCTTCTACTTTTTTCATGAATACATCGTCAGCAAACGATACCGGCGACACAGCACCCATTCCTCCGGTATTCAGCCCCGTATCTCCTTCGCCAATTCGTTTATAATCTTTGGCTACAGGTAGTATTTTATAAGAATCTCCATCCGTTAACACAAATACAGAACATTCTATTCCCGACAAAAACTCTTCTATAACAACAGTTTTACTAGCATCGCCAAACATCCCCGAAAGCATTTCTTTTAGCTCTTGTTTCGCTTCCTCTATATCACTTATTATAAGTACGCCTTTTCCGGCAGCTAATCCATCTGCCTTCAACACATATGGAGCCTCTAGCTCTTCTAAAAATAAATAAGCTTCGTCCAACTCATCTAATGTAAAGCTTTTATATCTGGCTGTAGGAATATTATGACGCATCATGAATTGCTTAGCAAAATCCTTGCTACCTTCAAGCTGTGCTCCTATCTTAGAGGGGCCTATAACCGGAATATCTTTAATATCATCATCATTGACGAAGAAATCGTATATTCCTCTTACAAGTGGCTCTTCGGGACCTACAACAACCATATCTATTTTATTCTTTAATACGAATTGTTTTATCTCAGGGAAATCAGTGGGCAATAAGTTTACGTTTACAGCTATTTCATGAGTTCCTGCATTGCCGGGAGCCACATAAAGCTTCTGAACCTTATCGCTTTGCTTAATCTTCCATGCTAATGCATTTTCACGACCTCCGTTTCCTAATAATAATATATTCATAATTAAAAAGATAATATTTTGTTGTATTCTTAGCTAGATTCACTTAATAATAGGTGTCTCAACACAAGAAGAGTACCATGACACGTTAATTATTTGAGCAGCAAAGATACATGATTATTTTCTTAACATGAAATCAGAAATATTTATTGTAAGTTTGTACCCCTAAAAAAATGAAAATAGAAAGAATGCAAGAGGAAAAAGGAATCTTTAAGAGAGCAGAGCTACTACTGGGTGACAAATTGATGAACAAGATCTCTTCGGTAAGAGTTATTTTATTCGGTGTAGGAGGAGTTGGTAGTTGGTGTGCCGAAAGCCTGATTCGATCAGGAATAAGACATCTTACTATCGTTGACTCTGATAAAGTTTGCGAGACAAATATAAACAGACAACTTATGGCTACAACAAAAACTATTGGACAGCGTAAGGTGGAAGTATTAAAGTCTCGATTACTCGACATCAACCCCAATGCAGAAATAGAAATTATTGCTCAGGTATATAGCGAAGAAACTTCTGATTCTTTCAACCTTCAATCTTACGACTATATAATTGATGCGATAGATAGTCTGAAACATAAGGTACATTTAATTCGCACAGCAACACGGACTAAAGCTAAATTATTTTCTTCGATGGGTGCTGCCTTAAAAATGGATCCAACGCGAATTAAAGTTGCCGAGTTTTGGAATGTAAAAGGCTGTCCGCTCGCTGCAGCACTTCGTCGAAAAATGAAACAAGGAGAAAAACCTTGGAAAAAATTTAAATGTGTATATAGTGACGAAGTATTAGAAAACAAAGGTCTGAAGTATGAACATGATGAGTCAAAGAGCTCAGAATTACTAAAACAAGACAATCCGAGTGTGAAAGCTCAGACCAATGGTACGCTGGTTCATATCACAGCTACATTTGGCTTCACCCTAGCAGGGCTTGTTATTCAAGATATCTGCAAAGAATAATTTCAGAGAACACTATAAAATCAGTATTATTTCTCATATTTGTAGTAATAAATTTAAATAAAACTACAATGAATGAATTAATTATTGATTACAATACGCTTTCTTCCACTAAGAAAACTATAAATATCATAACAGGTATTTATTTAACAGGATTTGCTCTTTATTTCTGTATTACAGAGGGGATTTCCGGTCGTTATGGTATATTATTTTTCAGTGCGCTTATAGCTTTTATTCTTGCTGCGATACTATTATTAAGCAACACCCTATGGGTTTCGGGAGCTATACTTTCAATCGATAATAATACAGTAAAACCGAATATCTCGGGACAGAGTAAATCTGCAATAGATTGGACAAATGTAAGTAGTTTAAATATTGGTATCAGCTACATTACTTTCTCTCTGAATGGAGGACAGAAACAAAGAAAAATAGATCTCG
>NZ_DAOKYH010000033.1:0-15804 GCF_035323175.1 Dysgonomonas sp. | reverse complement strand
GGCGAGTAACTACAGCCTTAAGAAATTCTAGAGGATTAGTAAATCATATATCACTGGGAACAAATAAATTTATTCGCTTTTGGGAAAGTACTAGAGGGTTAATGCCCATTGTTGAACGAGATTCACCATGTTATATAAAATATAATTTACATAATCTTTCTTTTTCTTATTTTATATCCAATTTGTTACATATTGTGTCGGACGAGGATCCAATTGATAGATACTGGTTCTCTTTTCCAATTGATGGAACAAAAGAAATGTATAGAGAAGACCCTATAATCTATTTAGTTGATTAAGCTAATAATGTAAATCTATGGAAAAAATTGATATCGAGAAGAGATTTTATAGACCAATATGTAGCTCTGATGAGATTGAAAGAATTTTTAAAATTGAAAGCGCCTCTGATTATTTACTCAAATTAAGAGCTGATACGATTGTTGATAATATGAGACTTTTTAGAGTATATAGAAATAAGGCAATCGAAGAAGGTGAGAATTGGTGTTTAGAAGATTCTTTTAACAAATCTCATTATGAGAATTTTAGAAGGTCGTTGTCTCCTGATTTAACTATGGAATGTGATAAAATAACATTTGGAGATATCTTTTCAACAGAAACAAACGGGTTGATTTTTCCGACAGATTATGGAATAATTACGACTATAAGTGAATCAATAAAGTATTTTCTCTTCTTTATGAATTTAGGATTACTCGATTTTTCGAAGAAAATTCCTGAATATGTTAGATTCAATTCAATGAGAATTGCAATAAGAATTATGCTTCAAACAGAAGCTCTAGATTTTAAAATGGATCCAAGAGGCATAATACCTCCTAGTATAGAAAAAAGGATTAATGATTTAATTCCTTTTCAATTACAATTTTTAGCTGGGCACGAATATGCTCACTTCTTGTTAGGACATTTAAATACGCAGAATTTGACTGAGAAGTTTCTATTAAAAAGTGCTTTTAAATCTCAGACAGATTATAAAAAAATAGGGGTGTACAACATATCTCAAAAACATGAGTTTGATGCGGATATTTCATCTATAAATATCCCGAACTATATTGAAAAGGAGCGTATATCCGTATATGAATCTGCTTTATTCTGGTTTGCGGCATTATCAATTTATGAGGCTGTAGAAGATTATTTGTTTCCTCCAAATGGCCATCAATCTCACCCAAGCGCAATAAGTCGCTATTTAAACCTTTTAGATAAGATTCCCAAATATAAAGGATTTAATAAAAAATATTATGAAGAAGATATCCCATCTGTTATATTAAAAATCAGAGATGAGTTTATTGATAATGTTGGATATCATTGTGATGATTATGAAATGTATGGCTCTACATATTTAGATAAACCAAATACAGAATGGAGAGGAAGAAAATTAATAGATCGAGTTGATTATTATTAAACAGCAGTACACCTATAAGACACTAACTATCATTATTTTATACTCTCCCTCATTAAAAGTCAATTTTTTTCTTATTGTATCAATATCAACATTTTTAAGATTTTTTACAAAAACGATTTTAAGGAATAAAGCTATATCATCCTGTCTATTTATCCGAAAATGATTCCAAATATTCCATCCGAAATGGTATAAATCTATATTTTGTAAATTTTTTACTCTGACTGGTTCCACATCCTTTAGTCCTGTCCCTGTGGAATATTCAATAACATATTCACATAAGCGGTTTATATTCTGATCATCTGCAAATGGGGCAAAGATTGTTCTTGTATATTTTATAGCAACTTCAAGCATTTCTCGTTTCCTTGCAATTTCTTTCTGTTCATGCGTCTCTCTTATTACATCAAGTTCATTAATAACAGGTGTTTCATTTCCAATTGGTTCTTTTGGCCCTGGTTCAACGGTAGGCTCAATATTTTCAATAGTATTGGATTCGGGTATTACATCCTGATTTTCTATTGTTTGTTTTCGTCTTTTAAATAGAGTCGGGATAACTTTCTGAATGACTTCCAGATAAGAAATATAAAAGATCAGCCCAATCACAAATATAACAATGAATACTAAATTAGCTCCAAAAGGATCAAAGCCTAATTCTAAAAACAAATAACGGAAAACGAGCGACAGTAAAGCGATGCCCATCGCTCCACATATAATTAACAGTATATTTTCAGAATCTTTATAATTCATATTATTATGATTAAAGTTTTTGTAAACTCTGGCTTTTTTGCATTGCCTTTAGAATATTCTTTCTAACGGCTCGTATAGATGGAACTAAATCGCCTTCCATCATTGCAAGCATTATTTTCAATTCTTGCACCAACTCAGGAATGGGATGGCATAATTCATAAGCGATCTTCATACAAAGAGATTTTACTGCGGGCAAATCCTCGCTAGACATCATTCGCTCTAAACAGAAATCCAGGAAATCTACTCTTGGCGGATTCGGAAATGACTGTTTGTATAATAAATTGAGCATTACCCTTCGTTTTCCTCCATGCTTACAGAATAAGATATTATCAATCAATTCATCTTGCTTCTTGTATAACCACTCGTTATCTTGTGACGAAAAATGAGTGAAAATCCAAGCTGCGTGATATCCAATAATTTCACCGTCACCAATAACTAACTTATATAACTCTTGCTTTCGGGTATCACTATCATGTGTTAAACGAATTATCTCATTGATATCGTCCATTCCTATACGTTGAGAAAGCCTAGCTTTAAAATCCATCATTAGTTATTCTTATTGATAAGATTAACTACAACTTTTACCATCATATCTTTTTCTTCTGTTCTACTTTCTGCAATCATCAGGGTTAATGCAACAAGTGTATTATTCTCGATGAGTCTAGTGCTGTCGCTTCTATATAAAATGCCGTTCTGCTCCAAAAACCAAAGAAAGAGAAAAGCTGCGATACGTTTGTTTCCATCACTGAACGAATGATTTTTAGTCACCAAATACAATAACATTGCTGCTTTTTCTTCTATACTCGGATATAATTCCTCTCCACCAAAAGTCTGGTAAATAGTACTAATCGAACTTTTGAATGATTGGTCTTTCTCATTACCGAACAAACCCCCACTGCCAAATTTATCCCGAAGCACGTAAATTGCTTCCATCGCATTATTATAATCGGCTTTGAATGGCTCTTCTCTAGTAGTCTTTTCTATTTGAAGTTTTTGAAAGTCATATCTGTCTAAAGTATCAAGAGCGTAAGTGTAATCTGTTATCACACGCAATAGTCCTGTTGCTTCATCAGCAGACAGAGCCTTAGAATCTATCACATTAGAAAGAAGCTTGACTGTTTTCTTTAAGTCTTCTAATTGCTCGTTCTTGGCATTTTGATTAATAGCATAACCTTTGATAAGGTATTCTTTTAGAACGCTATTTGCCCAAATACGGAATTGAGTACCTCTTTTAGAATTAACTCTATATCCAACTGATATAATAGCATCTAGATTATAATAAGAGATTTGGCGTTTAACCTCTCTATTACCTTCGATTTGAACTTGTGCAATTTTTGCACAGGTTGAATCTTTATCAAGTTCTTTTGTTTTATATATATTATTAATGTGACGAACAATAGATGTTCTATCAGTTTTAAATAGTTCAGCCATTTGATATTGATCTAGCCAAACTGTTTCATTGTCGAGCTTTACATCTAATTGGGTATTACCATCAGGTGTTTGATAAATTATGACTTCTCCTTTATTCATAGTATTTCATTTTAAACTTATCTTATTCGCAGACTCCCTCTTCTTCGCATTTACCAGATCAGCGTATATTTGTGTTGTAGAAACATTTTTATGTGTTAGCATCTTACTCACAGTATAGATGTCAGTACCCAAAGCTACTTGCAAGGTAGCAAAAGTATGGCGAAAACAATGAAAAAAACACAAGAAAAGGGATATACGCAAATCGTAATACTTCAATGGGTAACAGTCTTGAAATTAGTATATTTGCTTAGATTTAGGAAGTTCGTAAAATTGGAATCTAAGCAAATCTTAGACATACTTCAGTTACTAAGTCGTTAACCACTCAGTTACTAAATTAAAACAGGTAACAAGATGCGAACAAACGAACTTCTTATGTTCTGATTTTCTTATAATTACGCGCTGAAGAGCACTTATATAACAAGTAACTTTGCCGTTGCAAAACAACGGCAAAGGATAATAAAAATATAAGTGTATGAAAACAGAAAAATTCAAGGTATTACTCTACCTCAAAAAGAGTAGTCCCGACAAATCGGGTAAAACTCCGATAATGGGACGTATCACTGTCGGCAAGTCGATGGTACAATTCAGTTGTAAACTTTCCTGTACATTTTCTTTATGGAATCCGCGTGAAAGTCGGTTGAATGGAAAAAGTAAAGAAGCCATAACGACCAACGCTCAGTTGGATAAGTTGATGCTTTCCATCAACGAAGCCTACGACACGCTCATTGACCGGAAACAACCTTTCGATGCCCAAGCCATCAAAAACTTATTTCAAGGAGCAATGTCTGCTCAAACAACTTTGCTGCAACAATTCGATAAACATATCGAAAGCGTTAAAGAGCGTATTGGTGTTGATCGTTCTCCAAGAACACTTCCCAATCATCTCTATACCAAACGAGTTGTAGCAGAATTTATCAAGGAAAAGTTTAATGCTTCCGATTTGGCTTTCGGTCAATTAAGCGAACAGTTTATCCGTGACTTCCAATCTTTTGTATTGGACGATAAAGGGCTTGCACTTGATACCTTACGCCACTATCTGGCAATCCTAAAGAAAGTATGCAAGACAGCTTTCAAAGAGGGTAACTCAGATAAAAACTATTTTGCTTATTACAAGCTACCTAAACAGAAAGAAAGTACCCCCAAAACCCTCAGTAGGGAAGATTTTGAAAAAATTCGGGATTTAGAAATTCCTGAACGTCGCCGATCACATATTATCACACGCGACATGTTTCTCTTTTCTTGCTACACAGGCACTGCCTACATTGATACGGTATCCATCACCAAAGATGATTTATCAACGGATGACGATGGTGCATGGTGGCTCAAATACAAGCGGGGCAAGAACGGACAACTTGCCCGAATCAAATTATTGCCGGAAGCTATTGCACTAATTGATAAATATCGGGACGATAACAGAGAAACTTTGTTTCCAATGGTACACAATGGCACGGTTGTAAGAAATATGCAAGGCATACGGATTCTTGCAGATGTCAAAGGACGTCTCCACTATCACATGAGCCGTCATTCCTTTGCCAGTCTGATTACGCTCGAAGCGGGTGTACCCATCGAAACAGTATCAAATATGCTCGGTCACAGTGATATAAAAACAACACAAATTTATGCCCGTGTGACTCCCAAGAAGCTCTTTGAGGATATGGATAAGTATATTGAGACAACAAAAGATTTAGTATTAACCCTATAACATCAACGATTATGCGAAGTACATTTAAAATATTATTCTACATCAACCGGAGTAAAATAAAATCCGACGGCACTACTCCCATTCTGTGCCGTATCACGGTTGATAATAAACAGACAGTTTTGACAACCGGAATCTATTGTGAACCGAACGATTGGAACAGCAAGAAAGGGAAAGTACGAGACGGGGCGACCAATCATAAATTGGATAAACTTCGGGAACGTATCGAACAGACCTACGAAGAGACTCTTAAAGAACAAGGTGTTGTCAGTGCAGAATTACTCAAAAATATAATTTTAGGAGTAAATAGTGTGTCCACCTTTCTTTTACAAGCAGGTGAAGTGGAGCGTGAACGATTGAGAAAACGATCTCTGGAGATTAATTCAACATCCACCTACCGACAATCAAAAACAACCCAGAGCAACCTGCGTGATTTTGTCCTTTCACGAGGAATGGATGATATTGCCTTTTCAGATATTACGGAAGAGTTTGGAGAATCGTTCAAAAACTTCTTAAAAAAAGATTTAGGCTATGCGACAACCCATGTGAATCACTGTCTATGCTGGCTAAACAGGCTGGTTTATATTGCGGTTGATCAGGAAGTGTTAAGAAGTAGTCCGATTGAAGATGTGGAGTATGAGAAGAAAAATCCTCCTAAATTACGGCATATTACCCGAAATGAACTGAAAAAGATCATGGACACTCCAATGCCCTATGAACGGCAAGAGTTGGCTCGCAGAACATTTATCTTTTCAGCCTTTACCGGACTTGCTTTTGTTGATGTGCACAACCTCTATCCTCAGAATATAGGCAAAACAGCGGAAGGTAGATTATATATCCGAAGCAGTAGAACTAAAACAAAAGTTGAAGCATTTATCCCACTACATCCGATAGCAGAACAAATCTTGATGCTTTACAATACAACCGATAATACTGCTCCTATCTTCCCTTTACCAAGCCGGGATCAGATTTGGTTTGAAGTTCATGAGATAGGTTTTGCTTTAGCGTTCAAGGAGAATCTCAGCTATCATATGAGCCGACATTCGTTCGGAACGCTTATGCTCTCGGCTGGTATTCCGATTGAGAGTATTAGCAAAATGATGGGGCATACCAATATTTCGAGTACACAGATTTACTCGAAAGTAACTGATGATAAAATATCAGAGGATATGGACAAGCTAATGGAACGACGAAAAGCAATTAGTAATAAAACATCTCAACCGATAGAGCTATGAAAAATACAAAAATTAAGATAAACGATAATGGGGCTGTACACATTCCGAGAAATGTTAGAATGAATATTGAAGAGATTGCCGAACTTTTTGGAATCTTCTATCAAGTAGCGAAGAAGAATATTCGTTCCGTTGAGGCGTTAGGTATTTGTACGGGGGATCAGTCGATGAGCGGAACAGTGGAAGGAACCAAAATCGTCTCCGATTATTACGGTTTGGATATTATAATCGCTATTGCTTTTCGAGTGCAATCGCCTAAAACTTATGCTTTTCGTAGATGGATTCTCAATAAGGTGATGAAAAATGATATAGCAACTACACTTCTATTACCTTCGCAGAAGGCGTTGTTGAACTAAATCAATAAGGTAAATAAAATATAACTTAATTTTAAAGGGCTGAACTTTTTTGTTTGTTTAATTAAATACAAACTCAATTGTTTGCCCTTCTAACTATTGACTTGATGAAAGTATTAGAGTAATATTCTAGTTCTGTTGTTTTGAAAAATCGATCCAAAAATGTTTCAATTGGATATTATCATCATATACTCGATATGAAATAGAAGAATAGCTAGTCAAAGTCTCATTTTCGCTATTAATGATAAGTAAGTCATTTTGTAGCCAAGTTAGTCTATCATCACTTGCATTCTCAATTTGTTCCTGTATCCAATTATTTACTTTTTGAATCCAATACTTCGGAGAGTCTGTTTGGATATATCCAATAATTCCAGCATGAACAACATCTTTACCATGACGTCCATTCTTAAAACGTTCGATACCTCCTGAATTTGTCACACATTTATTGTTCCGATATTGGCCACAAACATATTCTTTCTCCCTTTTTTTAGGTAGCTTAGAGTTTAGTCTTTTAGCTTCAAATTTAATTAGTGAGGGGGAATCATCTTCAATATTATTTTCTTGAGCGTATGCATAACTCCCAAATACAGCAAAATCTGTAGATGTATTCTCTTTATCATCTTCTATGTTTTGATGGTGAAAATAGAATGGATACTCGGGTGGTTTTCTCGAATTAAGAGTTTTACAGAGTTTGTTCGTTATTGCATTTTCATTATCATCCTTTTCTCCTCTAAAACCAATTAGTGTCAATGATAAATAACTATAGATTTTATTGATTATTGTATTATCAGGAGCACTGCTCAATGTGCCAAATGTATTATTTATCTCTCCCATTATTTTCCCTGTCTAAATAGATCAACAAATGTTTCATCAGCATCTCTCACAGCTATTGAAGGTAGCCAGTATCTCCTTTGATTAGGTTTATACAAGAAAATAACATTTTTATGATATACCTTCACAATTCTCTTTATCCATAAATTATATCCTTGTTTCTTATCTATTAGTCTCTTAAGTTTAGATTCAATATCTTCTATAGATGAGGGTATATCTATTTCAGGTTTATCTCCTAAAACAAATGGATATGCAATAAATTCTTTTCCTACAATTGGAGAGAAGGGTTGGAAATTTTCATAAACGGAATTAAGAATATCACAATAATATTTTCCAAAGACGACTAGCTCTTCTTCTGCAAATAATGAGTCTAGAACAACACTATTTTCTCCTGCTTTTCTAAAGTCAGAGTAATAATCAACTATATCATTTAATAGTTTTTTTTCTATATTATCCAGAGGTATTTGAGGATATGGCAAATTTAAAATATCTCCTTTCAAAGGAACACCCTCTCTCGAAGTTAGAACTTGACCACTTAGTAACCACATCAAAGAGACACAATTTTCATCTTTTAGATAATTTCCAAGCTTTTGCAAATCCGCAATGTCACTTTCAGGTGAATGGACTCCAAATATTTTATCTTTAAAGGTCAAGTATTGATCGCTATAAATTACTGGGATAGATCTACCAGTTACACTTTCTTTAATTAATAAATGAGGAGGTTGAAAAACCTCTTTGTTAGTTTTCGTTGACCTATAAAAATATTTGATGTTACAGGTTTTTATAGATTTAAGACCATTCTCGGTAAAACCATCTGTTTCAACATAATTATATCCTGTAATCCAACCAGCTTTGTATTTAGCTTCTAAATTTACAAACTCCTGTATTTCGTCTTCTGTTTTACTATCTTTTGAAGAAAGGTGTTTCACCCTTCTAATGTTTTTTGAGTTTGGTGCTTCTATCCAACCTTCTGCAACCTTCCAATTATTGTTCTCAACTCTTTCATTCAGGTATTTTCCGACCGTTTGAATATTAACATCTGTTATCTTATTTAATAACTGATGAAGTCTTCCCCCACCCATAAAATTAGCTTGCCATACACTAGGTAGGTTAATCGCCGATTTATAAGATACTTTATGTATATCGTAATGATCTATTTCGAAGTCTATTTTTTCCCCAGAAGCTTTTGTTCGTCTAAAAATACTATGAACACAAGGCCTTTCTTTATGATCTGCCCTTTCTGCGAATACAGTAACTACAGCAGGTTTAGCACTAGAGCTACTTCCTATAAATAACTTAGCTCTTAATGACGTGAAGTCAAAAAATCCTTTGATATAATATTGCTCAAATAAATATTTCCGAAAGTCGTGTGTATTGGTATTATACAAAACAGGACCGGAAGGTAATATTAGGCAACAGTTCCCTCCCACTCTTAATAATTTGATAGATTGCTCTAAGAATAATAATGCTATTTGATTATCTGGGATGTCAGGACGTTCAGTATTATTCTCTTTTTCTTTTTTATCTACGAGATTGGCCCAATCGGTAAATTCTGAGTTAAAGGGCGGGTTGCCAATTATGAGATGAAAATCAGACTTTATCTTCCCTTCATGTAATGTCTTAAAGAAATCTCCTTGATATAAATTATAACCAATAAGATCATCAAAGTGTACATTTCTCCATATTTCTCTAGGTGACAAAGAATCTAACAAAGCAAGACCTAGACTAAAATACGATAATGTAACAGCTTCATCTTCTAAATCGCAGCCAAAAATATTCTTTTGTAACAAGTCTTTAAGTTCCTGAATATTTTCTTTTTTAGGCTTCTTCCAATTATTTTGAACCCTCCACCATTGAATCATCCTTTTAAAAGCTCCGACAAGAAAAATTCCAGAACCGCAAGCTGGATCTAAAATCTTAAAATTTTGTTTAGGATCTTTCAATGGCATACATTGATCAATAAGGAATTGAACTAAATATGGAGGGGTATAGACTACCCCCTTCTTTTTCTGACCATTTTCATCGGCTAAGAAATCTTCATATATATGACTAATTAACTCAATCGGAAGATAATTAAATTGGTATAACCGCCAAAGGCTCATTTGTCCTATCCCTTGGTTACCTTCTGTAAAAAATGAAACATCTCCTTTAACAAAATGTTGAAAAAGAGTAAGATCTACTTTTTCTTTTAGTGCTGATAATTCATTGTCATCTAAAAGGAAAATTTGCCCATTAAAATGTTCTTTACTAGAAAGCTCTTTTAGGACATTAACGAATGTATCTACATTCTCCAAAACACCCTCCAATGTTGGATCATCAGGATTATATGCTTTGTAAAATTCATTAGGGTTTAGTGCTCCATTACCATCTTCATCTTTTCTCTCCTCAAGATACTTTATAAGTATCAGCATCATTAAGATTCGTTTAACTAGTGCAGCATTTTCATTTCCTACACGAGAGATAATATTTGACTTGACGTTTTTTAGTTGTGATAGCAATTGTTCGTAGGCCCCTTCTTCATATTTAAATTGCTTACCTTCATTAGAATCCCAGAATAAACCAGAGTCAAATTGACGAACATTATATATGTCTAGTTTCTTTTGTATATCATCTAACAAGTCAATAAAATCATGTGGTGATGTAATAAAATCATTTCCATCTGTATCCCATTCTGGCTTTTTCCCACAGTTATATATTAAAATTTGAGATGCTCTAATTATAAAGCAAAAGGGAACAATTCCTGCATTCCATAACTTATGATGAATATCTGCTTCATTATTATTAATATTTTGTTCGGATTCATCATAAATATAAATCAGGGGTTTAGGGGGACGATTGTCATTATAAAATCGAAAATAGACAGCCGTAGCCTCAAATTCAAAAGCTTGTTCCAATGCTAGAAATAAATCTGGATCATTTTCGTCCGCTCTCTGAGAAACTAAACGCAAACCAGATGTATCACTAGACATTCCTAATTTACCTAAGGCTGAGTGAAATACTATGTTAGAGTCTTCACTCATTATACTAAGTTATTATTAAATATATAAGACAAGTTATTCATAATATACTATCTACTGGATGAATTATTTATATTTTTCGATAAAGTCTCTTATTATTTGTACATCCAATTCTGGAGTAAAACCAAGTCTTACAGTCTCTTCCCAATAAGGCTCAGAATTGCAAGGGTTGTTTCCTGCTCTGAATTTTGCATGGAATAAATCTGAGTTTTCATACTTTTCAAATACTTTCATTATTAGATAATCATCATCTGCTAATTTTAAGAAATTCAAGTTGCTTTTTCTACATTCTTGAAATCCAAAGTGGAATAATACAGACTCTACTTTTTGTAAAAGGCTCATAATTTATTTCTCTTTTAATTTTTCGTAATGAACTTGCATAATCTTCAATAATTCAGTCTGATTCATTTTATAACAATCGACTTTTTTATATTCCATTTCAAATGCAACTTCATCTGTAAACTCATCAACTTGTCTTGATGTAAGTTCCTTATATCTTTTATCGTAATATTCTATATTACTCTTTAATAATCTTATGAAATGAGCAATAAAATCACTTGGTTTTCGAAATCGAATTTGAATATCATTGATTTCTACTAAATAAAATTCAATATTGGAATTTAAACTTTTCACTAAATAAATATTTCTAAGCTCTATACCGCTATATTTTAAATATTTAGCAAATCTAATTCCTAATAAATTTGATAGAATCTTGTATGTTTCAGAATCATAATCGCCTATCATGTTATTTCTTCTTCTTTTTTCTGATTTTTATAATTTCATTTTCAACATAAGAGGATTCTTTTTTAATATCATCTAATTTATCTCGAAACATTTTGTACTGATTAACACCTTTAAATAAATTGTGTTCAAATTCAACTTCATTGAAAATAAGAGTCCACATATACAAAAAGAGTTCCTTAGATGGCGTATTTAATTTTGAAATAATAAAATCGAAATATAATTGCCATTTAACCCAATGGTAATAAGAATCAAAAACTAGCCATTGTTGAACATACATAGAGATAAATTGATTCAAATCATAGATTCTAAAAGAGTATTTCAAGGGAATCTCTTCCTTAATTTGATATTTCTCTAATAGGTCTTCATATGATTTAGCAGACACTTGATGACCAAAATGATTTACCCCAATAATCTCGAAGAAATAATCATTTTTTATTGCTTCAGTATACTCCTTATCTGTTTTATAATCATGTTCTAGGTTTATTGAAATACTGTCGTGTTCTACAGTACCTGTTTGTATCCATTTTTTGAAACTGAAGCTCGAGTCTATCTCTTCCCCGAAAGCATCAGTTAAATTAATTGCACGCTCAAAAGTTTTCCACCAAAATTGCGGAGAAAAATAAAATGCTTTTAAATTGACACTTAAATCATCCATGAGTTATTCTGAATAAATTGTTTTCAATCTATGATATATGTGAGCATTAAATGACCTTTTTTCATACCCACTTGACATAAGTTGAATAACTACGATAAAGATAACATAAACTTTTTTTTATAAAAAATCTATTTTTAAAACCTTATCCACTCAGATTTTCAATTCTTAGGAAAATGAATCAAGCCTATTGGGAATTCAGTCAGAAACGATATAACAACTATACTTTTGTTACCATTGCAAAATGTAACGCTCAACTAATGCAGGGCATCATAAGCAACAGAAAACAGGCTTCGAAGTAAACTCGAAGCCTGTTTTCTGTTGTAACCAATAACCATTATTTCAGTTCTTGAACATAGTTTCTATCCAATATCTTCTGAATATCGGATTCCCGATACAGGGTTTTACCTCCAAATTGAAAGTAAGGGATTTTACCCTCAGTACGATAGAGCTGTAATGTCCTTCTGCTTATTTTCAATTTCTTAGCCATCTCTATATCAGTCAAAAATCGTTCTCCGAAGAGCGATGGTTTGTTGGAGGTCAGGACAATTTCAATTCTATCCAACATCTTGTCGAGCAAAGTAAAAAACTTCTTTACCCGTTCGTTCCTCTTCGTTAAAATGTCATTATCCATGCTGTTGTATTTCTAATTCTTGAATAAGTTTTCTTACATCTTTGACTCTATAATAGAGTTTCCGGCTAATCTTGGTATAGGGCAACATACCACTATCTCGATAACCTTGAAGGGTACACTTAGATATATTAAGCATCTGGCACACATCCTGATTATCTAACCAATCTTCAAGTCCTTTACTTGTATGGCGTTCACACAGCTTGTTCACTTTATGAGCGAACAGTTCAAACTGCGTCATCATTGCCTCGAATGTTCGGGCTTCAATATATATTATCTCCATAGTAATTTACTTTTTTGTTCATACTATGATTACGGGGGAGCAAATATAAGTCATTAAATTACAGTATACATAAGCAATTTATAGGCTGGTAGCTTTAGTCTATACTTGTCTATGCCTAAAAAACATTTTATACTCTTTCGATAGCTTCAGGAAAGAGTAAAAGGGATTTTTTCTACTTGTTTCATAATTTCTTCCCCTTTAAGCGAAATGTCATCAGAGCCTAATGAGTATTCGATTTCAGTCGCAAAGGTATTCCGTGTTCTTCACGCTGACAGCAAGGTCAAGCCCTAAAGGGTTTGGCAAAAAATCTTCCTCTTTCCCTTCTTCTGCTATTCGGGCGAGCGTATTTATTCGTCAAAACCTTGCACAGCTAAACACTACCCTTTTTTAAGCTTCTGAAACTCGAATACTCCTCACCGGCTCCGATACGGCATAGCGTTAAAAAAAAGGTCAGAAATTATGAAACTAACAGCAGAAAAAAATAAGAAACAGCGATCCACCTACCTTCCAATTAGCATAGGTTGGGTTTTGAAAATAGGCTTAATTATCGTGAGTTACTCCTTATGGGGAGCAGGGTTTATTTGGGCTTTGGTAGGCTTGTATCTCTTCTATGATGTGATTCGGGGTATCCTTTCGTGCCTGCTGATGTTGGGTGCTGTAATTACCCTTATTTATCTCATGCTTACTTATTTATAATCCATTAAAACACAAAAGTTATGACAAAGGTATTTTTATTAGGTGCGAACAAAGAAATTGACCGAGCAGTGCAAGTGGTAGAGATTAACCAAGTTATCCAAATGGAGGGGTATAGCTATCACAGCTATGTAGTGTATGACATCACAAAAAATCAATGGGGCATCACTTACAAATTGATAAACCTAACGACAAAAGATTTTCATACAGCCGATATTATCCGACCATTGAAAGAAAAATTTGGCATCGGGTTCTATTACGACAGCGACAACCCTCAATTTATAGACAGCTTTGAAGTAGCAATACTTCTGCAAGAAGCAGAAGCCAAAGCCAAAGAAGAAGCGGACGAGAAAAAAAAAGAACGCATACGAGTAGAGGAAATAAAAGCAATTGGTAGCAAACGTTTTGCCGAGATACTTCCCGAAAATGCTTTGGGCGTTATCGTGGCAAGGCTGAAACAAGATGAGAGCGACAGCCAGAGCGACTACTTTGCATCAAGAACAACACGGACTGTTATTTTAGGCTTCTCAACGCACAAGAGAGACATCTTTTCTGAAATGCGTAAACACGCATCCAACTTCGAGGAAACAGCCTATTTAGTGGAGTACAACGCAGATTATGAACATCGGGAAAAGTATTCAATGGGTGCAGGGTACTATTTAGGAGAGAGCAAGTATCATGGATGGATAATTGAAAAAGTCTCTATGTATAGCCGTG
Organism: Dysgonomonas sp.; assembly: GCF_035323175.1. Classification (NCBI taxonomy): domain Bacteria; kingdom Pseudomonadati; phylum Bacteroidota; class Bacteroidia; order Bacteroidales; family Dysgonomonadaceae; genus Dysgonomonas; species Dysgonomonas sp. The sequence goes on along the minus strand of NZ_DAOKYH010000033.1, from coordinate 1,267 downwards.
AGGGTATGATAAAGGAATTTGCCTACACCGCAGGGAGTGAAGATAACATCCGCATCAAGAAGAATAATGATACACCACCAACGCCCCCAAGTGACAAGAACGGCACAAGCAAGAACGGTTGTACCGTAGTAGAGTATTCAGAAAAAGCAGTAGCAGTATTCGGAGAAACAAGAGCGATCAAAGACGAACTCAAAGCAATGGGAGGAAAGTTTAACAGCAGACTGACCTTTAACGGAAAAAGGTTGGCAGGGTGGATATTTTCAAAGTCGCAGGAGCAACGCTTAGCCTACTACTTTGGATTGAATTAATTATCAGAAAACTATAACTACAAAATATAGGATATAATGAAAAAGAATAGAAAAGTGACAGCCGAATCTGTAACAATCAATTTCAGAAATTATGGCAAAATAACAATCCCTAAAGGTGTTTTAGTGACCAATGAGACGGCAATGGGAATAGACAACAAATACAATTTTGTTAACGAATTTGATTGGATTGATACCAACTACCCCCAAGTAGCACGATCATTAAAAATGGATGCTCAAAACTATGGAATAAACATACCCAAAGAACATATAATCATTCATGAAGATGAAAACATTTAAAAGAGCAATCCTCCACAAATCCTCAAGAATATGATAACAACAATAATAGCTACCAAATTTGTAAAATGGGATGTTCCCGAATTAGACGCTTTGAAAGGCTCTAAAGTGTATCAACTTAAAGAGAAAATAAACGCTGAAGAGAAGTTGAGCAGGGAAGAAAAAAACTGGATAGTAGAGAATGTAAATCACAATAGCTATTTCAAAAATGCCATACCATTAAGAGGTTACCGTTTCGACTTCTCCGAGATATTGAAAACCTATATCGTGAAACAATACGGCTCATACCAAGAGTACAACGCAGTAGATAAAACAAGTTTACGAGCCATGATATACGGCAGAATAGATAAAATAATCGAAGTAAAATAATAAACAAGGGGCAGTAATCCTGCCCCATAATACCCAAAGATATGAAAGCAACAAACCATTTTCAAAATACGATAAAAGCATATTTAGACAAACATGCCGAGATAGATTTACTTTTTTCTTTCCGCTACTCCCTGCCCGAAAAAAAGTTAGAGGATTGTGTGACTTATATCCTAAACCAAGTGCAGAAAAGCGGTTGCAATGGTTTTCACGATGATGAGATATTTGGCATGGCGGTACATTTCTATGATTATCCTAACCTTTATAAAAACCTCACTTCTCTACCCAATACGCTGTAA
>NZ_DAOKYH010000008.1:0-165194 GCF_035323175.1 Dysgonomonas sp. | reverse complement strand
CAAAGTCCGTATACATCTAATTGTATGCGGACTTTTGCTATTTATACAATCCAAGCATACAAAGGATAATAGAAAGATACAAATACATACAAAGTAGAAGGATCTCATAATACCAATGAGATTCTTTATTTAGATGATGGAAATAAATACTAATATATTCATCTTTAAATTATTCTTATGTTACATCCTCTATTTTACCTTTTTTAGAAACCTTAATATAGTTTCAAATAATTAAAAGATAAATTCTCATATTTTTTTCTAACTTTGCACGCTCTGCATTATCATAAATATGCAATAATCAAACTATTAAAAGTTTTATAACGCAAACTAATGAAGCTATATTAAGCTCCAATGAATTTTATGCATATGTTTGATATTGAAAAAATTGTTCAGAAAAGAGGATTTATTGATCATTTTATTGAACAGATAATGTATTAATTATCTTTTTAGGAGGATATACCACCTAATTATAATTGAGACATAAAATAAAAATATTATATATTTTGCTATTTCTGAATATATTAGGATATATCATTGAATAAAGCAGGCAGAAAATCAAGCAAAGAAGTATAATATATTGTATATGATTTCAGAGACTTTTACAAGATTATAATAAGACCGATACAAACGAATTAGAAAAGTACAGGAGAACTATACTTATATTTGATCATAAACAAACAACAATAAAGGGTAACAATATGCTTAATCCTATAAAGAAGAGAATGGGAAATTTGGTAGGTGGTAATAAGATATCAATAACTCATTTGCAACAAACAGAGGGTAATTATGCAGATGCGATTCGTGATTTTAATAGTGTGAGATTTACTAATTTCAGCTATGGTTTATTGCCTCCTTGCAAAGGTGAAAAATCATCATGTGATCTGGAAATCAAAGAAAAAAATAGAGATAAAATAGAAATAGAGTTGAAACAATGTAATGCTATTATCTCTAGAGGTGGGCGTATAGATATAAAGCCTATTAATCATTCTGACTTTGTGCGACTAGAATATGATTTTAGTCAAGAGATTGAAGATAATAAACATTGGAATATTGTTTTAGTTGTAGAACCATTTTATAATAAGTGTCAAGGTATTGTAAACACTCAAGAAACATCATCTAATTATAAACAAACCTATCATTTGTCTATACAACCAATAGGACAAATTCCGGAAGAAGAATTCGGTATATATAATCTTATTTTAGGACGGATTATTAAAGAAGATAATAATTACGATATAGATTCGAACTATATTCCTCCAAGCGTAATGATGAGCAGCCATCCTGATCTCGAAAAATATTATGAACTATTTGGAAAACACCTTAATGAGATCGAAATTTCATCTCAAAGTATTATTCAAAAAATACAAGATAAAGACAGTGATTCTGATCTAACAAATAATATGATATTTCTATCCGAAAAGATACTCATTTATATTGCAGAGATTCGTTTTAACTATACTAATAGAGGGCGTTTTTATCAACCTATAGAGATAGCCAATATATTTTCTACTTTTGCTCGTGTGTGCATTGTTTTCATTGATTCTATATCTTCAGAAAAAAAAGAAGAATTGTTAAATTTTTTTCATGAATGGGGCGGTATTCAACCTAATATGTTTTTAGAGCTTCTTTCCAATTTGGAAGAATGCGAATACGACCATCAAAATATAAGAAGCGCAATGGCTCGAATAGAATCATCTTTAGCTTTATTTTCTGAGTTGTGGAGCAAAATTTAATGAATAAAGGGACTCTATATACAATACAAAAAAGCTCATTATACCTAATATAGGATAATGAGCTTTTTAATAAATATACTATCTGTTTCTATTTGCTTATTTCACTTCTTCAAAATCTACATCAGTTACATTATTGTCGCCTCCATTAGATTGGCTACCAGTATTACCTCCGGCTTCTTGTCCCGGATTAGCACCTGCTTGTTGCTGATTGTATATATTTTGGCTCAACTCCTGCATTAATTTAGTTAATTCATCCATAGCAGAATCAACAGCCGGAATATCTTGAGCTTTGTGAGCATCTCTTAGTTTATTTAAAGCACCTTCGATAGAAGCTTTCTGATCGGCTGGAATTTTATCTCCAAGATCTTTCAATTGATTTTCTGTTTGGAAAATAACTGAATCTGCCTGATTCAACTTGTCTATCTTTTCTTTTTCTTTCTTATCTGCTTCTGCATTAGCTGCTGCTTCATCCTTCATTCGTTGGATTTCTGCGTCAGTAAGACCCGATGAAGCCTCTATACGAATAGATTGTTCTTTGCCGGTCTTTTTATCTTTTGCCGATACACTAAGAATACCATTGGCATCAATATCAAATGTAACTTCAATTTGAGGCTCACCACGACGTGCAGGTAATATACCGTCTAAGTTGAAGACTCCTATTTGTTTATTATCCCTCGCCATTGGACGTTCTCCTTGAAGTACAACAATCTGTACAGACGGTTGATTGTCGGCAGCGGTAGAGAATGTTTCGCTCTTTTTCGTAGGAATAGTTGTATTAGCCTCAATTAGCTTAGTCATCACATTTCCCATTGTTTCTATACCAAGAGAAAGCGGAGTAACATCAAGCAACAATACATCTTTTACTTCTCCTGTTAATACAGCACCTTGTATAGCAGCACCTACAGCAACAACTTCATCAGGGTTTACACCTTTCGATGGTGTCTTTCCGAAGAACTTCTCAACTTCTGCTTGTACAGCAGGTATACGTGTAGAACCTCCGACTAAGATCACTTCATCTATATCGGATGGAGAATATCCTGCATCTTTCAACGATTGACGACATGGTTCGATACACTTACGGATAAGTGAGTCTGCCAATTGCTCAAATTTAGCACGAGTTAGATTTTTTACCAAGTGTTTTGGAATACCATTAACCGGCATAATGTATGGTAAGTTAATTTCAGTAGAAGTTGTGCTTGATAGCTCTATTTTCGCTTTTTCAGCAGCTTCTTTCAAACGCTGTAAAGCCATTGGATCTTTACGTAGATCTAAGCCTTCTTCATTCATGAATTCTTCAGCCAGCCAATTGATAATTACCTGGTCGAAATCATCACCACCAAGGTGAGTATCCCCATTGGTTGACTTAACTTCAAATACACCGTCTCCTAATTCTAGGATAGAGATATCAAATGTACCACCACCAAGGTCGAATACTGCAATTTTCATGTCCTTATGAGCCTTGTCAAGACCATAAGCAAGTGCAGCAGCTGTAGGCTCATTAACGATACGTTGAACTTTAAGACCTGCAATTTCTCCGGCTTCTTTTGTTGCCTGACGTTGCGAGTCGCTAAAGTATGCAGGTACAGTAATAACTGCGTCTGTTACTTCTTGTCCAAGATAGTCTTCAGCTGTCTTTTTCATCTTTTGAAGGATCATCGCCGAAATTTCCTGAGGAGTATAAAGACGTCCGTCAATGTCTATACGTGGTGTATTGTTATCTCCTTTCACTACTTTATAAGGTACACGGGTTACTTCGGTTTGAACTTGATCCCATGTTTCTCCCATAAATCTTTTTATGGAGTATATTGTTTTTTCCGGATTTGTGATAGCCTGACGTTTTGCAGGATCACCAATTTTACGTTCATTTCCCTCAATAAAAGCAACAACAGAAGGTGTTGTTCTTTTTCCTTCGTTGTTTGTGATAACGATAGGTTCGTTACCTTCCAACACGGCAACACAAGAGTTTGTGGTACCTAAGTCAATTCCTATTATTTTTCCCATCTTATTATATTATTATATTGTTTCTAATTAATTTCTATTATTATTTCTTTCAATTCATATTTCAATGACATTAGCCTTTGTTCAAAAGCTATGCCAAAATATAGGATGACAATAAAAAAAATAAAATATGACGATTTGTCAGAATTGATGGTGATTCTATTATATGTATTTAATGTTTTTATTTATAGGTGTTTATTTGTCTTTTTTCTGTTTTATATATATTTTAGTGACTACTATAAACTACATATAAGTATAATAACACAAGACACAAATAAGAAAATATTTAATAATAACTTAATCAAGCTTTAATACATTTCTGTTCCGTTGGATAGCAATCCGGCTTGTTATTAAATCAAACTTTTTGTAGATTTGAGGATATTTAGAGCTTAAACAAATATATCAATGAGCCAACCTTTAGCAGAGCGTTTACGTCCGCGTAATCTCGAGGAGTATATAGGACAAAAACATTTAGTAGGAGAGGGTGCTATTCTTCGAAAGATGATAGAATCGGGCAGAGTCCCTTCATTTTTACTATGGGGTCCTCCCGGAGTGGGCAAAACTACATTGGCTCAGATAATAGCGAATACACTTGATACGCCTTTTTATACTCTTAGTGCCATAAACTCCGGTGTAAAAGATGTGCGTGAAGTTATTGAATTGGCTAAAAAGAATCAGTTTTTTAATACCAAAAGCCCAATCTTATTTATTGATGAAATCCATCGCTTTTCTAAATCACAGCAAGACTCTTTGCTCGGTGCTGTAGAAACAGGAGTAATAACATTGATCGGTGCTACTACAGAAAACCCTTCGTTCGAGGTTATTCGCCCGTTGTTGTCACGTTGTCAGGTTTATGTCTTGCAATCGTTAGGTAAAGAGGATTTGGAAGAGCTGGCTCATAGAGCTTTAACACAGGATATAATACTTAGAGATCGGGATATCGAACTTAAAGAAACGGATGCGATATTGCGTTTTTCAGGAGGTGATGCCCGTAAACTATTGAATATACTTGATTTAGTAATCTCTTCCGAAGTAAGCGATAAGATCACAATAACCGATAAACTGGTAACAGAACGTTTGCAAGAAAATCCGGCAGCATACGATAAAGGAGGAGAAATGCATTATGACATTATTTCTGCTTTTATAAAGTCGATACGAGGGAGCGATCCCGATGCTGCTATTTATTGGTTGGCACGGATGGTGGCCGGAGGTGAAGATCCGAAATTTATAGCACGGCGTCTTGTTATTTCTGCTGCAGAAGATATTGGATTGGCAAATCCGAATGCTTTATTATTAGCTAATGCTTGTTTCGAGACGTTACATAAAATAGGTTGGCCGGAAGGACGTATTGTACTGGCTGAAACTACTATATATTTGGCAACATCTCCTAAGAGTAATTCGGCATACATGTCGATAGATGAAGCCATAGCTTTAGTCAACGAAACAGGAAATCTACCTGTACCATTACATTTGCGTAATGCGCCTACAAAGTTGATGAAGGAATTGAATTACGGAAAGGAATACAAATATGCACATAGCTTTGAAAATAATTTTGTACAACAAGATTATGTACCTAAAGAGATAAAGGGTAGACAATTTTGGAGACCCCAGCAGAATACAGCTGAAAGTAAAATAGTGGAATGGCTCAAAAAACTCTGGAAAGATCGGTATTAAGCGCTTGCTCAAGTATTATTTTTAAGAATTTAAATTATCTAATAATAGAATTGTAGTTTACTTTTATAGCTCAAAAGTGACATGAAAAAATAGACAATTACCTGTTACTTTTGTCACTTTTTGAAAAAAGACTATGCAATAATTAAGTCTAGAATAATGAATAATAATAAACTATTGCTATCTATAATCTTCTACCTAACGAGTATATATACTTTTTCGCAAGCGTATCATACACAGGCAATATCTGATGATATATATACCGTACAGGTAAATAAAAATAACGATTGGAATTCATATCCCATCATCGCATTGAATGGCAATGATTATGTACATATTAGTTTCGATCGTATTTCTGAAGACTCAATGAATCGTTTACGTTATCGGATAATCCATTGCGATGCATACTGGAAAAGAAGCAGTGGAATATCCGAGATAGATTATCTAAGTGGATTCAATGATAACCCGATAGATGATTATGCCTCTTCTTTAAATACAACCGTAGAATATACCTACTTTGCTATTAATATGCCTAATAATGATGTGAATGTCAAATTATCAGGAAATTATGTTGTTGAAGTTTACGAAGATGGTACTCCTGACGAAGTTTTACTTACTGCTTGTTTCTCTGTCGTAGATTCACAAGTAAGTATCGCTTCAAGTATAACATCTAATACGGATATTGATACAAATAAAGGTCATCAGCAGTTGTCTTTTAGTATATTGCATCAGAATCTTAATATAAGAGATCCTTTTACTGAATTGAAAATCTTTGCTTGGCAAAACAACCGCCTCGACACTGAAAGGCATCAAATAAAACCTACTTATGTTAGCTCCGATAGACTAATATATGAGCACAATCGAAATCTGATATTTGAGGCTGGAAATGAATACCGTCGATTTGAAACGTCAAGTTATAGATATAATGGTTTGAATGTAGAGCACATTGAATATAATCGGCCTAATTATACAATGTACATCGTTCCAGATAAAATCAGAGCTGGGAGATCATATAGTTATGATCAAGATCAAAATGGAAGATTTTATATTAGAAGTAACGATGCGAATGATAGTGAGATAGAGTCTGATTACTTTAATACGGTATTTACTCTACCAATGGACAACCCGATAGGTGAGGATATTTTTATTAATGGAAATTTTACTGATAATAACTTTACCGACAAATACAGAATGAAATATGATGAAGAGCACAGACAATATTATATAGATCTGCTTTTAAAGCAAGGTTTGTATAATTATCAATATCTGACTAAGCCGGGAGCCAGTTACTCAACAGCAACAATAGAAGGTAATTATTTTGAAACAGAAAATGAATATCAGATATTTGTCTACTATCGCCCTTCCGGACAACGTTACGACAGCCTCATAGGCGTACAAAATATTCAATCAAGAAGTAAATAAGGTGATTAACCTAAATAAAAAATCCTCTTTATGCAATGCGTAAAGAGGATTTTAATATATATGCTTATACTTTAATTATTCAAGGTAAGTGTATCCATAAAGACCTGAACGATAGTTTGATAGGAATTCTTTTCCTTCTTCTACTGTTATTGTCCCTTGTTTAACACTCGAAGTAACCCATGTTTCAACAGTGCGAACAAGCTTCTTTGCGTTGTATTGGGCATAGTCTAATACTTCTGCTACGGTTTCGCCGTCTATCATTTGCTCTATCTTGTATCCGTCTTTATCAACTGATATATGAACCGCATTTGTATCTCCAAACAGGTTATGAAGGTCGCCCAATATCTCCTGATAAGCACCCACTAGGAATACTCCGAGATAATATGATTCGTTCTTCTTCATGCTATGTACCGGCAAGTATGATGACTGATTACCGTTAGAGATAAAGTTATCTATCTTTCCGTCAGAGTCACAAGTTACATCCTGTAGTGTTGCTGTTCTATCCGGCTTTTCGTCCAATCTATGAATTGGTATAATCGGGAAAATCTGGTCAATAGCCCAAGAGTCCGGCAACGACTGAAATAGAGAGAAATTACAGAAATATTTGTCCGGTAATAATTTTGATAATTGTTTCAACTCTTCAGGAGCATGTTTTGCTCTGCCTGCAATTTGGAATATTTCGCGGGCAATAGAGAAGTAGAGACGCTCTACCTGCGCTCTCGTTTTCAATGTTAGCATTCCTAAGCTAAATAAGTCAAGAGCCTCTTCACGAATCTGTTGTGCATCATGCCAAGCTTCTAACATACGCGATTGGCTAAGATCGTCCCATATTTGATAAAGCTCTTTAACGAGTTCATGGTCATCTTCTGACAACTCTTTATCTTCATCCCACTCAGGCAAAGTAGCTGTTTCCAATACTTCAAATACCAGAATAGAGTGATGTGCCGTAAGCGATCTACCCGATTCTGTTATAATATTAGGGTGTGGAATGCCATTCTTATCAGCTGCATCTACCATTGTAGCGATAGAGTCATTCACATACTCTTGTATGGAGTAGTTTACACTACTTTCGTTATAAGAAGAACGTGTGCCATCGTAGTCAACGCCCAGTCCTCCGCCAATATCGACAAACTCCACCTTAAAGCCCATTGCATGTAGCTGTACATAGAATTGAGCGGCTTCACGTAAAGCTGTTTTTATGCGGCGAATTTTGGTAATCTGGCTTCCGATATGGAAGTGAATAAGACGTAAAGAATCCTGCATATTTGCTTTTTCAAGATATGCTAAAGCTTCTAACAGCTCACTCGAATTCAATCCGAATTTGCTTCCATCACCACCAGATTCTTCCCATTTACCACTACCGGAGCTAGCTAGCTTGATACGGATACCAATATTAGGTGTTATTTTTAGTCTTTTAGCTATTTTGGCAATTAGCGGTATCTCATTCAGTTTCTCAACTACAATGAATATATGCTTACCCATTTTTTGAGCCAATAAGGCTAACTCAATATAGCTTTCGTCCTTATATCCATTACAGATTATAAGCGAATCAGAATCGGTGTTGATTGCTATAACAGCATGAAGTTCCGGCTTAGAACCGGCTTCCAGTCCGATATTGAATTTTTTTCCATGGCTGATAAGTTCTTCTACCACCGGGCGCATTTGATTTACCTTGATAGGGTATATTATATGGTTTTGCCCTTTGTATTCATATTCTTCGGCAGCCTGTTTAAAGCACGTGGAAATTTTCTCGATACGATTATCCAGGATATCCGGAAAACGAATCAAAACAGGAGCTGACACATCGCGAAGCTGCAATTCGTCCATCAGTTCTTTTAAATCAACAGCCACCCCGTCTTTTCTCGGAGTTACAACAACGTTACCTTTCTCATTAACAGAAAAGTAATTAATACCCCAGCCTGCGATGTTATACAACTCAGCTGAGTCTTCGATGCGCCATTTTCTCATTCTTTGTGTAAAGTGAAATTTATTTAAATAGATAAATATGTTGTTATTTTAGCATTTTTAGGGTCTTTCGATTCCTCACCATAGATGTCGAAATCTGCTAAATAACGTCTTTTTATATTAGACTGCCAAATATGTGCCCAAGTTTTACCTATGGCATAAGGCAGTTCACCTTCCGAAAGGTACTTATAATATTTTGATTCCGGTATTTCTTTGAAAGTCAATCCCAAATTTGTAGGTATCCCTTCAACACTGGAAACTTTATAACCTAATACAGTCGTGTATTCTCCTGTATAGTCACTCTCATAATCAGTATAAATGCAATAGATATCATTAGATACCTTATTCGGCATCAGTTGCTGAATGTAAGCATTACGGAAAAAAACTTCCCATAGTTTTGCAATATCCTCTTGCGATTGATGATTTTGATTCGTAGTACGGACAGATATTCCAACAACCACAAACTTAGTCAGAGTGACTTCTTCACGATTCATCCTTATTTCCTCTTTAAGATATTTGTTACTTCTGCAATATACAAGTAATGAAAATCCTTTTCGGGATACCATCTTTCGATGATGTCTTTCTCTAAAAAAGCATCTTCTTGAATGCGCTGGACAAAGAGCTTTTTGACAAAAATAGCTGTTTCCGCTTCCATAAAATATGGTATATTCTTATCGAAAGCAATATTTAGTCCGGCTTTTGAGATTTTATCTTCATCACGCCCCGATACTTTACCTAAATAACTTAAGTCCTTTAAGTATTTTTTATCAAAGAAAGTAAGAGAGAAAGATTCAGTACTTTCTACAAACTCCCTTGTGTATCTTTGAGGACGTATAACAACAAATACTACTTCTTTGTTCCACATCACACCGTACCCACCCCAACTTGCAGTCATTGTATTCACTGTTCCATCGGGCTTAGATGCAGTAACGAGCATCCATTTGTTTTTTAACCCAAATGAATCGGGAGTAAAATCTTTTATATCTATTTTTTCAAAGGATGTCATGATTTAGCAATTGTCAATATCGTTTTCAATTAAAAAGTAACAAAAGTAACAGTTTTTGTACTGTTTCTAGATGTCACTTTTTTATATCTAAACTAATTCTAATGGTCTGTATAAAGATAATTTAATCGAGTTTCAATACAGCTAAGAAGGCTTTTTGAGGAACTTCTACGTTTCCTACCTGCTTCATACGTTTTTTACCTTCTTTTTGTTTTTCGAGAAGTTTACGCTTACGAGAGATATCACCACCATAACATTTCGCCGTAACATCTTTACGTACGGCCTTGATCGTCTCACGGGCGATAATTTTAGCACCAATGGCAGCTTGTATTGCTATATCAAATTGTTGACGGGGAATAAGTTCTCTCAATTTTTCACACATGCGACGTCCGAAGTTTACGGCATTGTCAACATGGGTAAGTGTAGAGAGGGCATCTACAGATTCACCATTTAATAGTATGTCAAGTTTTACAAGCTTCGATTCACGATAGTCATGCATATGATAATCGAAAGAAGCGTATCCTTTCGAAATACTTTTCAGCTTATCGTAAAAGTCGATAACAATTTCTCCTAATGGTATATCATATATAATCTCAACACGATCTCCTGAGATATATTCTTGTTTGATAAGGATACCTCGTTTGCCGAGACATAAAGTCATAATAGCTCCTATATAGGTGGTATTGGTGATTACCGAAGCACGTATATAAGGTTCTTCTATATAATCTATCAGGGTAGGGTCGGGGAGTCCTGCCGGATTGTGAACCTCTTTCGTGTTTCCTTTCTTGTCGTGAACTATATAAGATACGTTTGGAACAGTTGTGATCACATCCATGTTGAATTCCCGGTCGAGGCGTTCCTGTATAATCTCCATATGTAAAAGACCTAAGAATCCGCAACGGAAACCAAATCCTAAGGCAACAGATGATTCCGGCTGAAATGTAAGAGAGGCATCATTCAACTGAAGTTTCTCTAACGATGAGCGTAGGTCTTCAAAGTCTTCGCTATCGATAGGATATACTCCGGCAAAAACCATTGGCTTTACTTCTTCGAAGCCATCAATAGCCTTGTCGCACGCTCCTTTTACATGTGTGATAGTATCACCAACTTTTACTTCTTTCGAAGTTTTAATCCCTGAAATTATATAACCAACGTCGCCACATCTGACTTCATTGCGTGGAGACATATCCAGTTTTAGCACACCTACTTCATCAGCGTCATATTCTTTACCTGTTGCAAAGAATTTTACGAGATCACCTTTCTTAATTGTTCCATTCACTACTTTATAATAGGCAATGATACCACGGAAAGAGTTAAAAACTGAATCGAAAATAAGTGCTTGCAATGGAGCTTCGGGGTCTCCTTGTGGTTCCGGTATTCGTTCTATAATCGAATCCAGTATGGTATAAACGCCTTCTCCTGTTTTACCACTGGCTCGTATTATATCTTCTTTTTTTACACCTAACAGTTCTATAATCTGATCTTCAACTTCATCAGGCATAGCACTTGGCAGGTCTATTTTGTTCAGAATAGGAATAATCTCAAGATCATGCTCGATTGCCATATACAGGTTTGATATTGTTTGTGCCTGTATCCCTTGTGCCGCGTCTACGATCAACAAGGCGCCTTCACATGCTGCTATAGAGCGCGAAACTTCATACGAAAAGTCAACGTGTCCAGGAGTATCTATCAGATTAAGAATATATTTTTCGCCTTTATATACATATTCCATCTGGATAGCATGGCTTTTGATCGTGATGCCACGCTCACGTTCCAGATCCATGTTGTCAAGTACCTGAGCTTGCAAGTCTTTGCCTTCAACAGTCTTTGTATATTCTAAAAGCCTGTCAGCAAGGGTACTTTTACCATGATCAATATGTGCTATAATGCAAAAATTTCGTATTTTATCCATTCTATAATAAATCTTCTTTTTGGTGTATCGATTTGAAGTAAATATACTACCCCAAATTAGGCTGCAAATATACAAAAAAGATATAAAATACAGGGCTATTCGAGAAACAGAATTCAGTGACTTTAAAGAAAGATTGGATCATGAGAAATAAATGCATTATCATTCTTTATATAAACTATGTCCATATATAATAAAAATAGGATGCACCATTGATACATCCTATTTCTTTATTCTGATATAATTTTATTTCTCTGTTTCCTTATACCATTTATTTAGTTGTCCATTAACAAAAACAAAGTACCAGTGGTTTTTAAATTTATCTACATATTCTAAAGTCTGGTCTCCATTATTTCTTTGGTCGACAACTGAATATTTATCACCCATAAGTGAGACGATCTCTCGTTGTGTCATCCCCAGTTCTACTTGTTTTAATTGTGTATTGTAAACTGGTCCGCAAGCTGCAAGTGTAAATGCAACAAGGCATGCAAAAAATATCTTTTTCATAATATAATTGTTTTATAACCTATTTAACGTTCTAAGCATGTGTTTAGTTCTCAGATATAGAGTAATATCAATTTATAGTCATTTTGAAAAAAAAGAGATAATGAATTGCTAATCTTCTTTGCAACAGTCACAACCCTCATGTTTCTCTAAAACTCTGTGAGGAAAATCTCCATGTCCAATTATTTCAATAGGGCACGAGTTGTATGATTTTTCAAGCCAGTCGGTCGAAATGTTCGTACCTGAATGATAATGTAGTCCTTCGTTTACGCATGCTATATTCTTCACGAGTGAAATAACGGTTCCAACATCATGAGATACCAGTATGATAGCCGTATCCAGATTTATCTCTTCGAGCAATTTGTAGAAATTACTTTCAAAACGTTTATCCACATAGGAATTCGGCTCATCAAGAACTAACAAATCGGGGTCATCGATAATTGCCCTTCCTAGTAATGTACGCTGCAACTGTCCACCTGATAACGCACCTATTGAACGGTGTATAAGCTGTTCCAACCCCATTTTTTCGGCAATTACGCTCACCTTTTCTTTTTGTTCCTTTGTATAAGAAGAGAAAAGCCCTTTTTTTACGGTTAATCCAGACAAGATAACATCATATACAGATATTGGAAATTTTTTATCAATCTGATTTATCTGAGGTAAATAACCGATGTTTATTTTATCAACCTTTATATTATTCCTGTAAAAAGATATTTTACCCGAAGTCGGTTTGACCAACCCCATGAGTGTTTTCAGAAGAGTTGTTTTACCCCCTCCGTTTGGGCCGATAATACCAAGAAAATCATTCTTGGTAACGTCCAGATTGACATTATTCAATACATAAGGATTGCCGTCGTATCCTACAGAAAGATCTTTTATCTCAAGAATTTTACTCATCAATTAGTCTTCTAAAGCCATAGCTCTAGCTATTTTAATCATTTCTTCACTCCAATTATAAGACAGCAGATTGATAGGTATAGCTTTTCCGCCAATAGCTTCGGCTACTGTTTCAGCATTCTTTGTGTCAAATTCTTTTTGAATAAAGATAACTTTTATACCTTCAGCTTTTGCTTTGTCTATCAGTTCTTTCAATTGAGCCGGAGAAGGGTTCTTTCCTTCATGCTCAATGGAATACTGTGTCAGCTCATATTCTTGAGCAAAATAGCTAAGCGCTGGGTGGTAAATGATAAAAGCTTTGCTTGGTGCTTTTTCTAGATACGATTTTATTATACTATCGGTCTTGTCTATTTCAGAGAGAAGTTTATCGTAATTTGCTTTGTAATCAGCTTCATTTACTCTGTCTATTTCAATAAGCCCTTTGTACATGTTTTCTGCAATGATTTTAGCAGAAACGACAGAACTCCATGTATGTGGATCTCCTCCTACATGTCCATGATGACTATGATCATGCCCTTCGTGATGATTGTGGTCTTCACATGTTGATTCTATGCCATCCGAACAATCAATTACTTTAAACGTAGGATTACTTGCCGCAAATTTATTTATCAGAGAGTTCTCTATACCAAGATAACCCACCTTGAAATAAGCTGTACTTTTGTCAAGATTCATCATCTGTGAAGGAGTAAAGTCTGCACTTTCCGGATTCATTCCGGGAGAAATAATGCATTCTACTTTAAAGTGATTGCCGACAAGAGCCTCTAAAAAATACTTCTGCGGTTCTATCGTTACCATCAGCATTTTAGAGTCTTCAGCTTTTGTTGAAGGTTTACAACCTTGTAATAAAGCAAGTGTAAGTATTCCCAAACATAAAGCTATATATGTATGTCTATGTTTCATTATTTAATATAGTCTTATTTTACTTTTCCTTCGTTAGGTCGTATATTTTACGAATATGATCAAGTTCTTTCTTGAAGTCAATGTTCAGGTCTATCAAAGTACCATCGTTAAGATCATACACCCAACCCGCTACACGAGGATACCCCGATTCCAGATATGATTTTTGCACTTCTGCTGTTTTTATAACATTCAGACACTGTTCGTAGACATTAAGTTCCACCAAGCGATTGTAGCGGTCTTTCATATCAGGAATAGCATCTAGCTCTTTTTCGTGTAAACGATATACATCTCGCACATTTCTCAACCATGGATTCAGAATACCTAAATCTCTCGGTTGCATAGCTGCTTTTATTCCGCCGCAATTATAGTGGCCGCAAACAATTATATACTTTACATTCAAATATTCTACAGCATAGTTAATAACAGACAATACATTCAGATCATTGTTTACAACCATATTGGCTATATTGCGATGAACGAATACTTCTCCCGGTTGCAATCCCATTATTTCATTTGCATGTACACGACTATCCGAACATCCTATATATAAATAGTCAGGGTTTTGCTCTTTTACAAGATGGGTAAAGAAATCCGGATTTTCTTTGTTCTTATTCTCAACCCACTTTTTGTTTTCTGCAAAAATTTTCTGATATGATTCTTGTATTTGCATCTAGTTTTCTGAGGTTTTAAGTTCTTTTATTATATTCGTTACCTGTTCGATCAATGATTTTGTGTTATCATTAACAATTACAAAGTCAGAAAGTTTAGCTTTTTCTTCATCCGACATCTGATTTTGTATGCGTTCCATCACCTTTTCTTTAGGGAGGTTGTCTCTTAGTATTGTTCGCTCGATTCTTATGTCTAAAGGTGTATATACCATTAACACCTTATCCATCATTCTGTTAAATCCAGATTCAAAGAGTATAGCAGCTTCATGCGCTACAATGTCACATTGTGCATGATTTTTAACCCATTCAATAAAATCACGTTCTACTTCGGGATGAATAATTGCATTTACTGTTTCCAGTTTTTTCTTATCATTAAAAATATGAGAAGCAAGCAATGGTTTATTTAGTACTCCACCACTATATAGTTCTTCACCAAATAGATTGATTAGTTTTTTTCGAATTGTAGGAGATGTGGCAACTAACCTTTTACTTTCTATATCAGCAATGTAGACAGGCACACCACTAAGTGAAAATATCTGAGAGACAGTTGATTTTCCACTGCCTATACCACCGGTTATACCTAGTTTGATCATAATAATTGTTATTATTGTTCGAGTACAAACTCTACCTCTGAAGGTACAGGTGTCATTGTGCGTATATAATCAGGACTATCGGTTATACGTACAGGTATAGTTGCATCTTTCAGCTCTTTTATATCGTTGTAGTCTATAGTAACTTCGAAGTTACTACTGGTTATATTATCAGGTCTTCTCTTGCCTACAAAAAATTCAATTTTGACAGCAGACGGAAATAGTTTTATTTCTAAGTTGCTTGGTAAATTGATACAGGTAATAGGTACTTCAACTTCCTTTTTTATAAACTCATCGATTGGAATATTCAATTCTACTTCACTCGGAACATATTTGACTCCTAGTATAGGCTTCATCTTTATTTTTACCTTCTTTGCCGATTTGATATTCCTTAATGTATCCGATTCCGTATAAGCAAAGAAAATGGTATCTAATGAAGCTTTACTGCCGTATACCATAACAGAGTCCGGTTGGGTTATCAAGTCTCCGTCGAGCATATAACCGGCATCGAGACTTACGCTTCCGTTAAAAATAACAGGTAACTTCTTGCTTCGTAATAATGCGTATGAATATGATACCCGAGTAGGGGAGTAGCTAATTAGTTCGGATGTGACAAAAAGCTTTGAACGGATTAATTGCTCAAAATTACGTCCTTGGATAACCTTGTCCGGTGAATTCTTTATAACCTCTCTGACATCAACCACTAGTGAGTCTTTGCGTCTAGTCAGGTAATATCGGAATAGGGTAGCACCATCATCTTTGATTCGGGCATAAACCGTAGTTGGCAGTTCATTCTCAAAAACTATACTATCCGGCTCATTTATGTATTTAACAGGTATAGCAAGGGTGGCCTCGTATTTTTGGCGATACACTTGCATCATCCAGAAAATAAAAGATAAAAGCACAAAAAACATGAAGGTCAAAATCTTTTTCCATCGAATTGTCTTGAAAAAAGCTTTGACCTTTTGTGCAAATATTTCCTTATCGTAAGTATCGCTCATAAGCTATACCCGGATATTTACCGTAATAAAAAAATTATTGTTTCTTAGTATCTTCGGCTGAAACATATACAGAAGATTTTTCAATCTTAATTTTTACTCCCTCTGCTATTTCAAGAATAAAATATGTATCACCCACTTCTTTCACTTTTCCGTGAACACCTCCGGCTGTAACCACTTTGTCACCTACCTTAATGGCGTTTCTTGCTTCTTGTAGAGCTTTTTGTTTCTTCTGCTGTGGTCTGATCATAAAGAAGTACATAATTCCGAAGAGCAGTACCATCATTATAATCATGCCGGTACTTCCGCCTAATAAACCTCCAGCAGGAGAAGCTCCACCATCTGCAGCTTGTAACAATACATTTAATAAAGTCATAATTGTTCTTTAATATTGATTTATATTATTCTTACTTCAGTTACTTTTTTTGAATAAGTTTTTACAAATATAAGTGAATATTTTGAAATAGGCTTTATGCGAAAATATGATAAATGCTATTATTTCTTAATTATCTTTTTTTCTTCTTTCAGCTCTTTTACAATTGCATCCAAAATTCCATTTATAAAAGAAGCACTTTTTATAGTACTATATGACTTCGCTATATCGATATATTCATTTAAAGAAACACTAATCGGGATAGATGAGAATTCGATGATTTCGGCTATTGCAATCTGCATTATAACCATATCCATAAGAGCAATACGTTCCGACTCCCAATTCTTAGTGTATTTATCAATCAGCTCTTTATATTCTTTTCCGTTGAATAAGGACTCTCTCAATAATTTTACTGCAAACTCTTTATCCGTTTCATCTTTAAACATAGGAAGCAACTCTTGTTCTGTTCCTTTGTTTTCTTCAAAGCGTTTAATTGTTTTTAAAACAAAAGATTGGATAATTTCGATATCGTCGTTCCAGTAAAGACTTTCATCCTCAAGGATAGAATACAAATCTTCAGTCGTGCATATAATTTGCTTGAAAACTTTACGCCAAAACTCACGATCGTCAGTATATTCTTGAGATTGATTTTCTGTATATTCTTTATATATGTCAGAGTTTAAGATATTATCCAATAGGTTGCGGATAAAAGCATCATGTTCTGCCCATGAGAAAGGCCTATCGTTCAGGTATTTTATCAGTTCTGTGTTTTGACTGAGTTGAGATATGAATTTATTATTCAACAACTTTGTGTTTGGACTCATATCCTCTTTAGTGGGCAATAGCTTCGATTTGCGACTATCTACTCTCTGAGCATAAGTATTAGTCAACTCTACCATCAACGATAACAGATAAAAGTACAAATCATATGATTTTTGTAGGCTAAGCATTAACTCACTTTCTGCCTTTCTCAAATCTGTGGTTTCACTATGACTGCATGAGAACAGTATTTGAACAACCCTGATACGAATAAGAACGCGATTTATCATTTATATATAAAAATGTTTCAGGCTGCAAAAGTACACATTTTTTTGTAATACAATAGTTTTTTTCGCCAACATCTTTCTCGTTATAAAACGAAGGAGGATTTATAATGAAAAATTAGAATTATCTTTGCCCTGTCTTTATTAGGAATATAATTTATAACCAATCAACATAAACATTTATATCGCTTAGATGTTTAATAGAAGTAAGTAATGAAAAAAATAGTTATCGCAATAGATGGGTTTTCATCGAATGGTAAGAGTACTATGGCCAAAAGTTTGGCAAGGGAGATAGGGTATATCTATATAGATAGTGGAGCCATGTATAGGGCTGTAACGCTATATTGCATAGAACATAACCTCTTTAATGGCGAAACGCTGGATGAAGAAAAATTGCGTAACGAAATAGAAAATATAAAGATACAGTTTCACTTAAATAAAGATACAGGAACTCCTGAGACATATCTGAATGGACAGAATGTTGAAGGTCTGATACGCAGTATGGAAGTATCGTCTAAAGTGAGTATTGTTAGTGCAATTCCTTTTGTACGCCATGCAATGGTGGCTCTCCAACAAGAAATGGGTAAGGCGAAAGGAATTGTAATGGATGGGAGAGATATAGGAACTGTTGTTTTTCCTGATGCCGAGATGAAAGTTTTTGTGACTGCAAAAGCTGAAATTAGAGCACAGAGACGCTTTGATGAATTGCAGTCGAAGGGTGATACGAAAACGACATACGAAGAAGTGCTGGAAAATTTAAGAACCAGAGATCATATGGATCAGACGCGGGCAGAAAGCCCTTTAATCCAAGCGGATGACGCCATTCTTCTGGATAATTCATATATGACCATTGACGATCAGATGCAATGGTTGGTACAAAAGTTCAAACAAATAACTACAAATTAAATGAGTAATATAGAAATAGATGCTAAGTCAGGTTTTTGCTTTGGGGTAGTTAATGCCATAAAGAAAGCAGAAGAAGAATTGGCCAAAGGAGGCATGCTTTATTGTTTAGGTGATATCGTGCACAATAACCTAGAAGTAGACAGGTTGGAAAAACTTGGAATGAAGACTATAAATCATGAAGAGTTTGCAAAACTGAAAAATGCAAGAGTTTTACTTAGGGCTCATGGCGAGCCACCTTCAACCTATCAAACGGCGAAAGAAAACAATATCGAGATCATAGATGCCTCATGTCCTGTTGTTTTACGTCTTCAGAAAAAGATACACGACAAATATGACAGTGAAAGAGATAACAATACACAAATTGTTATTTATGGTAAAAACGGTCATGCCGAAGTGAATGGGCTACTCGGACAAACTGAATCGAGTGCTATTGTTATTGAGAAGAAAGAAGATCTCGAAAAACTCGATTTTTCTAAAAATATTTGTTTATTCTCTCAGACAACAAAACCGCTGGATGGATTTCAAGAGATAATTGATATTATTCAAGGCAGAATGACGGGAGATGCTAAATTTGAATTTTTTGATACTATTTGTCGTCAAGTATCAAACCGTATTCCTAACATCAAAGAATTTGCTCTGAATAATGACATCATATTCTTTGTGGCAGGAGAGAAGAGTTCGAATGGAAAAGTCTTATTTGCTGAGTGTAAAAAATATAATCCCAACTCGTATTTTATCACTACACCATCAGATATAAACCCTGATTTAGTAAGCAAAACAGCCTCAATAGGTATTTGTGGTGCAACTTCTACTCCGAAATGGCAAATGGAAGAAGTAGAAGCAAAAATAGAGGAAATAAGATCGGTGTTAATTTAACCAAATTGACATATTGAGATTAGCCTTATCAGTAAATTTATTCTTATTTTTGTAATTCATTTTGAAAAAGGGACTTTAAGAATAAATATAAATAACATTATGGCTAACATTAAGTGTATTGGTATCCTTACTTCCGGAGGCGATGCTCCGGGTATGAATGCAGCTATTCGTGCAGTAACTCGTTCAGCTATCTATAACGGAATAGAAGTTAAAGGTGTTATGCGTGGTTATAAGGGATTGGTATTTGATGAAATTATACCATTCAAAACAAATAGTGTAAGTAATATTATACAGCAAGGAGGTACAATTCTTAAAACAGCTCGTTGTAAAGAGTTTGAAACGACAGAAGGTCGTCAGACAGCATACGAAACACTTCAACGTGAGAATATTGATGCTTTGGTTGTTATAGGTGGAGATGGTTCACTTACCGGAGCCCGTATTTTTGCACAAGAATATAATTTTCCTATAGTTGGTCTACCGGGAACTATCGATAATGACTTGCAAGGAACAGATTTAACGATTGGTTATGATACAGCGTTGAATACAATCATGCAAGCTGTAGATAAAATTCGCGATACAGCCAGCTCTCACGAACGTTTATTTTTTATTGAAGTGATGGGGCGTGAATGCGGTATTCTTGCACTTAATGGAGCGATTGCCTCCGGAGCAGAAGCTGCTATTATCCCTGAGAGATCAATGCAACAAGACCAATTGGCGGATTTGATATCTAATGGATTTCGTAAAAGTAAAAATAGTAGCCTTGTTCTTGTAACAGAGGGTGATATCACCGGTGGTGCAATGGCAATGGCCGAGCGTGTAAAAAAAGAATTTCCTCAGTACGATGTACGAGTAACTATTCTTGGGCATGTACAACGTGGAGGTTCTCCTACTGCAAACGACCGTATACTTGCTAGCCGAATGGGTGCTTCCGCAATTGATGCTCTGCTTGATGGTCAACGTAATGTAATGATTGGTATTCAGAATGATGTGATTGTATATGTTCCATTTTCCAAAGCAATCAAAAAGAATAAACCAATTCAGCCGGATTTAGTAGAAACATTGAAGGTTCTTTCAATTTAAGAATAGAATAAAATATATAGATACTAAATAAAAAACGACGAAATCGGATAATGATTTTATCGTTTTTTTTTGTTTGATTATTTCCCTTTGAAAAAAACTTTAATTACAAGAGTCTTCAGACAAACAAATATTCTTTCCTTCTAGCTGAATTGTGGCATGCTTAATTCCAAATTTTTCATGAATAGAGCGCTTAGCCTTCTCTAGGATTAGGTCACGATCAACATTTGGTTTTACTATTAGGTGAACTGTTAATACCGAAAATTCGGACGTTATCATCCATATATGTAAGTCATGTATATCTTCTATGCCTTCTATTGACTTCAACGCATTTACAACTTCATCAGAGTCTATCTCTGATGGTTTAGCTTCCATCAATATGTTAACAGATTCTTTAAGGACGTGCCATCCACTATAAAGAACTAGGAGTGAAACAATCATACTTGCTATTGGGTCGGCTATATACCAGCCAAACAACATGATGAGTATTGCTGCAGCTATAGCCCCAACAGAACCTAACAAATCGCCTATAACGTGCAGAAAAGCACTTCTTATATTTAAGTTTTCTTTGGTCGAGCCTTGTGAATGCAGAATATATGCGACAATAATATTAATAATAAGCCCAATGACTGATATGACCATCATACCTGGGCCTATCACATGAGGAGGCTCTGAAAGACGATGTATCGCTTCTTTGAATATAAAAACAGAAATCAGGACAAGTACAATGCCATTTAATAACGCAGCTAGGATTTCAAAGCGTTTATATCCATACGTTTTGGATGGGGTTGCTGCTCTGGAGCCGAAAATAAGAGCACTTAAACTTAATCCTAGTGCAACAGCATCACTTAACATATGCCCAGCATCAGATATTAAAGCTAAGCTATTCGTTAAATACCCTCCGATGAATTCAACAAACATAAATCCGGCTATCAGGAAGAAGCTAATCGTTAAAGCCTTCTTATTGGCATTGTGTGCATGGCTATGCCCGCTATGTGAATGTTCGTGGTTGTTATGATTATGATCGTGTTTCATACGTTCTTATTTAGAATTATTTAAAATAAAAAAGCAAGGGTAAAGTTACTTTTTTTTCCCTTGCTTCTGTTATCTAGAATTATAATTCTTCTTACCTAGTCATTCATTGAGATAAGGAATTCTTCATTATTTATTGTTTTTCTTAATCTTCCGTCAAGGAACTGCATTGCTTCTACAGAGTTCATGTCAGATAAGAAGTTACGAAGAACCCACATTCTGCTTAGTGTATCGTTGCTGAGTAACAAGTCATCTCTACGAGTACTTGACGCAATAATATCCACTGCAGGGAATATACGCTTGTTCGACAATTTACGATCGAGCTGAAGCTCCATATTACCTGTACCTTTAAACTCTTCAAAGATAACATCATCCATTTTAGAGCCGGTCTCAGTCAATGCTGTTGCAATGATTGTTAGAGATCCTCCATTTTCGATATTACGCGCTGCTCCGAAGAAGCGTTTTGGTTTATGTAATGCATTTGCGTCAACCCCTCCGGTTAATACTTTTCCTGAAGCCGGTTGTACAGTATTGTATGCACGAGCTAGACGAGTGATGGAATCCAATAGGATAACTACGTCGTGTCCGCACTCTACCATACGTTTTGCTTTATTCAATACTATTTCGGCAATCTTCACATGGCGATCTGCCGGTTCGTCAAATGTAGATGCTATAACTTCAGCATTTACACTACGTTCCATATCGGTAACCTCCTCAGGGCGTTCATCGATCAGAAGAACGATCATGTACACCTCAGGATGGTTATCTGCAATCGCATTTGCTATATCTTTTAGCAATGTTGTTTTACCGGTCTTCGGTTGAGCAACAATCAAACCACGCTGTCCTTTACCAATCGGAGAGAATAGATCTACAACACGGCATGATAGATTGTCATTACGTCCTTTTGTTAGTTTAAATTTCTCATCTGGAAATAGCGGCTTCAAATGATCAAACGGAACGCGGTCACGTACTTCATCCGGTGTGCGTCCATTGATTCTATCTACCTTAACTAAAGGGAAGAATTTTTCAGACTCTTTCGGTGGACGTATTGGTCCTTCCACAATATCCCCGGTTTTTAAGCCGAATAGGCGTATTTGAGATTGGGATATATATATATCATCAGGAGACGACATATAATTATAATCGGATGAACGAAGGAATCCGTAGCCTTCCGACATAATCTCTAAAACACCTGTAGCTGATAATATTCCTTCAAAATCAAAAGATTTTTCCTGATTCTGATTATTTTGTTTTTGATTTTGTTGATTGTTTTGTTGCTGTGCCGGTTTATTTGTTTTAGCTGGTACTTCAGTAATAATTTCTACAGCCGGAACCTCTGCATCAACTTCTAATGGAGATAGAAGTGGTAATCCCGGAACAGGTTCTTCTGGTTGAGCTTCTCTTACTTTGTTAGAGCGAAAAACCAGTTGAGTCGGCTTTACAGCTGTTGGCTGTTGTTTTACATTGCTGACAGGCTTAGCTTCCTTCTCTTTTTCTTCCACTTTCTTTACCACCTCTTTTTGTGGGGCCTTTTCTTTTTCTTCAATGACTACTTTCGGTTCATTTTTCTTTTCCACAACAGGAGCCTCTTTAGGTGTTACTTTTACCTGAGGTTTTGGCTCTTCTTTTTTAGGGGAGGCATCAGCAGGTTTAGAGTCTTGTTTTTCTGTTTTTTTCGCTTGCGGTTGGTTCTTGGGTCTTTCTTGTTTGTTCTTAGCTGCAGACTGGGATTTTCTTTGTTGTTGTTCTATCCGATCTTCGCTTTGATAGCTCTCAGAGTTTTTGTTTTTTGCTTCTAAGATAGCTTGTTCATCAAGAATTTTATAGATTAACTCATCTTTCTTATAAGCATCAGGACGTCGTATCCCAAGCTCTTTTGCGATGGTTCTAAGTTCGATAGTGAGCTTCTCGTTAAGCTCAAGAATGTTGTATATACGCATGTATATCTATATTAAAATATTGATTTTTGAGAATTTTTAATAAATTAGAGTAAAGCCTTTTCTGTAAAACTTTATAATAATAACTTTAATGGAACTTAACTTTAGGGAGATAATAATTTAAGGTTATTATCTAAGATTTAAATAGTTAGTTTGTTGGCTGGCTATCTGTCGGGATGATATTCAACCCCTAATCTTTTTTGTTTACAAGAGAAAATAATTATTTTATTTTTTTTTTGCTAGACAAAGATAGATTTGCAATAAACCTGTGCAAAGATAATAAAAGAAATCTATTTTACAACATCTATTCTGTTATTGTTTTTTCTATTTCCTTCATAATAAAGACATATAAACTGGTTCTAAATAGTGGAATATGAACATATATGTGAGGACGGGTGTTAATTAGGGACTACAGTGTTGAAAAATCTTTATTGATTCTTTAATTTAAAGATTTATCTTTGCTCCCCGTAAAATTATTAATATCATTAAACCCAATAATAACATGATTACAGATATTGAGATTGCAAGAAATATAGAGTTAGAAAATATAAATATTATAGCCAAGAAGCTGGGAATATCTCAAGATCAACTATATAATTATGGTAAATATATAGCCAAAATACCTGTATCTCTAATCAATGATCAGAAGGTGGCTAATAGTAACCTCATATTAGTTACAGCTATAACCCCCACTAAAGCAGGAATAGGGAAAACAACAACTTCTATTGGATTAGCTTTGGGTTTAAACAAAATAGGTAAAAAAACAGTTGTTGCATTAAGAGAGCCATCATTAGGACCTTGCTTTGGAATGAAAGGAGGTGCTACCGGAGGAGGTCATGCTCAGGTTTTGCCTATGGAAGATATTAATCTGCATTTTACAGGCGATTTTCATGCAATAACATCTGCACATAATATGATAACCGCTTTACTTGATAACTATTTGTATAGAAGTAAGGGCACAAAAGGTTTTTTGAAGGAAATAACATGGAAGAGGGTACTGGATGTAAATGATAGGAGCTTAAGATATATCGTCACTGGATTGAATGGAACAACAAATGGTATCCCCACTGAGTCCGGATTTGAAATTACTCCGGCTTCAGAAATAATGGCTATTCTATGTTTATCGAAAGATATTGACGATTTAAAGCGAAGAATAGGAAACATCATTCTGGGATATACTGTGGAAAATAATGCTTTTACAGTTAATGATCTTGGTGTTTCAGGTGCTATTGCTGTTTTATTGAAAAATGCGATAAATCCGAATTTGGTACAAACTACAGAACATTCTGCGGCAATTATACACGGTGGCCCTTTTGCAAATATAGCTCATGGTTGCAACTCTGTAATTGCCACCAAAATGGCAATGTCTCATGCTGATTATGTAATAACTGAAGCCGGATTTGGTGCAGATCTGGGTGCTGAAAAGTTCTTTAATATTAAATGTCGTAAGGCAGGTATAACACCTAAGCTTACAATAATAGTGATCACTACTCAGGCATTGAAAATGCATGGGGGAGTAGCTTTGGAAGATATTAAGAAGAAAAATATAGATGGGCTGCTGAAAGGTTTTGAAAATTTGAACAAGCATATCGAAAATATGAAATCTTTCGGACAGACCGTTCTTGTATCTTTGAATAGATATGGTTTCGACTCTGATGAAGAAATCTCATTGATAGAGAAATGTTGTGATAAAATGGGAGTTGGATTTGCCTTGAATGATTCTTATGTAAAAGGTGGCGAAGGTGCTATAGCATTAGCGAAGAAAGTTGTCGAGCAAATTGATTTAAATCCTTCCAGAAGTTTAACTTTTACATACGATGATGGAGATGCAATTGACACTAAGATAGATAAAGTTGCAAAGAAAATATATGGTGCAGCTTCTGTCGTATTTAGTAATAAAGCTAAAAGAAAACTCGATACGATTAAGAAAATGGGTATAAGTCATTATCCGATTTGTATCGCAAAAACGCAATATTCTTTTTCTGACGATGCCAGCCTATACGGCACTCCCAAAGATTTTGAATTTACAATAAATGATATTGTGATTAACAATGGTGCTGAATTTATTGTCGCTATAGCCGGAGATATTATGCGCATGCCGGGGTTACCCGCAGAGCCGCAAGCAAAGCATATTGATATTGTAAATGGTATGATTGAAGGACTTAGTTGATAGGTATTTCATGATTTAAAATAAACAAAAAAGCCTCTGAATATTTCTTCAGAGGCTTTTTTTATAATCAATCTAATCAAACTTATTCTACAATAAAATCACTTCCTTTTATATCAAAATCTTTCTCAACGAGTGGAAGTTTTTCTGAATGGGTTGGGGTAGGAGAGCTTCCTCCAATGAATATCTTTCTTTTTCCCGCACTAACTTTTAATATGCCAGCATCATCTACTAAACCGAGCTCTCTTGGCGATAGGTTGAATTCTACAGTTTTAGATTCTCCAGCTTTGAGTGATACCCTATTGAAGCCTTTTAAAGCATATAAAGGTTTCTGTCCTTTCGTATCAGGGTAAGATATATAGAGCTGTACGACCTCTTCTCCTTCTACTTTTCCTGTGTTCTTAATGCTGACAGATACTTTAGCATTGTTTCCGGTATCTATTGTTGATGGTACTTGAATCGGTGAATATTCAAATTTAGTATAACTCAAACCATATCCAAACGGATACAAAACTTCTCCGTTGAAATATCTATATGTCCTGTTTTTCATTTCATATGAATTGAAGGCAGGCAAATCACTATCTTTTGCATAGAATGTAACAGGAAGCTTTCCTGAAGGATTATAGTCTCCAAATAGTACATCTGCAATAGCTGTGCCTGCATCCTGGCCACCATACCATGCGTTGATAATGGCTGGAATGTTTTGTGATTCCCATTCTGTTGCAATTGCACTACCTGTCATCATTACAAACACTGTAGGAATTTTTTCAGCAACAAGAGCTTTCATAAAATCTGTTTGTATTTTAGGTAGCTTGATAGAAGTTCTGTCACCCCCGGTAAAGCCTTCAATTTTAACAGGCATTTCTTCTCCTTCTAACTCGGGAGTGATTCCACCTACAAAAATAACTATATCTATACCTTTAAGACGTTTTAATAATGCAGAAACTTCTTCTTGACTGTTTGCTGAAGGAGTAACAAAGTCTATTCCTTTTTCATAAATAACTTCTGCCCCTTTCAATTTTTGTTTTATAGCTTCGTATGGCGTTACTATCTCCGTTGGGAAACCATTATAATTACCCAAAACAGAAACTTCATTATTTGCGTTAGGGCCTACAACTGCGACTTTCTTTAGCTTTTTACTTAGAGGTAATGTATTGTTCTCATTTTTTAGAAGTATAATAGATTCCCTTGTTATTTTCAATGCTAAATCTTTATGTTTCTGAGATTCAAGAACAGATGTCGATATCTGAGAGTATTTAACATTTTCGGCAGGATCAAACATGCCTAGCCTGAATCTTATCGTAAACAAGCGTTTAAGAGATATATCTATTTGCTTTTCTGTAATTATACCGGTCTTTACAGCATCTACAAGAGCCTTATAAGCTTCGTTACCACAATCTATATCCGTTCCGTTGTATACAGCATCAGCTGCTGCATATTTGGCATCAGGGTGCGTTTTGTGATGTTGATAGAAATCGTCAATTGCACCACAATCCGATGTTACATAGCCCGTGAAGTTCCATTTCTCGCGTAGTATCTCTTGCATCAGAAAATTATTGCCACAGCAAGGTTCTCCATTATATGCATTGTATGCACACATTACTCCTGCAACTTTTGCATCCACTACTAAATTCCGAAATGCAGGAAGGTAAGTATCCCATAAATCATAGTCAGTAACAAATGTATTGAATGTATGACGCGTATTTTCGGGGCCGCTATGTACAGCATAATGTTTGGCACAAGCAGCAGCTTTTAGATATTTGGTATCGTCTCCTTGCAATCCGGCAACAAAGGATTTTCCTAATACTCCGGTTAAGAAGGGGTCTTCGCCATAAGTCTCTTGTCCACGTCCCCAACGAGGATCTCTGAATATGTTAATATTAGGAGTCCAATATGTTAATCCGTAATATATTTCTCTATTGCCTTTTGATGTGGCATCGTTATATATTGCACGTCCTTCGTCTGATATAGCAGAAGCAACCTCTTTCATCAACTCTTTATTCCAAGCTGCGGCCATACCTATAGCCTGCGGAAAAACTGTTACTTTATAATCTGTTCTGCCTATTCCATGCAGACATTCGTTCCACCAATTGTATGCCGGAATATTGAGCCGCTCTATTGCAGGTGTATTATTTAACATCTGGGCAACCTTCTCTTCTAATGTTAATTTTGACACTAAGTCGTTGACTCGTTCATCAATAGAGAGGTTGGTGTTTTGGAAAGGGTAATTTTGTCCAAGCAGTGAAAAACAGGATAAAACATAGATAGAAAGGATCAGCGTTAACTTCAGTTTTTTCATGATTTCTTTTTGATTCTGAATTATAAAATATACACAAAGCCTCTGATAATGAGTCGAGAGGCTTTGTAAATATATAATTTATTATTCATTAATCAAAGAGAAAAGCTCTTCGGCTGCCTCACGCGGGCCATCTTTTGCTTTACCTTCAATTGCCAGAGACGTGTGTATTTCACCGATTTTAACTCCGGCTTTTTTCATATCACTAAAATATGAGCGTACAAGCTTTTCGGTCGCTTTTCGTTCTTGAACCGGTCCAAATGGATTTGCAAAATAAGATTTTACAAGTCCTTTTTCTGTTGTCGTTCCTTTTGCTTTACGTGCTCCATCTTCAAATATTGGAATAGCTTTATCCAAATCGTTATACAAGAGGATTTTCTTTTCGGCCTCATTGTAATTATTGGCATATAGGAAATAATCTATCGGATATCCTCTGGATATAATTTCATATGTCGATATCGGAATTGTAACACGAGCATTTACTCTATCCATATTGGTATAAACACCTCTATCCAATTGAGCGAAGGCATAAGCCGGATCGAGATCATCTACCCTTACAAAGGCTCCAATCTCGGTTCCATATGCTTTGATAGTACCATCTTCTTCTTTCTTAAGATAACCCATATCATCAAAAATGACACGCATATGACGGATATAGTTTTCATTTAAAGTTCTGAAAGCCTCAAGACTTTCAGATTTACCCGCACCACTATCACCCATGATGATTATATTGGATTCTTTTCCATTACGAAGAACAATGTTCACCATAGCGCCGTGTATAGGTAGTCTTTCATTCTCAATTTGCTTCACATTATGCAATGTAAGAAGCATTTTCTTCATATATCCGAAATAATCTATATCGTCGCAATAGTTTGCATATCCAATCAATATATCATTCTTTTTATCTTTGTAATAGAAGGTACGTTTCTCTTCATGACCATCAGGATAACCGAATATGTAGATCATATCTGGTTTTTTTCCTATATATTCATTTTCTGTCGCTATTTCAAAAAGATTAGAGAGCCCTACACCATGTACCATAAAATCTTTATGGAAATAAACGAAGGTTAGCATGTTACCCACTTTAGCCGGAAATACGAACCAGTCGTCTTCGTTTAACACAAGATTTTCAATCGGATTTTGTTGATGCTCTTGGAAAATGCCATCACGTGTATTTCTCTTAGTATAAGAAATATATGGAGGATGGAATACTACTGTACTAATAAAAGGTATTGATGTTAACCCTTTATATTCGATCGGACAATTCCAGTTTACATCGTTTAATGTCAGACCGGCATTAGCTCCGGCTATAGATTGACGAAAAATACGGGATTCCCTTCCTACCACTGTTGTTTGTATTCTACGACCTGTTGATAATATGAGATCGTTAAACATATCATTGGCCTGAATAAAACGAACATTTTGCAGGCCTTCACCCAACCTGTTATTTCTTACGATTGTATATCTCTCAAGTCTTTTCCAATATTCAAAAAGCAATTCTGTAACTTCTATAAATAAGTCTTTATCTTCAAAGAATTTTGAATACTTGTTATCTACAGCTACAACTTCTTCAATTTCAAATACAGTAAGCAGTTTAAATACTTCGATAAAAGCATCTACAAGATTGTCTTCTGAGCCAAAATGTTCAATATAATAATCGAAAATCACAACCTCTTCTTTCTTAAGAAATTGTTTTATAAAAGAATCAACTACTCGTCGAAAACCATAGCTATTAAGAAGTTTTTGCTTTGTGTCGCAATATTTTAATGTAAAATTGATCATTGCTCTTCCTCTGGAAAGCGTAAATTCATGTAGCATAATGTTTTATATATGGTTAAATTAATACAAAAAGAGAGTGTTTCTTGATACGAAACAAACAAAGATAAAGATTAAATTTAAGTTTTTAGTTAATATGATAAGGTAGATATGGTTTATGTATGTTAAATAATCTTTTGATACGGTATACATCTGTGTCGCATTTTTAAACATAATCTCAATCGGGTTGTTCTATATAAAGTAACATGATTGATTATTCATAATCTAAATACAAAACTTATATATTATGGCTAATTCAAAAATTAGAAACATTTTAGGCGATCAAAGTGAGTTTCTTCTTGGGCATGTAAGCAAGACAGTTGACAAATCTCTTATACATGCGCCAAGTCCAAATGCGATAGATAATGTTTGGATAGATTCGGATCGTAACATCCCTACATTAAACAGTTTGCAAAGACTATTTAGTCATGGGAGGCTTGCTAATACCGGTTATTTGTCTATTTTGCCGGTAGATCAGGATATTGAACATACGGCAGGGGCTTCATTTGCTCCAAATCCTATTTATTTTGATTCAGAGAATATAGTAAAACTTGCTATAGAATCGGGATGTAGTGCTGTGGCTTCTACCTATGGGGTATTAGGGTCAGTAGCCCGAAAATATGCGCATAAGATACCGTTTGTGGTAAAAATTAATCATAATGAACTGCTAACATACCCCAATACATACGACCAAGTGCTTTTTGGTACTATAAAAGAAGCATGGAATATGGGAGCTACAGCTGTAGGCGCGACAATATACTTTGGTTCGGAAGAAAGCCGCAGACAAATAGTAGATATTTCCAAAGCCTTTGAGTATGCACACGAATTGGGTATGGCAACCATCCTTTGGTGCTATCTTAGAAATAACTCTTTCAAGAAAGATGGAGTCGATTATCACAGTGCTGCAGATTTATCTTCTCAGGCTAACCATATAGGAGTTACGATAAAAGCAGATATAGTTAAGCAAAAACTACCAACGAATAACGGTGGATTCAAAGCTATTAACTTTGCGAAGTGGGACGAACGTATGTATACCGAATTGTCTAGCGATCATCCTATCGATTTATGCCGTTATCAAGTTATAAATGGCTACATGGGACGCGTTGGTCTAATTAACTCCGGTGGTGAATCGCATGGAGCGTCAGACCTTAAAGATGCAGTCTATACAGCAGTAGTTAATAAGCGAGCAGGGGGTATGGGCTTAATTTGTGGTCGTAAAGCTTTTCAGCGTCCAATGAAAGAAGGTATTGAATTGATAAATACAATACAAGATGTATACTTGGATAAAGAAATAACTTTAGCGTGAGCTAAAATCTAGTGTTTTTTATTATAGTTGCTAAGCAGCCCTTGTGTATATAAAGCACAGGGCTTCTTTTTTAGAAGAATAGATTAAAAATAAAGACCATTCTTAAAACATAGAATGGTCTTTATTTATTTTTATTTCTTCGTATCTTCCTTTTCGTTCTTGTCTTCATCTTCTATAGGATGCGCAAGAGGGATGGTAATTCCGGCTTTCTCTGCATCGCCTTTCAGATACGAAGGAAGATTCATTCCGGCCATCTTGAATAAATCATTGAGTGGAGGAACAGACTTCATAAGACCTGAAACAAAATTAGCTGTAGTTGTTTGACCATTGCTATTGTTACCTGACGAATCCCAAACAGTAATCTTGTCAATTTTAAGATTCTTAATAGCTTCAACCTGAGTTTTCACCAGTTCAGGAAGCTTTTCTATCAGCAGCAACTGATATGCTGCTACAGGATCACCTCCGGCTGCATTTACAACACCTTTATAACCTTCCGCTTGTTTAGATAGTATTTCATACAATCCTCGAGCTTCTGCATCCATTTTGGCAAATATAGCATCTGCCTCACCTCGAGCTTGTTCTCTCAACTGTTCAGCTTTTGCTTGAGCTTCAATAATGATTTTTTGTTTCTCTATCTCAGCAGGAATTACAACGTTAGCTATTTGAGTAGAACGTTCTCTTTCAGAACGAGCCAACTCAGCTCTTTGTTCTGCCTGATATGCTTCTTCCAAAGCTTTTGCTTCTTGTACTTTCTCCGACGAAACAGCAAGTCTCAAGGCTTCTGCTTCCTTTTCACGACGAAGAGCATCAGAGCCTGCAATTTCTATTTTTGCAATATTCTCTCCTTTTACTGCTACAGCATTTGCTTCAGCCGTTTTTACACGAGTATCTCTCGTTGCTTCAGCTTTACCAATCGACTCATCTCTGAATGCTCCGGCAATGCTAACCTCTTTGTCCTTCTGAGCTATAGCTATCTGCACATCTCTATCCCGATGTGTTTCGGCTATTTGTACATCACGAAGTCTATCGGCTACAGCCTTTCCTGTTTCACCCATTTTTTCTTGTTCAGCTACACTCACTTTCGCCTCATTGATGGCTTTAGCAGCAGCTTCTTTCCCTAGAGCTTCTATATACCCTGATTCATCATTGATATCAGTTACGTTTACGTTGATTAACTTAAGACCAATTTTACGTAATTCGGTATCTACATTTTTAGAAATATTATCCAGAAATTTATCACGATCCGAATTGATTTCTTCAATCATCATTGTGGCAATAACCAAACGAAGCTGACCGAATAATATATCTTTCGCCAATTCTTGTATCTGCGAAGTGGTCAAGCCTAATAATCTCTCTGCCGCATTATTCATATTCTCCTTCTCTGTAGAAATCGCAATAGTAAATCGACATGGTACATCGACTCTAATGTTCTGTTTACTCAATGCACTAGTCAGATTGGCCTCGATAGATATCGGTTTCAAATCTAAATAAGCAAAATCTTGTACTACCGGCCAGATAAAAGCACCTCCACCGTGTATACATTTGGCTGAAGCTCCTCCTGTTTTGCCATATACAACTAATATTTTGTCCGATGGACAACGCTTGTACCTAGATACCATTGTCATAATGAGGACAAATATTACAATTATAGCCACTACAAAAAGAACTCCTGTTCCTTCAAATAATCCTTCCATAATAAGAGTTTTATTTTAAAATTTATTGTATTTGTTCAATCAAAGAATAGTTGTTAGAGTGTTAAAGGAGTAACAATTAATATATCTCCTTCTATACCTACAACCTTCACTAATGAGCCGTTTTTGATTTCATCAACGCTGTTGGTGATAGCTGAAAGTTCATGAGTAGACCCCCTAACACTAATAAAGACCTTACCTTTACCTGTTTTTGCAGCAGGAATAGAAAGATAAACATCTGCGGTTTTTCCTATTGTATCTTCTATTTTAAAGCTATTATCTTCTGATAGCTTTAGTAACGCTCGCATAATAAAGAAAAAGAATGCAATGAAGAGTACTCCTACCAGAAACGCGACAATAGCTAAAAGAATATTGTTTTCTATAACATTGTAAAGTGATACTCCAGCCCATCCAAATCCTAGAAGAAAATTAATTAGATTTCGAAGAGAAAAAAGCTGAAAAGGAGAATCTCCGCCATCTAGATTTCCATCAAAATCTGCATCAACACCTGTATCCGCATCGGCTCCAACAAAGGTCATTATTGTTTGTATAATAAATATTACACTCGCTCCGATGGCTATATACCAATAAAACTGTTGAGTGCCATCCATATTAGCAAAAAACTCTTTCATTATAGGTTTTAGTTAATGGTGTTAATTATATTTAAGCTTTATACAAATATATAATTTTTTCGCTAGAGAATTGACACTAAAGGCATGTTTTTAAAATAAAAATTCCGTGAAACGTAAGATAATTTCACGGAATCTGATAACACTTGATTCTACATTAAACTCAATTATTCCAAATCTATAGGTTTTCCTTGGTAGAAATCTAATATTTTACTTCTAAAAAGGAAATCATACTTCGCTTGAATCTGTTCTGATCTACTTGTCAATAATTTAGTTTTCGCTTCATTAAATTCAAAAACAGTAGATTTTCCTATTTCGTATCTTTCCTGTGCATACTTGAAAGACTCTTCCGCTGCATCGTATGCCTTATCTGTAGAGCCGTATTTAGCCTGAGCTGCGACAGCACTCTGATATGCTTGTTGTATTTCCTTGTATAGAGCAAGTTTTACATTGTCTAAAGCTAGAGTTTGGTTTTCTATGCTTAATCGCGCGCTACGCACTTGATTACGTGTTTGGAAGCGATTGAAGATCGGGATATTCAGTGAGAATCCTATATATTTAGTCTGATTTTGACTAAGTTGTTTAGATATGCTTTCCTGATCCACCCCTTTTTTATAAATACGATCAAATCCGGTACCATAGCGCATAGTCATATCTAAAGTAGGATAGTATCCTGACTGAGCAACCTTTAATAATTTTTGAGAGCTTCCTAGCTTATATTGAGCCTCTTTAACATGGGGTTTTGTTTCTAATGCCATAGTGTAAACCTGATCGGGTGGTATTATACTAGAAATATTATCATATACAACATCTCCTAAATTAGGTTCTTCTATATCAAAATCTTTAGTTGTTGGCAAATTTAGTGATTGTGACAGATTTAGCAGAGATAAATCAAGGTCGTTATTTGCCATAGTCACATTTAGTTCATCTTTAGCTAACTGCGCTTTGATATCATACAATTGTGATGACGGAACCTTTCCAGCTTCAAGTAACAACTGTGTGCGTTCTACTTGCTGAGAACTATAAGATACTTGGTCTTTATATGCCTTTAGAATCTCTTTTTTGAAAAGAACATCTAGGTATAATGATACTACTTGTAGTTCAAGATTTTCTTTTGCTTTTTTCAATCCTTCAACAGCAGCTTGCAAATTCAATTCATCCGATTTGATTTGATTTGGAATACGGAATCCTGTAAATAGAGGAACAGATGTTGATATACCAAAGCTGGTAGAGCCTGTATTTCCTGTCCCTACTGCATTTGTTGTGGTTCTGATAGAACGACCAAAGTTAAAATCTTGTCCAATATTTCCGTTTAAATTTGGAAGGCGACTATTCTTTGATGTGCTCAAATCTATTTCTGCACTTTTTACATTCAGAGATTGTTGTCGAAGGTCAATATTATTCTCTACTGCATAATCAACACACTGTTTCAATGTCCACTTCCCGGTTCCTTGAGAAAAAAGTGGAGTTTTTACTTCTACAGGTTCTGCCGAATGTTCTTCTGATATTTTAGTTGAATCTGCCGTCTCATCTAAGGTCTTTTCAGAACGAGAATCAGCCTTTTCTACATATGTCCTTTTTCTTACCGTTTGTGCTTGTATTGTAAAACAGAAACTTAATAGGACACAGAGTGTTATTGTTTTTTTCATAATTGTATACATTATCCTATCGGTCTATTTTTGAGCTGTTTTTTTAGATTTATCTGAAATTTCGTTTCCTCTGATTTTATCACCCTTCTTCAACCCGGATTTTACTTCTACTTTTATTCCGTCAGATAATCCTGTAGTAATTAGTTTTTTATCAAATAATTGTTCTATAGAATCTTTTAGAACATAGACATACGCAGAGTCATTACTGAATGTTATTGTACTTTCCGGTATAGATAATACTTTCTCAGCCTTAGATAATACGATTTCAGCATTTGCGCTGTATCCGGCACGAATAAGTACTGTATCAGGTATACGAGCAGCAGCTTTTATTTCAAACAAAATGGCTCCGTTTTCTTCAACTCCTTTTGGTGCAATATATTCCAGAACAGCATCAAATTTTTTGTTTTCTATAGCACCTACAGATAGTTTCATTGGCATACCTGTATGTATACGTCCGACTTCGGTTTCGTCTACTTTTCCAATAAAGATCATATCGTTCATGTTGGCTACACTAGCTATAGTAGTACCATCATTAAATGTATTCGCCTGAATAACAGAGTTTCCGACTTTAATAGGAACATCTAGTATCATACCAGTAATAGTAGATCTGATCTGAGTATTACTGTATTGTGCTGTTTTTTTAGAAATCCCATTTTTTACAATATCCAGATTATCTTTAGAGTTATCGAGCTCTTCTACAGCTTTTTTGTAGTCTGCCTCCGATTTATCCATTTCCTCCTTGGCTATTACTCCTTTACCAAAAAGTTGTTTCTGTCTGTCGTATTCCGCTTTTATCTGATTCAGATTGATGCGAGCAACATTAACTCTCGATTCTGCACTATTCAACTGAGAAACCTCTGGTATTACTTTTACCGTAGCGATAATTTCCCCTTCTTTTACAAAATCACCGGCTTCTTTCAGCACCTCCGATACAATCCCGGAAATTTGAGGTTTGATAAGAATTTCATCACGTGGAGATACTTTACCTGTTGCTACAGTGGTGTTTTCTATATCTCCCGATTCTACAGTTGATATTTCATAAACAATCTTCTTCGGTTGTGATTTTCTAAAAAGAAAATATAATGTACCAATGAAAATTAATCCGATAAGTACTAGTCCAATAATTTTTAAAGCTTTCATATTATTTAATTTTCTATTTTTTATTCTTTACAGTAAATTATTCTTCTCTGATAGCATCGATTGCTTTTATGCGTAGAGCTCTCATTGCAGGCATCAATCCCGAAAGTATACCCGATACGATCAATACTCCTAATGCAGCTATTGCTGTCCAGAATGAAACTAGCGGTGGTATGAGAAATACGTCATCACTTATATTTTTGCTCATGACGTAGCTGATGATTTCTATGAGTGCTATTCCTGCAAAGAAGCCTGCAAATCCGGCGATTGTTGTTAAAACAAAGCTTTCACTTAAAATTTGCTTCACTATTGTTATTGGCTTCGCTCCGATAGCACGTCGCACTCCAATTTCGCGGGTTCGTTCACGTACTGTTACCAGCATAATATTACTGATACCTATAATGCCGGATAACAAAGCTCCTATTCCCACAAACCATATAAGGAAATCAATACCTAAAAATAAGTTGTTGAAAATCTGAAACTGTTTTTCTATATTGAAGCTACCTACGGCTTTTTCATCGGTAGGAGATATGTCATGCGCTGTTTTTATTATCGCTGTAACCTCTTCTTCTACCACAGAGGCTGGATAACCCGGTTTAGCCGTACATGCCATAAAATATACTTTGTCTCCTTGGTTAAAGGCCTGTTGCATTGTAGAGAATGGAATAAAAACCGTTGATTCTACATCTCCGCCGATCGACATGTTCGACTTAGGACGAATCACTCCAATTACTTGAAAGTATATTCCATTTACTCTAATATATTGTCCTTCGGGATTTTCCCCCGGTTGAAATAATGTTTCATAAACCTCTCGTCCGATTACGCATACTTTGCGAGTGCCCGCTATATCCAATTCGTTGAATACCCGTCCCATGAGTATGTGCTGTTGTTCTATATTGAAATGATCGGGATATATACCTCTTGTTCCATACGATCCTGATTTTCGTCCACGTACAACATTTTTATCTCCGCTATTTCCAAAGAGTACAGGAGAAATATATTCCACAGATTGGGCTTTCTCTCTGATCAGCGTAACATCTTTTCTGTTCATCGACCAGAAACGTCCTTTACGGAATCCTTTATACGGTTCACTGGTAACATCTGTCCAAAAGAAGCAGGAGTTGGATGCAAATCCGCTTACGTTTTTCATGATACCTCCTTGAAAGCTATATCCGATACCTATAAGGATAATAAGCATAAAAATACCCCACGAAACGCCTATGCAAGTAAGAAAACTTCGAAGCTTATTTCGAGTAATCGTTACCCATATTTCTTGTAAATTGTCTAAATCAAACATGTTCTGGTTTTTTTATTATTCGGCTCTCATCGCTTCTATTGGACTCACTTTTGTCGCTTTCAGGGCAGGTATAAGACCTGCAATTGTTCCTGCAACAATCAGAACCACTGTTGCCCATATTACAGTGGATAAATCTACTGTAGGATCTTTGAATATTGAAGGACCATCCGATGGTGCGTTTGCCATAATTGTACTAATCCCTTCTGTTATTCCAACCCCAATGACTATACCAATATAGCCGGCTACGGTAGTGATCAGTATAGATTCAAAGATAATGAGTTTGAGTACAGAGAAAGGAGTAGCTCCTATTGCCTTTCGAATACCGATTTCTTTAGTTCGTTCTTTTACCGTTATAAGCATGATATTTCCTACACCAACAATTCCCGCTAATAATGAAGCAATTCCGATGACAATGATAAAAGCAGTGATAATAAAGAATATACTTTGTGCTTCCAGCATGTCTTCTGCCGTATTGCGAACATACAATGCAGATCTGTCGGCCGGGTCAAAATTATGGAGTGTTCCCATTCGTTGGCGGAGCCTTTCTACAAATTTTTCGTTTGCTTCTTTGGTTGGCAATCCGACTACGGTAAAATCAATCCTGCGAAAACCATAACCTTTGTTATATAGCATCTGGGCTGTTGTGAAAGGAATATAGCCCGGAGGGTTGTTGTCATAGATATCTTCATTATCATAAACTCCAATCACCTGATAAGCTATATTATTATCAGCAATCACATATTGGTCTATCGGATCTTTATCTTTAAATAATACCTTTTTCATATCGGGGCTGAGAACTATCACTTTGCGGCGATTGTCAACATCCATTTTATTGAGAAATCGCCCATTTCCATTCGCAACTTTCAGATTATTGATAATAGAAGCATCCTGTGACACGCCGTCTATATCCCACGAACCATACTCTTTTTCATAAGATAGAGTTACTCTTTGGCTCAACCGAACCGAGACATATTCTACCTCCGGTATCTTATTTCGTATTAGATCATAATCTTTTTGATCAAATTTTATTTGTCTATTCGTCGGAAGGCCCTTGTAAGCCATTGAAGTCCATCCGGGCCACAATGTAACAGAGTTTTGTGCCCTGCGTGAAAAGTTTGAAGTAACACCATTTTTCAACCCATTACCTGCAGCCAATAAGATTATAAGCATAAAAATACCCCATGCTACAGCAAAACTGGTCAAAAAAGTGCGTAACTTATTTTTGCCGATTGTAGAAAATATTTCGCGTATAGAATCAAAATCAAACATAAGTAATCCGGGTTTACATTGCTATTATTGGGTTCTCATTTACTTCTATCGAACCTATAATTCCATCCTTTATATGGATAACTCGATCTGTAGCATCAGCCACAGATTGCTCATGGGTTACAATAAGCATGGTTATACCGTCGTCGTTATTGATCTGTCGAAGTAATTGCATTACATCTCTTGAGGTCTTACTATCCAAGGCTCCTGTAGGTTCATCTGCCAGTATTATCTGGGGTTGGGCTATTAGAGCCCGGGCAATTGCGACACGCTGTTTTTGTCCTCCTGAGAGTTCATTAGGCATATGGCTCGCATGTGACGCTAGTCCCATCTTATCCAGATATTCCATAGCTATACTATTACGTTTTTTTCGAGAAACTCCCTGATAATATAGCGGTAACGCTACGTTTTCTACAGCATTTTTGAATGTAATCAGGTTGAAGGACTGGAATATAAAACCAATCTTCTTATTTCTCAACTCAGCTGCTTGGGTTTCACTCAAATTTTTGATTAGGACATTATCTAAATAATATTCACCGGTATCATAGGTGTCTAGAATGCCGAGAATATTAAGCAAGGTGGATTTCCCGGAACCGGAAGCTCCCATTATAGAGACTAACTCACCTCTTTCCACATCCATATTAATCCCTTTCAATACATGTAAAGGTGATTTTCCCCAATAAGTTTTGTTTAAACTATTTATTCTTATCACGTTCGCTGTTGTTTATTATATTTGAAGAACCTACTGCCACACAGAATTAACTTTTGATAAAGTTTCACGACATTGTATCTAGAAACATTTACTATATATGTCGTTAAAAATTAAAAAAGGTTACACCTTTTTGATATTTTAACATTAAAAAAATATATAATTCTGTAATTAGATGATATAAAGATGAATAATTAAATTTAGAAAATACAACTTTTGCTTATAAATTTATGTTTTTGATATGCTTAGGGAGCCTTGTATTGCTAATTTTTTTCAGAAGAAAGCATATTTGAAATAAATCATAGAATCATATATTAAATAGAAAGATAGCAGGCATGGTATGCGATAAAATTGGAGTATTTTCATCTTTTGAAAAATCTAGAATATTATTCATATACATTTTGTCAATAGAAAAATATTATTTTTCTTTGCAAATATTTTCCAATAGCAAATATTTTAATGGAGTCAATTTGTAAACTAAAAAACATATATAAGTCTCTTTATACTTTTGAGAAAGAGTTTGCCGAAAAGAATAATATAACCATTAACGAAGGGATGGTTTTATGTTGCATGAAGGATGAGAAGCCAAGAACAGCAAATGAGATTTGTGAATTTGTGGGGTTGTCTAATTCCAGAGTATCACGTATAATAAATACTGTAGAAACAAAAGGGTATATATTGCGAGAAATGGGTTCAATAGATAAAAGACAAATGATCTTTTCCTTGACAGAGGAAGGGAGAAAGAAAATAAAAGAAATGATGAAACATGAAATTAATTTATCTGCATTGATAAAAGAACTGGTAGAAATATCAGCATAATTTTTTAATCACATAATTGCTAATAACAAATATTTATAATATAAATTATGAAAATACTTATAATTGGAGGTGTGGCAGGTGGTGCAACAGCAGCTGCACGACTCAGAAGAATGGACGAAAATGCTCAGATTATACTCTTCGAAAGAGGAGAGTACGTATCGTATGCCAACTGTGGACTTCCTTATTATATTGGCGGTACAATTAGTGAACGAGACAGGTTGTTTGTACAAACAGTAGATGGTTTTATCAATCGTTTTAATATAGATATCCGTGTAAGATCCGAAGTGACAAGTTTCGACCTGAAAGATAAAACAGTAAAAGTCCATGATATTGCCGCCAATAGAGATTATACAGAAAGTTATGACAAACTAATAATATCTACAGGAGCAGAACCTATCAAACCTCCAATGCCGGGCATAGAAGACAGTCGTATATTCTCCTTAAGGAATGTGCCTGATATGGATAAAATAAAAAGCTACATAAACCAACATAAGCCCCAAAGGGCTGTGGTAATAGGCGGTGGTTTTATAGGCTTGGAAATGGTAGAAAATCTACATGATGCAGGATTAGATATAACGTTGATTGAAAAGAGTAACCAAGTAATGGCTCCAATCGATTTTTCTATGGCTTCTATTGTACACCGGCACCTTATTCAAAAAAATGTATCTCTTTTGCTCGAGGAGGGTGTTGCACAGTTCGAATCAATTGAGGATGGTATAAACGTCGTATTGGAAAGTGGAGGAAGTGTTACTGCAGATATGGTTATATTAAGCATCGGAGTTCGTCCCGAAGTAAAATTGGCTAAAGACGCAGGCTTGCAACTTGGCTCTATGGGAGGCATCAAAGTTGATGACTATATGCAGACGTCAGATAGTAGCGTATATGCTCTAGGTGACGCTACTGAAGTGTTTAATCCGATTATTAATAAACATACTTTAATTCCACTAGCCGGACCGGCAAATAAACAAGCTCGTATAGTAGCCGATAATATTTTAGAAGGGAATAAGTATATATATAAGGGTACTATAGGAACTTCTATAGCTAAGGTCTTTGATCTGACTGTCGCAGCAGCAGGAGCTTCTTCAAAATTACTAAACAGAGAGAAGATAGAGCATATATCATCATATACGCACGGAAGTTCCCATGCTGGCTATTATCCAGAAGCACTACCATTATCTATCAAAATAATTTTTTCTCCTGAAGATGGCAGATTGTTGGGAGCTCAAGTGGTCGGTTATGATGGGGTTGATAAACGTATTGACCTATTTGCACAGGTAATAAAAAATGGAGGTACAATTTATGATCTTCAGGAGATAGAACACGCTTATGCTCCCCCATACTCGTCAGCCAAAGACCCGGTAAATATGGCCGGATTTGTAGCAGAAAATATTTTAAAAAGGAAAGTAAATATTATACAATGGCGTGACATCCTCAACGTAGATAAAGCAGAAGCTATGATCATAGATTCACGTACAAAAGAAGAATATGATTTTGGACATATCGAAGGTGCAATTAATATACCAGTCGATGAGATTAGAAGTCGTCTAAATGAAATGCCGAGAGATAAAAAGATTATAGTTTATTGCGCTGTTGGATTACGTGGGTATATTGCCTCGCGGATTCTTATGCAATCTGGCTATACCAACGTTTATAATCTATCGGGAGGATATCGAACTTACTCTTGTGCTATTGCTGATAATATAACGAGTGAAGGTCTCTGTGATACACTTATTAAAGATGATGGAGAGATGGAGAATAAAGAAAGTGCAATGATTAAAACAATCAAAATAGATGCTTGTGGATTACAATGTCCTGGTCCGATCATGCAATTGAAGAAGAATTACGATGAAATAAATCTAGGCGACCGTCTCGAAATCAGCGTTACAGATCAGGCTTTTGGTGAAGACTTAAATGGCTGGTGCCGTATGGTTGGCGCAAAACTAGTAAGTATGAATAACTCGGGTGGGGTAATAACTGCTATTGTAGAAAAGATAGCAAAAGAAGATGCTTCTTGCACCAAATCAGCTATCGCTAGAGATAATAAAACGCTGATAGTATTTAGTGACGATTTAGATAGAGCTTTAGCTTCATTTGTGATAGCGAATGGTGCTGCAGCTACAGGAAAGAAAGTAAGTATCTTCTTTACTTTCTGGGGTCTGAATGTAATAAAAAAGGAGAAAAAGCCTACTGTAAGAAAAGACTTTATGGGAAAAATGTTTGGCATGATGTTGCCATCTAGCAGCAAAAAACTAGGCCTATCTCAAATGAATATGGGAGGAATCGGTAGTAAAATGATGCGTAGTATCATGAAAAATAAAAACGTAGATAGCCTTGAAAGCCTTATGCAACAGGCTTTAGATAATGGTGTCGAATTTATTGCATGTTCCATGTCGATGGATGTAATGGGTATAAAAAAAGAGGAATTAATCGATAATATTACGATTGGTGGTGTTGCCGCTTATCTCGATAGAGCAGAAAATGCGAATGTAAATCTATTCATTTAATATTTTTAGATATATAAGACAGAACCCTAAATGCTCTTCTCTCACCTGATCTATTTATTCTGGTGAGAGAGGAGTTCTTTTTATGTTTTTGCACCTATACAAAAAGAAAGTAGATATAATATCCTTAAATTTAAAATAATAAATTTCATAGATTTAGATTCCTTCTAAGATAATTTGCAGGGGCTTTATTCTTTGTTCAATAATTATTTTTATTTGTTTAGTATGATATATTTATATAAGTTTGTGCCTTGAGACTATAAATATATTTTTTCTTTAACATTGACTTTACATACATTACTAATGTTTTGCCTGGATAACATTTAGTAATCAGATAAAATAATGGGGTCTATACTAAATAGATTAGAATCAGAACAAACAACAAAACTACTGAGAGAATATTCCATTTCGGCTATTATCGGTTCCTTAGTTGTTGCCATCTACAATATTGTGGATAGTATCTATATTGGACATGGTCCTAATTTAGGAGATCATGCCATTGGTGGGCTAGGACTCGTTTTTCCTATAATGACATTCTTTACTGCATTAGGAGCATTCGTCGGTACAGGTGCTGCCACTCGTGTTGCTATTTATATGGGTGAAGATTGCAAAGATAAGATGGATAAAGCACTAGGTAATGCTCTGGTTTTGATAATACTATTAACAGGATTCTTCGTTCTTTTGACCTATATCTTTATCGATCCACTATTACATATAAT
Source organism: Dysgonomonas sp. (assembly GCF_035323175.1). Lineage (NCBI taxonomy): Bacteria > Pseudomonadati > Bacteroidota > Bacteroidia > Bacteroidales > Dysgonomonadaceae > Dysgonomonas > Dysgonomonas sp. The sequence continues at coordinate 121,691 of NZ_DAOKYH010000008.1, read as the reverse complement.
CGGAGCAACACAAGACACTTATCATTTTGCTCGCGAGTTTTTAATCTATTATCTACCGTGTTGTATCTTTCTTAATTTAGGGTTCGTATTGAGCAGTGTTATGCGTGCTTCGGGTTATCCTCAAAAAGCAATGTATATTATGCTGCTTGGTGTTATTCTAAATATTATCCTTGCACCTATTTTCATTTTTATATTCGAATGGGGTATGAGAGGTGCTGCAATTGCCACTTCAATAGCAGCGTTTATCTCCTTCGTTATCTTTATGATTCATTTTCTTGAAAGAAATAACACATTAACACTACATAAGCATAAGTTAAATCTAGATAAAAAAATTGTATGGGCTATAATGAGTATTGGTGTCTCTCCATTTCTTATGCAAGTAGCAGCTTCCATTGTTGTCTTTTTTATAAATAACAGATTAAGTACTTATGGAGACAGCATTGCCATAGAAGCGTATGCAATAGCCAATAGATTAAATCTTATTATTGTACTTATTATTGTTGGTTTGACACAGGGGATGCAACCTATAGTTGGGTACAATTATGGAGCTAACAAGATAGAAAGAGTTATATCTACAGTAAATCAGTCCATAAAAGCCGGCGTCGGTATCGGATTTCTCGGTTTGATAGGTGGATTATTCTTTTCAGATATTGCAGTCAGTCCATTTAACCCTACTCCTGCATTGGCGAGTAAAGCTTCCGGAGTTTTAAAAATAATAACGATTGTATTACCTCTTAGTGGGTTACAAATGGTCATTTCTAATTTTTTCCAATCTATAGGAATGCCCACGAAAGCAATCATGCTAAGCCTAACACGGCAATTTCTTTTTCTAGTACCGTTATTGTTTATTTTACCTCTTTTTTTTCAATTGGATGGGGTCTGGTTTTCAATACCATTAGCTGATGTTGCATCAACAATATTCGCTGTTATTATTTATATTGGGCAAATACATAAACTTAAAGAAAAATACACATATGCAATAGATTAGATAATAAAACAAGAAAGACAAACAAAACAAACTACAACTATTTAATAATGCAACATTACAAAGAGCTACTTATCGTATCTCCTTTCGAGATACCGAATACTACTTTAGCTTTAGAAACGATCAAGACCGGTGCATATCCCGTATTGCATCTTGGTCGGAATCTGCAAAAAGCACAAGAATCCTTAGATATCATGAGTGAATCTACAACAGAATCTTTTGGGGTTTGTTTTGTAGATAATACCACATTAAAATTAGACCTTCCACCGAATGTAAGCAGAGTGATTTTTCCTGCTGGTATGGATATATCTGTAAGCGAAAATATAGAAAAATTATGTCAGGTACATTCTTTAGATGAAGCTGCAAGAGTAATAGATAGCGGTATCAGTAATATTATCGTAAAAGGAAATGAAGGAGCAGGAAAAGTGTCAGCGCAGTCCTCATTCATCCTTTTCCAAAGTATAGCGAATAAATATTTAAAAAAAGGAATAAATATTTATATACAAGGAGGAGTCGGTATACATACTACTGCCGCTTGTTTAGCTTTAGGGGCGAAGGGGGTTATTCTGGATAGTCAGATTTCCTTATTTCCTGAATGTGGATTAACTAAAGATCAGAAAAATATTTTTAGTAAACTGAGTGGGAGTGAGACTACTGTAATTGACAATTTCAGAATATTGTTGAGGAAAAATTCTCCTAAATTACCTGTCAACACTAAATATTCGGATATTATACCATTACTGGGAGGATTAGATGTTAATAAGAATATCTTACCTATGGGACAAGATGTTTCATTATCTATTGACTTTGTACAAAAATATAAAAACCTTAACACTTTCGTTTCTAGTTTCTATGAGGCTATATACGGTCATATACAGCAAGCAAAAAGACTGCAAACAATCAAATCAGATAGTAAACTCGCAAAAAGTTTAGATATAAAATACCCAATAGCACAAGGGCCAATGGCTAGAGTAAGCGATGTCCCTGAATTTGCTTGTAGTGTAGCTGATGCGGGAGCATTACCTTTTATAGCCATGGGTATGACGACCGGAGATGCTGCCCGCAACCTGATAGCAGAATCCAGTCGGTTACTCAACGATAAAGTCTGGGGCGTGGGGCTACTAGGCTTTATTCCTACAAAACAACGCGAAGAGCAAACGAAATATATATTGGAGTACAGACCTCCTGTAGTACTTATCGCCGGAGGAAGCCCAGCTTTGGCAAAACCATTTGAAAAAGAAGGTATCAAAGCTTTTATTCATGTTCCATCTCAAACATTGTTGGATATATTTCTTAAAGAAGGGGCGAAGAACTTTGTATTCGAAGGACGTGAAAGCGGGGGACATATAGGCCCTCTTTCCAGCTTTATCTTATGGGAAAGACAGATATACAGATTACTAAAAGAAGATAATCTGTCTGTATTTAGTGTTTTTTTTGCGGGTGGGATACATGATGCATTTTCTTCTGCGTTCGTATCTATAATGTCTGCCACACTCAATGCTAAAGGTGCTAAAATAGGGGTGTTAATGGGGTCTTCATATCTTTATACAAAAGAAGCCGTAGAGACAAAAGCCATCCTCCCTGAATTCCAAAAGTTGGCGATTGAAGAAAATGATACAGTTATTCTGCAAGCAGCTCCCGGACAAGAAACACAGTCTCTAAAATCTCCATTTACAGAATATTTCGGTAAGGAAAAAGAAAAACTACAACGGCAAAACCTAGATAGTAAAGAAATTTGGATCAGATTAGAGGAACTTAATCTTGGTCGTTCAAGAATTGCAACAAAAGGTATTGAACGCATAGGAACTGATCTTGTAAAATTGAACGAGGAAGAGCAAAAAGAAAAAGGTCTTTATATGATAGGACAAATAGCAGCTCTCAATCAAAAAGAAATGACTCTGGATGAATTGCATAAGCATGTAGCTGTAGATAATAACGAGCTACTTTCTCAACTGCCCGATATTGCTTTGCCAACATCAAATACAAAACCATTAGATGTAGCTATTGTAGGAATTTCGGGTATTTTCCCCGATGCGCATAATATTGAAGAATATTGGAGAAATATCGTTCTTGGCAAAAATTGTATCACAGAGGTTCCCGATAGTCGCTGGAATAAAGATCTATATTATGATTCAAACTCTACTGATACAGATAAAGTGGTATCGAAATGGGGCGGATTTATTCCATCGATAGACTTTGATCCTCTTGAGTTTGGAATGACACCTCAATCACTTGCGTCTATAGAACCGACACAATTACTGAGCCTTTTGGTGGCTAAGCAAGCATTAACAGATGCAGGATATGAAAACCTGTCCGAAATTGATTTAGAAAACACTTCCGTTATATTCGGTGCAGAAGGAGCAACAGAACTAGCGGCAAGTTATGGTTTCAGAGGCTATGCAAAACAGGTTTTTGGTGAATTACCAGATGTATTGAAAAATTCCCTACCTCGCCTTAATGAAGATTCTTTTGCAGGAGTATTATCAAATGTAATATCAGGTAGAATAGCCAATCGCTTAAATTTGGGGGGACGTAACTATACAGTAGATGCAGCCTGCGCTTCTTCTCTTGCAGCATTGGATCTGGGCTGTCAGGAGTTATTCTCCAATCGCTCTGATATGGTACTTTTAGGTGGCGCCGACTTACATAACGGAATCAACGACTTCTTAATGTTTTCATGTACGCATGCATTATCCCGTAAAGGTTACTCTGCCTCATTCGATGCAGATTCGGATGGTATTGCCTTGGGGGAAGGCATTGGCGTTTTAGTCCTGAAACGGTTAGCTGATGCTGAGTGTGATGGAAATAAGATATACGCTGTTATCAAAGGAATGGGAGGTAGTAGTGATGGAAAAAGCCTGGGAATGACCGCTCCAAACAGAAAAGGACAGATAAAGGCATTACAAAGAGCTTATCAGAATGCAGGAATTTTACCATCACAGGTAGAAATGATAGAGGCTCATGGCACGGGAACAGTAGTAGGAGACCGAACAGAACTGCGAGCATTAACAGATATGTTTCTTGAATCAGGAGCCATTAAAGGTCAAACATTACTAGGTTCTGTAAAGACACAAATAGGACATGCTAAATGTGCTGCAGGTATTGCTGGCGTTATCAAAGCAGCCCTGTCTATCTACTATAAAGTTCAACCGCCGACATTGCACCTGAATAAACCAAATCCTTATTATGATAAGGACAGCAGTCCTTTTGTGTTTAATTCTCACTCGGGATATTGGGACAGTGAAAAAAGAATTGCAGGAGTTAGTGCTTTTGGTTTTGGCGGAACCAATTTCCATGTAGTGATGGAGAATCATAAAGGTGCTAAAGAGCATAATAGTAGCTTACCGCTATGGCCATCAGAACTATTTGTATTTCGCGGGGATTCACTAATAGAAGCTAAACAACAATTACAGAAAATAAAAGAACTGCTAAGCTACAATGATACAATCAATATTAAAAATATCGCTTACAGTTTGGCAGTAAACAGCAAGAAAGAAGTTCAAGTGTCTATAATTGCTAGTGATTGTAAAGAATTACACAATAGAATTAATGCAGCTCTTGCCGGAAAAGAAGAATATGGGATTTATTTAAAAAATGCGAAAGAAGGAAAGGTTGCATTTATGTTTTCCGGACAAGGTAGCCAAAGAGTAAATATGGCTCGAGATATGTTTGTTGTCTTTCCCGCAATGCGTCGCTTACTTACTAAACATAAAGAATATGAGAAGATACTATTTCCATACTCAGTCTTCGATGAAGAAACGCGTAAAGAGCAAGAGGAAGTTATCACCGATACACGAAATGCCCAGCCATTATTGGGTATTGTAGATTTTGCTTTTGCTGAGTTTCTTAAATCACTAGGTATTATTCCTGATATGGTAGCAGGTCATAGCTATGGAGAATTGGCGGCTTTATGTTTTGCCGGTGCTTTTGATGCAGAAGTGCTAGTACCATTAAGTCATAAAAGAGCTTTATCTATATTAGATGCAATAGAAGAAGACAAAGGAAAGATGATAGCCGTTAGTCTTCCCGAAACAGAGATAATTACGCTACTGGATGGTGAAAAGGATGTATGGGCTGTGAACTTCAATTCTCCGAAACAAATAGTCCTAGCCGGTTCTACCGAAGGAATCAATTCTTTTATGCGAAAACTAAGTAATAAAAATATTGCGTATAAAGAACTTAATGTTGCATGTGCATTTCATAGTCCTCTTTTGCATAAATCAAGAGAGTTGTATGCCGATGTGTTACAGAAGGTTGACTTTAAGACTCTAAATATACCTGTATGGTCTAATACAACAGCAGAGTATTATCCTCAAAAAACTCAAGAAATTAAAAATCGATTAGCGGAGCATCTTATAAAACCTGTACTTTTTACCCGGCAAGTTGAAAATATGTATAATGAAGGAGCACGTATATTTATTGAAGTTGGACCGGGTAGAGTTCTTACTGGACTTGTACAATCCATCTTAGGGGATAAAGTCTCTGCTTTTGAAACAGAAAATAAAAGTTTCAATGGAGTAACTTTCATATTGCATACTCTTGCAAAATATTTGTCGACAGGAAAATCTGTTGACGTTGAAAAACTCTTTGAAAACCGTAATACATCTATAGTAAACATTGATAAGCCTGAACAATATAAGAAGAGTCCTATTGTTTGGCACATTAATGGTCATAATGCTATACCTACTGATGGACGAATGCCTTCAACAGGAGCATATCCGATAATACAACCTATAATGAACTTAAAAAACATGACGAATAATCTAAATAATAATTCCACTTCAGGACTTTCATCCTCTGATCAAGTAATATTAGAGTATCTGAATAGTATGAGAATGATGCTGCAAAGCCAGCGTGATGTTATGCTGGGCTATTTAGGTCATATTCCCAATAATATATCAACTCCAATACAAACGAATTCTGTACAACAAGTACAAGTGTTACCGATGGACACTTCTTCACAACAGGTAGAGCAGAGACAAGAATTTGTGGACATAAATACTTCTTCTTCTAAATCGGCTGAAATATCAACACAAGCCTTATCTATAGATGATATTAAAGGTTTATTGCTCGAGACCGTTAGCGAAAAAACGGGCTATCCCATCGAAATGTTAGGTCTCGACCTAGATTTGGAGGCCGATCTCAGTATAGACTCTATCAAACGAATGGAAATTATTGGATCATTGAGAGAAAAACTTAATATATCAGGGAGCATGGAAGATGCTGAAGATACAGTAGAAAAGCTTGCCTCTGTAAAAACTCTTAATGGTTTGATCGATTGGATTAAGGAATTAGCCAATTCAAGTATAAATCAGACACAAGGTGCAATTATGCCAGATGTAGTTGATTCTGTTGTTCCTATTCAAACTCAAGCCGTGACAATTGATGACATTAAGACTTTGCTTCTTGAAACCGTTAGTGAAAAAACTGGTTATCCAGCCGATATGCTTGGTTTGGATTTGGATTTGGAAGCTGATCTCAGTATTGATTCTATCAAACGTATGGAGATTATAGGCTCATTGAGAGAAAAACTAAATATATCCGGTAGTATTGAGGATGCTGATGATACAATTGAAAAACTAGCTTCAGTAAAAACTCTTAATGGATTAATTGATTGGATAAAAGGGTTAGCTAATGGTGTTGAGAATAAAGATTCTATATCCCAGTCTCAAATAGAACAGATAGCAGTAAAAGAAAGTGATACCATTGAAGGTGAATTGATAAGAATGAGTTTTGAACTTGAAGAAACAACCCTAAACTCTGAAAATAATAAGATACAAGGAAAACGATTTGCCCTTACGGATGATAATGGTGTATATGCTCAAAAGGTTAAAAACGCAATGGAGGCAAATGGAGCTATTGTTGACTTGATACAAGGGGATGAGAATCTTACTCAGTATGATGGACTGGTGATACTCAACTCTTCGGCATCACCTCGAAAATACAGTATAAAAGAAGTGTTTAGTATGATCAAAAATGTAGATCTTGCTAGGATTAAATGGGTGTATACATTCAGTGATGTACTTGGAAATATTAAAATGACTGAAGGGGTATCTAAGTTGAAAGAAATTCAAGGCTTCCCAGGACTGATTAAGAGCCTTGCTCATGAGTTTCCAACAATTAATTTCCGGGCAATAGTATCACATTCTATCTTCGACCCAAATCTTCTATCTCAAATTACTGTAGATGAGTTATTAACAGAAGATGATACTTATACAGAAATAATCTATAAGGATAATAAGAGATATTTTGCAAAACCTAAGCCTGTCACTCTTGTCAAAAATGGAAGTTCTCATTTTTCTCTCGACAAAGATGCTGTAGTTGTTGTGTTTGGCGGGGCACAAGGGATTACGCCGGAGTTGATTAGCGAACTATCAAAAGAATATCCCTGTAACTATATTCTTGTAGGACGGTCTGACGCTCCTACAGAAGAATTTGATAAGTATAAATCATTGGACTCGAAGGATAAGATACGCAGATATCTGATCACTGAAGAAAATATGAAATCTCCCGGCGAAATAGAGAAGAAAGTACAAAAGATATTCAAGACTAATCAGATAAATGAAAATGTTGCAAAAATAGAACAAAACGGAGCGAAAGTAACATATATATCCTTAGATATAAAAAATGAAGAAGCACTGAGAGATTTTATAAAAAAAACATATGATACCTATAACAGAATAGACGGAATATTTCATGCTGCAGGTTTGTTGGACGATAAATTATTTATACATAAAACCTTTGAATCTTTCTATAAAGTGTATTCTACCAAAGTTACTCCACTGCATGTCTTATTGGATGAACTACGTTCCGAGCTGAAGCTATTTGTAATGTTCAGTAGCGTTGCATCAGCTTATGGAAACAAGGGACAATCTGATTATGCTTCAGCAAATAGTGTTTTCGATCATATAGCTTCAATCCTAAATGACAAAGTTGAAGCCAGAATACTAACCATCAACTGGGGACCTTGGAAAGGAACCGGGATGGTGAATGAAACACTAGAAGCTGAATTCAAGAAACGCGGAGTTTCGTTGATCCCTCTAAAAAAAGGAGCTGAATATTTTGTAAATGAGCTTAAATATGGAAAAGAGAGCCATATACTGGTAATGGGTGGAGCAGATGATGTAAAAAGCTTTTTAAATAATTGACTCAGAGGTGGAAAATAAAAAAGATATAGCAATAGTAGGAATGTCTTGTTTTGCTCCTGAAGCAAGTAATTACACTGAATATTGGAACAATCTTATCAATGGGGTGGACTGTATTAAGGATGTTCCTGTAGATAGATTGGATCCTAGATATTTTGATGAGACAAAGACTCCGACTGTAGATCGATTTTACTGCAAACGAGGAGGTTTTATTCCGGATATATTATTTGATCCCATGCAGTTTTCGATCCTACCATTGGCCGTAGAAGGAATGGATACGGCGCATCTTTTAGCATTAAAAAATGTTTATGAAGCGTTGGAAGACGCATCGGTCTTTGAAAAAAATATATCCTTAAAGAAATGCGCATTGGTAATAGGAAAAGGAGCGTATGTGGGATCTGCTATATGGCGAGCTATGGATATTGTTCATGTCAGTCATCAAATAACAGAAGCAGTAAAAAAAGCATTACCCGATTTATCTGATGAAGAACTCGACAAAATAAAAGAACAGTATCAAGCGTCACGAGGGCGTTATCAGGCGGATTCTATGCCTGGGCTTATACCCAATCTGATAGCATCCCTTATTTCTAACAAGTTAGATATGCAGGGACCGTCATATGTAGTTGATGCAGCTTGTGCCAGCTCTTTGATTGCATTGGATCATTGTGTGAAAGAACTAGAAAGTGGAAGATGTGATATTGCAGTTGCAGGGGGAGTTCATGTTGGTCATAATGCTCCGTTTTGGAGTATTTTCTCACAACTTGGAGCTCTATCTCATAAACAACATATCTGTCCATTCAGCGAAAATGCGGATGGTCTACTGATTGGTGAAGGTAGCGGTTTCGTTGTTCTAAAAACGCTGGATAAGGCTATTGCAGATAAAGATCGTATTTATGCAGTCATCAAAGGGGTAGGAGTGAGTAGTGATGGATCAGGAGTTGCCGTAATGGCTCCATCAGTAAAGGGACAAAAACTTGCAATAGAAAAAGCTTGGGCTAATAGAGATTTAGACAAATCTAAAATTGGTTATTTAGAAGCACATGGCACTGCTACAACTATAGGAGATAAGACAGAGTTACAAACTTTATCAGAAGTGTTTCCAAAAGAAGAATCTGACAAAGATGTACTGATTGGTTCTGTAAAATCTAATATTGGTCATGCTATGCCTGCCGCAGGTATTCTTGGCTTGATTAAAACAGTTTTGGCTTTATATACTAGAAAGATTCCTCCAACATTACATTGTGAGCATCCATTAAAAGGGATAGAAAATACCCGTTTCAGACCTGTACAGAAACTACAGGATTGGGATGAAAATAAGTACCCATTAGTTGCTGGGGTAAATGCTTTTGGTTTTGGAGGAATAAATGCACATGTGATCTTAGAAGCATACGGAGATAAACGATCTTTAGACGATGATGTTGAGAAAAGCCCATTTCATGATAAAGTAATAGCGATTAGCTCTACCTCCAAAGAAGAGTTAATAAAGACTTTACGTAATGGACAAACAGCATCTGTTAATAAAGAAGGAGACTACCGTTTGGTTCTATTCAACCCAACTCCAGATAGGATAGAAAAAGCTATAAAGTTTATTGAAAAAGATTTAATATGGAAAGGGCGTCAAGATATTTGGTTTACAAATAAACCACTTATAAAGAATGGAGGAAAGATTGCTTTTATGTATCCGGGTTATGATCCCGGAGTGAATCCTGAAATAGAGAGCCTGATTAACTATTTTAAATTTTCTTTACCTGAAGAGGAATACAAATCAACAGAAAGTAAAATTATAGACAATGTCTTAAGATTGTATCGTATCAACAAAGCGATGGATATGTCGTTGAAGGTATTAAATATAAAATCAGATATGAACGTCGGACACAGCTTAGGTGAGTGGTTCGGTGTGGAAGCATCAGGTATGGTATCAGGTAAATCAATCAAAAAACTTATCAACTGCTTAGATGCGAGTCAATATAAAATAGATGGTGTTTTCTTTATTGCTGTCAGTGTAGGGCGGGAGAGGGTTAAGAAGTATCTAGACTCAATACCTAATCTTTACTTGTCTAATGATAATTGTCCGAATCAAGTATTACTATGCGCTACCGAAGATGCTCTTAAGAAGTTGTCCGAATCTCTTAGGCAGGAAGATATTTTCTTTCAGGTTTTACCATATCAATCTGGATTTCATACTCCTTTCATAAAAGACAGGCTTGATCTGCTTGAGGATTCGTTCCAACATCTCGAATTCCTTGATCCGAGTGTGCCAATGTGGTCATCGAATACATTGGAACCTTATCCAACCGAATCTCATGAGATTAAAGCATTATCTGTCAAACATCTTATAGAAAGTGTGAGATTTAGAGAGCTTATTGAAAAACTCTATGATGAGGAAAATGTACGCGTATTTATTCAGGTCGGAGGAGGAAGCCTTGTCGGATTTGTAGATGATATATTGGTAAACAAACCCTATAGTTCTATATCTGAGGTCAGCACACAAAGAACTACATTAGAGCAATTGAGACGCGTGATGGCATTGCTTTATATAGAAGGTCGGAATGTTGATATGTCTTTTCTTAATGTAGAGAAACTGAATAAGAAAAAACAGAAAAAAGGAATGAATCTACAAATGCTCATGGGCTTTCAATCAGACTTTCCTCTTTTGAGTGGACATGTCCGAAATCGTCTACAAAAAACGACTTCTGTTGATTTTGACTCATTAGCAATGGAAACTTCTCATCCGATAATGTCAGCTCTGAATGAGAATATCAAAGAGATGGCACAAATGCAGATGGAACTAGCCGGACTATTAAAGGAAAGGAATATAAACTATAAAAATATCTCTGCTAATACTCAATCTCAAGTCACGAATACCATTTCGCCTGTTATCGAAAAAGATTTAAAACCTACCATTATAAGAAATGGGGCCAAGACAGGATCAACATTTGAAGAAGATTTATACGTATCATTAGATACACACCCTACACTAATAGGGCACTCATTAGTTAAGCAACCGGCAAATTGGAACTATGTGGAAGACTTAAACCCTGTAATTCCAATGACTATGACCTTTGAGTTGATAGCTGAAGCTGCACATAGACAGGATTTGTCAAAAAAGATTGTAAGAATTGGACCTATCAGTGTTTATCAGTGGATGGAAGTTCATACACCCTTTGTCCAGAAAATAAATGGTGTGTGGAAGTCTGATGAATTACTTTCTTTAAACATCAAGAATTATGCATCGGGCGAGGTTACATTAAGAAACTCATTTTCTAAGCCTGATTCATATTATGAAGATTATATTGATCTGGGAGAAGATATCAGACCATTACCTACACCAGAGCAAATATATGAAAAGTATATGTTTCATGGAATTGAATATCAGGGAATAGAAATGGTTACAAATGTCACAGAAAAAGGTATAAGATCTTATATAAGAAAAAAGGCAGGCAAAGGATCTCTCCTTGATAATATGGGGCAAACTTATGGTTTGTATTTACATCTTATTCTGGATATAAACTATATAACCTTTCCTGTAAAAGTTCAGGAAATTACTTTTTATCAAGATATGCATGATCAAGAAGGATTATTTGAATGTATCTGTTTGAGTAAAACTATTGATAAAGACTTTACGACAGCAGAAATGATACTGAAAAGAGAAGGTAAAGTATGGTGTATTGTCAAAGGCTGGCAAAACAGACGATTTGAGTTTGATAGTTTGCTATGGGAGATGACTTTGAATCCTGGAAAAAATTTTATATCGCAACAAATCGCACCTGGAGTATTTTTATCGGAAAGTATATATAATAAAACAGGTGTTTTAGAATTTCTTAGAAAAAGATACTTAAATCAGCCCGAAAAGAAACGACAAGCTTCTCTGCCTCTAAATAAGCGGAAAGATTATCTTACTAGCAGGATTGCTCTCAAAGATAGTTTAAGGTGGTATGTTCAGAATAAGAGTGGTAAATTAACATATCCAATTGAATACTTTATAAAATATGATGATTATGGCAAGCCTTATGTGTATGGTATAGAAGAAACAAAAGGATTAGAAATTTCTTTAGCCCACAAGAATGGAGCCAGTGTGAGCATTGTTTCAGAAAAATCTGTTGGTATCGACATAGAAACAATAGAGGAACGTACAAAAGACTTTTTGGAAATTTCATTCACCCCTTACGAACTCGAATTGATTAAAGACAAGGATATCACAGAATGGAGCACTCGTTTTTGGGTAGCAAAAGAAGCTTATGGAAAAATGTTAGGCGTGGGACTTCAAGGGAACCCTAAACGATATGAAGTAAAAAGAATAAATGATGACATTCTTTTTATTGAAGATTGCGAAATAAGGATATTTAAATATAAAAACTACATAATAGGATGGACACAATAATCGTAAAAGAAGAAAAAGATCTGGTATTTGAAGTTTTGCATCAGTTTATTTCAGATATAATAGGTGCGGATATAGCAGAAGAACTTGATATAACTCAAAACAGCAATTTTACAAAAGATTTGGAGATGGATAGTATTGAGCTTGTGGCTTTTGCTGAGAAAGTTAGAATTAAATACGGGACGGATATAGACTTTACAAAATGGTTGTCAGCAATGGATCTTGATCAGATTGTAAAGTTGAATATAGGAGATATTGTAAACTTTATTGTTGATGGCAATCATTCAGATAAATAACAAGAAAATCCATGTATTGGAAATGAATCGTGAAGCATCTCAGGCTATTGTGATGATTCATGGTATGTTTACCAATATGTCAGTATTCTACTTTAACATGGCCCCCGAACTGGCTAAACATTTTCATGTTGTATTATATGATTTGCAAAGCCACGGTATGAGTGAACGTGTTGACTGTGGATATAATCTTGAGGCGATGTCTGATGACTTGATAGCTCTACTTGATGTTCTGAATTTAAAGAAAGTACACTTGGTTGGATACAGCTATGGTGGTCTTATAGCCTTAAAAACGGCAATACTTTACTCTGATAGGGTGGAAAAACTAAGCCTGATAGAGTCTCCCAAGCCGGATGAAGGTGATGCTCCTGAAGTACTCCAGAAATATGGAAATAAATTTATAGATCAGTATTTGAATAACTATGCTGAGTCTACATCTTTACAGCCCGGAAAAAGGCAGATTGAAAAGAATAGAAAACTCTATGAATACTTATTCAACCATACTTCAATTAAGGAAGATTTTGATATAGATAATAATTTGTTTGATATATTATCTACCAATTCTATTAAAGTGCCAACCTTATTATTATATGGCTCTGATTCGGATTGTTTATTAGCCGGAAATCTATTGAAAGAAATTATTCCAAATTCTTATTTATTAGAAGGGAGTGGCGATCATAACTTGCCTATTCAAAAACCACAATGGATTATTGAGAAACTATTAGAATTTATGAAATGAAAGGCAAATTTTTATTTATAGTTCCGCCACTTACAGGTCACGTTAATCCTACTTTAGGTTTGGGGGCTGAATTGCTCAAAAATAAACATGAAGTGGCATGGATAAGCATTGATCCTCAATTAGAAGAAAGAATACCCAACGGCGGCACATTTCTTTTACTCGATGCAGATATAAGTGAAGCCGATAAAGAACAGATAAAAAATGAAATTCTGAAGCTAGGCAAAAAAGCTGTTTATGGTCTTGATAGTTTGAAGTTCCTGTATGATGAGGTATTAATTCCAATGAATGCGGGTATGCTTGATGGCATAAAAAAACTTATTGATGCTTATAAACCTGACATCATTATTAATGATCATCAGATATTTGCTGCAGCAGTAGCTGCAATACAAAAGAATATACCTTATGTAACATCTGTAACTGCTCCGGCGGCAATAAAGGTAAACGAATCTTTACCGACGATTCATGCATGGGAAGGAGACCAGATTATAAAGTTTCAAAAGAGTGTAGGGCTTAATAGCGATAAGCGTTTAGATTGCTCCAAATTACTTACAATTGTATATACTTCTAAAAAATTATTTGGAGAATCTAACTTAGATAATTATTACCAATTCGTAGGTCCAGTAATCAATAGAGGAGATTTGACCGATGATTTTGATTGGCATAAACTTCAATCAATGAATGATCGTCCTACAATACTAGTCACAATAGGAACAACATTTGATCACAACCTCAAACGACAATTTCTAAGGAAAGTGACAGAGGCTTTCGAGAATGAAATGATAGGAATCGTAATTGTTTCCGATCCTGAGTTGTTTGACTATATACCTCAAAATTTTATAGTATGTAGACGCATTCCACAACTTAAACTTATCCCTCTAATGGATGCTTTAGTATGCCACGGAGGACACAATACTGTTTGTGAAGCGTTGTCATATGCCAAACCTTTGGTCGTTTTACCTATTGCCTATGACCAATCCTATGTTGCAAGTACAGTTGTAGATAGCGGATCAGGAATACGATTAAACTTCAACAGATTTAAGGCACAACAATTGAAAGATGCTGTCAACGAAATTCTCCATGACAAGAAATATTCAGAAAATGCCCAGGCAATACAAAAATCATTTGAAGAAGCGGGAGGCGTTGCTAAAGCAGTGAAATTATTAGAAAACATACTTACAAAACATACTTACAAAACAAATAGGTCTATAACCTTAAAACAGAATTAAATGTCTAAATTTTTATTTGTAATTCCTCCTTTCTGGGGGCATATAAACCCCACATTAAGTATAGGAGGCACTCTCTTAGAAAGAGGCCATGATGTTGCTTGGGCGGGTATGACCAAACTCAATATGAAACTCTTTCCTTCAGGAGCAAAATACTTCTATATGGAAAAAACAGAGAGTAAAAACGAAAAAGAGATAGAACGAATAATCTTGCTGCAAAATAAGGGCGCTAATATGCCGGCTCTTGAAGCTCTAAAATTAGGGCTGGAAGATACCTATATTCCTTTTGCTAGGATGATGATAGACGAGTTTAATGAGATTGTAGAGCAATATAAACCCGATGTAATAGTGAATGATTGTATTACTTTTGTTGGTGGACTGTCCGCTCAATTAAAAAATATTCCATTTGCCACTATAACGCCTATTACACCTAATGCTCTGAACGACCCTCAAAGTGCACCTAAAGTTACAGAATGGGTACATAAATCAATCATTGATTTACAACGTTTTGTTGGAATAGATGGGGATGAAGAGTTTATGCAGTCTAAGCTATTGAATATGTACTATACTTCACAGCTATTTTGCGGTTTAGATAATGCTTCTGTACCACCCTATATGAAGTTTATAGGGGCATTGACAGGTAGACCGGATAATACTCCATTCGATTGGAAAAAGCTTGAGGCAATGGGTGACCACCCTAAGATATACATTTCGATAGGAACAGTATTGGTCCAAAGTCGGAAAGATTTCTTTAGCCACATGATTGAAGCGTTAAAAGATAATCCTGTTACTGTTATAGCGGCTGCAGATCCTAACATATTGGATGAATGGCCTGAGAACTTTATAGTGCAAGGATATGTTCCTCAATCAGAATTATTGAAACATATAGATGTTGTAATCGGACATGGTGGGTTAAATACAACTTGCGATACTTTTATGAATGGTATACCTATGCTTATTATTCCGATGGCCTTCGATCAATCGCATACAGCTCAACTGATTCAAAACTACGGCTGTGGTATTCGCATCAAATATAGTCGTATGCGCGTTAAAGACATCGAACATGCTGTAGATGAGCTATTATACAATCCTACATATAAAAAAGCGGCTAAAGAGATTCAACAATCTTTTATAGAAGCAGGTGGCAATAAAAGAGCTGCCGAATTATTGGAAGAAATTATAACTGTAAAAAAGTAACTAAAAAGAATATAATTTGAGCATGAGCGTTTTTAACTCACTGACCGAAAATAAAATAATAATACTCCTCGGTTGTTATGTTTTTTTTCTATTAATCATATGTTCTCACATGTCTCCTTTGTATTATTCAAATGAATGGGCAGATGTAAATATTTACTTTAATGTAGCAAAAGCTATGTTTAATGGCAGAACCCTTTATACTGAATCTTTTGATCATAAAGGGCCTCTTATTTTCTTTATATATGGTCTGGGATATCTTATATCAAATAATTCTTTCTTCGGAATGTTTCTGATTCAATGGACTGCATGGTTTATAATGGTTTATTATATCTATAAGCTATCTAAATTATATTTGGATAATGCTTTTGCATATATAGTAGCTATTATTTTCCCTGTCTTTATACTGAAAATAATGAAAGCGGGAGGATCAGCAGAAGAGTTTATTCTTGTTTTCGAATGTATTAGTTTATATTACTTTGTCAGATATTTTAAAGGAAAAGGTGTATCTATCCATAAGCCGTCAGTAATGTTTATACATGGAATTATGTGTTCTATGGTACTTTTCATAAAACTCAATTTGTTGGCTTTTTGGTTCTTTCCTTTAGCTGCTATATTTTTTAATCTTTTACGGAAGAGAGCGTTCAAAAATTTTGCAGTAAATATGGTTGCATATATTGCAGGACTTTTGATTATTGCAACTCCTATTCTTTTGTACCTCTATGTTAATGACGCACTCCAAGAAGCATACTCTATTTATATTGAATTGAATAGAAAATATGCTGAATTACAGACGATAAGCAGTTCTGTACAATTAGTATTGCTCCGTGTTGTATACCTGTTTATGGATCCTTTTGCACTTTTCTTTATGGCACTTATTGGAGTTTTCTATTTTCCAGTAAAACATATTAAGTATACTTTAGGTAAATATGCTTTACTATTATCCGGAGTCGCTCTTTACATTATTATATTTATGTCTCCGGTTTTTCAAATGTATTATCCTGTTGTATTTCTTATTTTTAGCTTATTGGGCGTACTAAGTTTGTTTATATACATATCCGGTTTTATAACGATAGTAAAATATATTACATCTGCTTTTTTACTTATCATTACAAGTTGTATGATATATATAGGCTATAGTCAGACTGATTTGGGGAATAGTAAGATCGCCGGGACTACAGTTTCTTTGAAGCCGGGATTACTTACACAGAAAATTCATGATGAAATTGTTAAGGAACCAAATCCAACACTCCTAAATGTTGGTTTTGGTCTGGGTAATAGTTTATTTACAACATGTAAAATCGTTCCTAATATTCGTTATTTTGTTTCACCTAATCTAACATATGAATCATATCCTCAAATGCGTGATGAACAGACAAGGTATATTGAAAATAAAGAAATCAAGTTTATAGTTATACCCTTGCCTCTATTGGATATAGATGGAAGCACAAAAGTGCAGAAGAGACGGAAAATTGGAAATCAAGAATATTTTTTAAATCTGCGTGCTTTCAAAGAAAATTACACTTTAATTTTAACAGACACGATTATCAATACGATAGATGAAAAAAATATAGAGATACTTCAATTATACAAACTAAAATAAAGAAGATGAATAAAATATCCAATGTAACTATTCTAGGGGGTGGTAATATGGGCTCTCAAATTGCATTTCAGACAGCTTTTAAAGGATTCAATGTCACGATATATGACATCAATGTAGACTTATACAGTCAGGGGATTGAAACCCTTGAATTACTAAAGAACATATATCTGAGAGAGGCTCATGCTAACGAAGAAGAAATGGATGCCGCTTTTAATAATATTTCGTATTCTTTTAATCTTTCTGAAGCTGTTCAAGATGCTGATCTTACAATAGAAGCTATACCCGAGAATATGGAAATAAAACAAAAATTATACACAGAGTTGGGTAGGGTTGCTCCTGTAAAGACAATTTTCACCACTAATTCATCAACAATGCTACCCAGCGATTTGATGGAGTTTACAGGGCGTCCTCATAAATTTATGGCATTACATTTTTCCAATTTATTATTTCACTGCAATATTGCTGAAATTATGAAATCTTCAGAGACTGATGCTGAAACGTATAATATTGTAATAGATTTTGCAGAAGCTATTGGAATGATTCCTATCCTTGTAAAACAAGAGCAACGTGGTTATATATTAAATTCATTGTTAATGCCTTTTATGGCAGCTGCTACCGAACTCTACCTAAAGGGTGTTGGCGATATCGAAACCATCGATAAAACATGGCGTATCGCAACAGGCTCACCTGTTGGTCCTTTTGAAATATATGATATAGTTGGTATAAATACAGTCTATAATATAGCCGCTAATGGAGATCTGAAAGCAAAATTATTTGCACAATATCTAAAAGACAATTTTATAAAACAAGGAAAACTGGGATATCTCTCAGGAGAAGGATTTTATAAATATCCAAAAGAAATAAACATCACTAAAATAAAGAAATGACAAAAGGGATAGATGTATAGGATTAAAGCCTATATATCTTCCCTTCAAGTTATAACTGGTTTTAAAAGTTATTCTTCTACCACACAACGCACACAAAAGCCTAAAGTACGAAAAAGTTCATAATTGGTTGTTATCAAATTGCCATTCGCAAAAGTCATGGCATAGTTATTGGCTCCGTTAGCGGATGAAGACCAATACATTCCATTTGTTCCTATTTGAACAAGACTATTATTTGTATCTCGATATCCTGATGCTGGGAAAAATGGAGAACCTGTATCTAACTTATTATATCCTCTGTCGAAAGACTGAGTTCCATCAGCTAGGGTAGAGGTATATGATATAAACGGACCCACTATTGAATAACTGGATACATCATTGAATTCGCTAGAAGTAGGCATTCGCCATTTTTTACCCGGAGGCGCCCATCCTTTCTCTGTTAAGTATCTGCAAATATCGCCAACTCCTGTCGATGCATTCGTTATTTCATAGAGGTATGCACGGTCAAGATTTGTTTTTCCCGAAGGAGGATTACTGTTTACATTGGTTATAGGATATGGAATTGCAGACCATTCTATGTTTGATGTCGTTCCGCCCAAAGGAGGATATAATACTGTTGCCAAAGAATAGGCACCTATAGGTGAAATAGCATATAAGCTACCTCCTTGAAAGTATACTCCCTGATAAGTCTTGTGTGTGGTTACACCGACATCATCGAAAGTCAAATGCCCTGAAACAAGATCGTAATATATATTACTGCCAGCCCATCCTTTATGAGCTTTAGGATAATATTCATTAGTTATATTTAATACAAGAGTTACATCATTGAACTTCTTGGGAGAGTCGGTACTTTCAAAAACTACTGTTACCTGTCCTGCCACACTTATGGCATTCCCTACTACTCTAAAATTAACAGCAGTACCTGTTCCAGTATTAGCAGAACCAACTGCTCCAATCTTCAAGTTGTCTGAAGCTTGCAGATTCAAAAGAGAACCACTACCTGTTGTTATATTTTCAGAGATGGCTTTTATACGCCAACTGGTATTACTTTTCACATTAAACGTATATGTATTTCCATTTGTCCAGTACGAACTGCTAACATTGCTGAACACAATGTTGTAAGTCGATTGCCTTAAGAATATACTCTCAGTTATATTATTAGTACCATTGGATACAGTGAAATCTATTTTTGATATTTTCACAAGAAACGGATTATCTAAAAGCTCGGAATCAGAAATGCTTGGGGGTTGTATTGTAAATAATTTCTCTCCTGATGGATCACTTATACTAGACTGCAAACCAACGGAAGGCAAACCTGAAGAAACGTCTAACGAGAGCCCTGTGCTACCTATCACATAATGAGTTGCTGTAACAGATGAAGATTCTGGAACCCACTTTATTTTAAATTGTTGGGCATCTGGTTGAGTATTTATTGGTGCTGCAAATATCAATTCTGTGATTTTTCGAGTTCCTGCAGTATTTTTTATACTTAATGCTATAGCTGCATTTATATCTTGCGTCACTTTGATTATATAAGTAAGTCGCCCTGCTTTCAAATGGATAAAACCAATACGGACTAAGCCACTTACATTTTCCGTCAGACCAACTTTAAGGTTGGAAATTACACCCGAAGAACCAGATGAAACAGAAGTTCCTGATGTGGATAACAAACTTACCCAATTAATATTGTTGCCTTGCGCATCTACTATTTTATCTACAGTCCACCCTGAAGGATTATCAGTTGTAACTGCAAGCGTATTGTTTTCATCACTAGCTGTTTGAATATCTCTGGGAAAAGAGAATTCTCCGGCGGAAACTCCGAGCATGTATTGTCCGTCAAAAACAACGTCACTCATCAGAGCGTCATTCCATTGGATAATTTCAGCTTTAATATTAACCGGACGAGAATTGAAAGCATCTGTTGGAGTCGCCAATCCTGAACCGCTAATTTCAGATATATTTACTTTATAATGATGATTTCTGAGTAAAGCAAGATAGGTGGTAGCGCCTGAAGATGTTTGTGTAAAATCGATCCGATAATAAGTCGGTTGGGCATCGCCCGTATAAGTTCCACCGATAACCAGACAGGTATTATCTTGTAAAGATGATGAACTCCCGGCTAATGCTTCAAAAGTGTAGATTTCTCCTATGCTAGAAATCCCTGGTGTTGTAATGGCATCTTCATCATATACAAGTGGGTTCAGTGACGCATTTGCAGGTTTCTGTGCAGAAGCAGGAACCGAAGGGGATGTTACTTTTCCTTGTAATGCATTCCAATTTGACGATACAGGAGCAATTCCACCTTTATTATTATAGTTATAAAGGCGTATGCTTTCCAGTACAAATTTACTTGTGGCATCTACATGAGTAAGTGCTACATCTATTTTGGAAACCATACGAACCAGATTGACCGGATTATTAATGACTGTATTGCCATCTACAGAGAGTGATGTCAATTCTCCCCACATTGGTATGGGAACGTATCCTCCGGATAGAGGATCGGTGTTCCATTTTCCCGCATTCGACAATAGTAATTTTTCCATAACCGAAGATTTTTCCTCACCGTCACTTATGCTGCTTAAAGCATTAGCCAGGCTCTGTCGGGAATTTGCCAGAATTACCACATTATAATTTCCTTCCGGAATTTTTACAGAAAAAGTCTTAACCTTACTATCTGTAGGATTAGTATTTATAACATTACTATACAAAGGTTGATATGTGTATTTCCCGTCTAGGTCGAACAACAAAACTTCTATACTTCGCACATCATTCTCATCATCTTCATCCAAAGAAGATTTAAGACCCGATGAACCTGGAACTACTACTGAAAATAACATATCCATGACATTCTTATTTTCTGTCGATACATATTCGGTATCACTGCATGAAGGCATAGAGATGCCTAATGATAACAAAACAAGTATAGCTCCATATATAGTCAATTTGATAATTACTCTCATAATTTATTCGTGTTTATAATTTCTAAGCCGATAGCTCTAGACTATTTATTGTTCGGATACGCATCGAATACAAAAACCTCCGGCTCGGTAAGTTGGTTGCCCAATCCATAAATTTGTACTATTAAATTTCATATTGAATCCGTATACACCAGTAGCTGTGGCAGCCCAATATATTCCGTTGTAACTAACGTTTGTCAAACTTCCACTTCCATCTGTCCGATAACCTGCCGCAGGATACCAGTTTCCGTAGCCAGTCCATGTCATTCCCGTGGTATCCCATGTAGTACTATTTTGTCCCATAGTAAAATTACTACTGCCCCATGTTCCTTGTTGAGGTACACGCCATCCAACAGGGCATGGATCATAAACTGTTTTAGTTGCTGGTCCCCAAAGAGCATTGTTTTGCGCTGTTCCATTAGTATACCAATCAAAATTGGGTGTTGAGCCATAGTAGAAAGTTAATGGATATGCTATAGAATTGGCCAAGTTGTTGGATTCTGCTACCTGTATTTTAGATACTGATGTGGTGCCTGATGACGTATATAGAATAGGTTCATCGGTTCCTGTTAATGTTGACGAATTCGGGAACGGATCTTTACGTCCCCATTGGTATAATAGACCTTTTGCTTCCACTGTGTTTGAGGTGTTCCCCAAGGCACCAAGGTTGCGATCCATAAATTTGCCGATACCTAAGGCTGACGGAGTATAGTTAGTTACCCATATATGCCATGACCAAAGTGTTTTGTTTGAAGCATTTTTAATCTCTACTACTGCATTTCCTTGGATACTTCCCGGTTTCACTAGAACATAGCCCGATGCACCTGTACCAACAGCCTGAAGGATGCTTATATTTGAATTAGATGCTATTTTATTTGTATTATCAGTCCAAAGAAGTCCCGCCGTAAAACTATCTGAAGTACCAAGTTGAATGCCGGCAGCAGATTCGTTAGCTCTACTTACAGGGATTAGTATTCCTGTACCTCCCGGACTTACAATATAGGAATTTGATTTAGGCTGTATGATACCGGCATAGCAAGGCAAAGTAATATCTGTATCTGCGAAACGTCCTTGTGGGCTCTTAATTGTCAGCACTACATCTCTATTATAAAGGGTAGGATTCGTTATATCATTGATTATGTTGAAATATACTCTCGTCCCATTCGTATTGCCCCCTCCAGAGGTGGTTGTTAAAGTTTGTAATACATTATCAGGGTTACTTTTGACCTCAACGGTGAAATTTGTATTAGACTTAATGGTAAAATACTTCTGAGTCCCATCCATCAGATAATATGTATCTTTTTCTGTAGAGATATTGTATTTTACCTGTCTAAGAAAAATACTTGCAGTTAAAAAAGTGTATGGGTCACCTATTCTGAAATCGACAACAGATACTTTTTCCAGAAAAGGATTTGTTGCATATTCAGCAGACGTAATAGCTGTAGGGCGTACTGTAAAAGTTTTTTCGCCAGAAGCATCATTGATCAAGGTAAATGCTCCCGAACCAGGCTGATCTGATGACCCATCGAATGAAAAGCCCACATTATAAAGATCAGTACGACTTGATGAAACTGTGAATACAGAAGGATTCCATTTGAGTTTGAATTGTTGTGCTGCCGGCTGAACATCAGCAGATGAGATAAATACCAGCTCGGAAATCTCTTTTCCAGACATATCAGTAATCGTAAGTTCCAGGTTTAGTTCGGCTTTTTGAGTTATCTTTACAGTGTGAGTTAACCGCCCTGCACTAAGATGAATAAAGGCAATGCGATCTAATCCGCTAGTATTTTCTGTCATATTAAGCTTAAGATCACTTACATTGCCCGAAGTTCCTGCCGTTACCGGAGTTCCTATCATAGACACTACACTTAGCCAACTTATAGAGCTTCCTCCTGCATCGGTTATTTTTTCGATCTTCCATCCCGAAGGAAAATCTGTTGTTATAGAAAATGTATTATCTGTACTCGAAATAGTGCGTACCTTACGGGTAAAGGTCATTTCTCTTTGTGACACTCCCAGCATATATTGTCCATCAAAAACTATATCACCTATTTTTGCATTATCCCACATAATGACATTAGCCTCTATATTTACCGGCAGAGAATTGAACGCATCGGTTGGGGTTGTCCAACCGCGTCCACTAACTTTCGTTATATTCACTTTATAATAATGGTTTCTGAGTAGAGGTAGGTAAGTGGTGACCGATGAAGAAGTACGGGCAAAGTCTACACGGTAATATGTTGGTTGACTATCACCGGTATATGTACCTCCTATTACCAGACAGGTCGCATCTTGCATCGATGATGAATTTGCCCTGATAGCCTCAAATGTATATATTTCACCTGATGATGCGGTCTGATCTATATTAATAGCTGTATCATCGTATACCAAAGGTCCTTGTGTAAGAGTAAAGCCTGCAGGGATACTGGCATCTGTAACAATACTCTGAGCCTGATCCCAATTACTCGAAACCGGGGCAATATATCCTTTATTATTATAATTATAAAGACGTATACTTTCTAAGGTAAAATTATCCGTAGCATCAGTATTAGTAAGTGCCACGTCAATTTTTGATACCATACGCACCAAATTAACGGGTGTGTTATTTGATAATCCTGCATTTACCGTGATAGATGGTATTTCTCCGAACATCGGAATAGGAGTGTATCCTGTAGATACCGGATCGGTATTCCATTTCCCATTATTGGAAATAACAAGCTTGTCTAATACTGAAGTTTTGGAATCTCCTTCTTCAATGCTGCTGATAATTCCTGATATCGCCTCCCGGGCATTCGCAAAAATCAACATATTATATGTTCCTTCGGGAACTTTTATAGTGAAGGTTTTAATGTTGATGTCATCTTCATCTGTATTGATAACATTACTATATATTGGTTGATAAGTATATTCCCCGTTATTATCGAATAAAAGCACTTCAATGCTCCGAACTTCATTTTCATTATTTTCAGTCAGCGATTTTGTTTTAGGTAGCGACGCTCCGGGAATCTTTACCGAAAAGGTTACTTCTTTTGTTTCCACACCAAAAATCGGTGCAAACTCATTGTCACGACACGAATTGAATAATATTCCTGCTAAAAATAATAATACAATGATGCTCTTTTGTCTCGTATCAATTTTTCTGATTCCCATATACTACTAATCTTATTTCTATATTATGATCTACGCAAGCTGAAAAGCGCCCTAATACTCCACTTGTGCAATAATATCTTCTATAATTCTGGTGTCACCGGTATTTGCCACCATTCTGGAACACTTATTTCAACAGAGGCTTCTTTATATTCTACCAGTATCGGTATCACAGCCTCTTCTTTACCTTCTACTGTTATATTATTTTTTTTCATAAAGTCAGTCAGACCAATTGATGTAATCATACTACCGTCTGAACTCTTTTTTATTTGTATATTAATTGGATTATCATCCTTAAAGCGAAGTGTATTAAATGTTATAGATGCGATTTTCTCCCCCGAAATATTCTCAAATACAGATGTATTAAGGTAACGTATAGGGGTACCTATAGCCTGCATCTCGAAGTTATAAGTACTGGGTACCTCTGTCATTTCTACTATCGGCGCAAGAAGATTTCCCTGAGTGTCTTTATCTACAAGCCCCTTTACATATACTTGTACTTTTATGAATGCCCGGCGAAAATCGAGTATCCGTTCTATTATCGTTTCGGATACAGTCGTAACTTTTAAAGATGGGGATAATACAGTATTATCCAATGCATAATATAATGTATCTCCATCTATAGCTGAAGTTCCATTTCGGAGGGACATATTACAAACAAAAGCATCTTTCATGAGACTGTTTGTGCTTAGTGGGCTAACAAAACTTTTACCAGAAGCGTTTCCCCAACATACTATACGATAGTTGCCTGGTTCTAAGTTCAAGCTAACTCCGGCAAAATTAGTTAATGCATCTATATCTGCATCTTGTGACATTACATACTCTCCGTTTTCCCTAAAAACAAATACATCAACTTTTTTTATCTTTTTTATAAAAAGCTCTCCGGATTCATTGCTTACATAACGGAACTTAATCACAAAATTGTTTTCGATATCAGTTGGGCAATCCTCAGAGTCATCATCTATACAGCCATTGAATGCCAAGACAGAAAATAATCCAAAAAACAAATAAAACAACCTCATATATAAGACCTTTAGATTAAGTATTAAGCTACAGATTTCTATTGTAGCTTGTATTATTTTTAGCCAAAGCTTTTGTTAGATTACAAAATGATTCTTTGGAGGAAGAATATTCTTTCTCCAAAGAATACTATATCAATTAAAGTTCAGGTGTCACACCTACTACAGACCAAGTTGCCAAACTAACAGTTACTTCTACATCAATTGGGCTTAAGTTAGGTATCGATGATAAATCTGTTTCTTTAAAAGTCAGTGCTCCTGCAGCAATATTATAGATTTCACCCGATTTGATACTCGTTAGAGACGCTCCACCGGAAACAGCTTTAAAGCCTTTAATCGTAATAAACTGAGGACTAGTATATGTGGAGAGGTCATTTGTTTGTATATCACTTAAGCGGATAATTATGCGAGGGACCGTACTACCGGTAGAAGATGCAAATAAATTATATGCCCATATTGTGCCAATAACAGGCTTAGCAACCTTTGAAACAGCAGTCAGTGCCGGATCATAAAAATCATAAATAGCAGGTTTTAGTTCGGCTGGATATTCAGCGCTTTCATCTCCAAAAGGTGCTGCAAAGGCTCCATTTTCAACAAAATCGGCAACATCTACACTTCCATCTACAACAGCTTGCTTGTAATAATTATCGATGAAGATTCCATCTACCTTGAAGCTTGTAATAACACCTGAAGCTGTAATATCAGTTAATTCGACCCGAGCCACAGTTGGATTAAGATCGATTTCAGATGTATAAAATGTATTAGGCAGCACAGGAGGGGTAAGCGTGTTAGTTCCGTATAGGTTCACGTCTTCTATGTCATCCTGTGATGCCACTTGTAATAAATATTCCTTTACTGCAGAAATATTTCCCGATGAAGGAAGACCGGAAGTATTGCCTACAACATACACAGCAAAAGTGTTTCCGGGCAGGTTTGTTATTAATGCTCCACTTTCGGCATCTGTAATATTAATATTCGTCGCACTAGCAGCAGTAGTTGTCAGTGTATAATGTTTTAATATGGCTCCTGATGAATTTACAAAATATAAATTTCCTGATTGGAGGACGACATCATCCCCATCTCCAACAGGAGTACCCACAGAACGGAGTGAAGAGCCACTTTTACCTAGTTTTAGGAATACGCTTTTAGGTTGTTTATCTACATCCTCTGTATCATCACCATTGGAACAGCCGTTAAAGCTCATTAATAGAGCCAAAATTGATAAAGTTAAATAACTGATTTTCGTTTTCATACGCTCTTGAATTTTTAATTAAATTGAATGTGATTAATAGTGTGAATTGTAAAAGAATTATTTATACCGATTATTTAAGAATGTAAATAAGTGAGAGTCCTATTTTAGTAGGGCCAAAATAATTTTTATGTCCATTACCGAGTTCTTGCCCGCATGTCTCGCAATCATATCGAGCATAATCGAAATAAATGTATCCGACTCCTATAGTAGCCTCTAAATTCCATCCTGGGAAAAGAGGCCATTGATACCCATAGGATATACCTAATCCGTACCCATCACCCTGATAACGATAATTATTTAAGGACCCGAATGGTAGATTCCCGACATTATAATGACTATAAAGAATGTGCCCTCCTACAAAATGCTTGTTGTATGGTTTGTTGATCCAGTAACGTAATTCGGGCTGGAAAAGAATGTGCTTTAATTTTTTATTTTTAGAGAATGTCCAAGGGTTGTAGTTTATCGAAAAATCAAAACTTAGATAATCCAAAAATCGATATTCAACACCGATATTTAGAGTTGTTGTGATATCATAAACCAAATTAGATTTGAGTCCAAGAATGTCTTGAGACGATTCAGTTTTATCTGGCATAGCCTGACTATTGCCCTGCAAAAAGTTCACACTAATAATAAGTGTGAAAAATATTATTTTCTTAGTCATCGGATGTTATTGAGTAGTTACATCATTGGTTTTGTAGAAACCAATCTGATTTTCACGTTTTTATCCTTTTTATAAAAGTTTTTGTCTCCTTTAGAGTTGATGATTGCAGGCTTATTGCCTACCAAGATGATATTACTTTCT
Organism: Dysgonomonas sp.; assembly: GCF_035323175.1. Taxonomy (NCBI): domain Bacteria; kingdom Pseudomonadati; phylum Bacteroidota; class Bacteroidia; order Bacteroidales; family Dysgonomonadaceae; genus Dysgonomonas; species Dysgonomonas sp. The sequence goes on along the minus strand of NZ_DAOKYH010000008.1, from coordinate 94,070 downwards.
AAGGATGAGTAATTCTCCTTAGCTCTCTATTATTTGAATTTAAAAGTTTTTAGACTATCAAAGTGTAGAATTTGTTTCTATCTTTTATTATTAAATGTATTATATTTGCTTTTCAATTTCCGCCTATTCTCAGCTAATAGACTATGCGATTGAGTGATTTAAATTGATTTAAGTTTTGCCTTCTTAACCGTTGTTCACAAAAATAAATTATGTTTTATTAAAAAAGCTCATATATTTTTTCCTTTTTTTGTTACTTTTTCACCTTTTTTATATCATCTTCCTCTATTAGTGTTTGTTTACGTATATATCCGGGAGATAATCCGAACTTTGATTTACAAAATTTGTGAAAATGAGACATCGATGAAAAGCTATAATCGAAACAAATTTGTTTAATGCTTTTACGGCTCCGACGTATTTCATGATAAATATCCGCTGCTTTTCGCAATGTAATCCAATGTGAAGCGGGTACTCCAAAAATTTTACGAAAACGTTTTTCAAAACCTGAACGGCTATAACAAGAAAGACTGGCAAGCTCACTAATTGATTTTACTTCTCTGTAATTTTGGTATATAAAATCAGAGAAACTATTATCTCTCGAGGCCAATGACTGAAAAAAAAGGCTTCTTTCCTGAAGAGTATAGCAGATAGACATGAGATAAAAAAGCTCTCGTATTTTTATACAGATATATAGAGCATCTCTGAAGTTCATGTTAAGAAACCATTTTAAAGATTCAGCATAGACTGATATAATTGGAGTAAAGCTCAAGATTACAGGTTTATTTGATGATAATTCCTTCGGAGAAGAGAATTGGCTGTAATTTGAATAATTGTATAAATTTAAAATCAATCCCGGTTTCAGGCAGATTGCAGAAGCCCCTTCTGTTGTACTTATAAGGCAGCGACTTCCTATAGATATAAATATCATTTGCCCTGCTTCAATATTTTCATCAGTATATCCCGATAAAAGACATGTCAGACGGCCACTCGTTACAAGCACAATCTTATGCTCTTTCGCTATAAATTCAAGATGTTGATCTTTATTTAAGGTCCAGATTTCTAAAGATACAGAAGCTTCTTCTACTTCTTTAACACACTTTTCATTTAAGACATCTGGTGTTTTAGTCTTCATTAGGATAAAGATATCAAGTTAATAAGAGTTTGTTAAATATATTAAATTCTATAATTCTAGGGCTTTAGAGGAATGTAATCATCAATAATTCAACGAATAACTTTTTCTTATGTTCAATTTATAGTGCATTTTTTTATTAAAATATTATTCTAATAGTTTATATAATGAATATTTAAAGAATAAAAGTTAACAACTTTTTATGTGCGGAAAAGAAGAATTATAGGAGGGTATGAAAGAGTCTTGTGATATATCCTTGTCTTAAAAAGAGTCTATTTTTTATATATGGGTAATATATTTAAGCCATTACTTTTTCTGAATTGAAAAACGAGAAAAAGACTAACCTTAAGAACAAATATAAGTTGTTAATTAATTTTAGTTGTTATGTTACAAACATAAAACTTACTAGCTTTGTGTCGATAGATAGTTATTGTCATTTCTATATATCCCAGATTTCGTTTTTTATCTATTCTAGATCATCGTATGGACATAGAAAAAGAGTATCTTTTAAATATTTCGAAAGGAAATACAAAAGCTTTCGATTCTCTTTTTATTCTTCATTATCCTCGAGTGAAAAATTTTATAATGAGCTTAGTCAAGAATGAAGAAGATGCTCGAGATTTATCTCAAGATATATTTCTTAAAATATGGAATAATAGAGAGAAACTCCCCGAAATTCAATATTTCAGAACATATTTATTCCAAATGTCCAAAAATGCGGTCTTCGATTTTTTTAAGGAGAATACACTCTTTGATGATTACGATGGGGGATATAAAATAAAAGACTTCGATTCATTGGAAGAGTCAATTGAGGCTCGTGATTTGGAAATGCTTATTGATACATTAGTTGAATCAATGCCTGAGCAACGAAAGAAAATATATAAAATGAGCCGTAAAGAAGGATTCACAAACGAGGAAATTTCTATAAAATTAGAAATTAGCAAAAGAACGGTAGAGACCCACATTTCCAGTGCATTAAAAGATATTAGAAAACTACTCATGAACATAATTTTCTTTTTTTACTAAAAAAAAGAATTACCGACTACGTGTTTATTTCCTTATTACAGTCTAAGTAATAAAAGCCAAAGAAATGCATAAAAAGCACATCGATCTACTTATAAGAAGATATACTGAGAATATTCTTCCCAAGAATGTTCAGTATAAATTCAGACAATGGCTGCTAAATTCAGACAATGTTGAAGATAAAAATGCATCTCTTGAGAATATATGGAATAATATAAATGCGGAGGCTGATGAATCTACAATAAGAGATTTAGAGCTTTTGCATCAAAAAATGAATGCAGGAAACAGAATTAAGCGAATCAATTACTCTTACATTGTGCGTATTGCTGCCATGATTATGATTCCTATACTATGTTCATATCTTACATATTTCCTGACACAGAAATATTCAGTTAAAAATGTGAATATGGTAGAATGCTTTGTTCCTTATGGCGAAAAAAAATTAATTGTTTTACCGGATAGCAGTAAGGTATGGGTAAATTCAGGATCAATAATAATATATCCCGAAAAATTTGTAGGAGATACACGCACTATTTATCTCAATGGTGAAGCTAATTTCTCCGTAACTAAAAATCCGGATAAACGTTTTATCGTAAGTACAAACAATTTGAATATTGAAGCATTGGGCACAATATTTAATGTTCGGGCTTATTTAGACTTACCCAAAATAACAGCAACATTAGAAGAGGGTAAGATAAAAGTAGAAACAAAAACGGGCCCTGTACAATCTATGATATTGAAGCCGAATGAGCAAATTATATATGATAATAAAACTCAATATTTATCGAAACAAATTGTGGATGCAAAGAGAGTAGCAATGTGGAAAGATGGATATTTAATATTTCAGGAAGCCTCTTTTGGTGATATTCTGCATGCTATAGAAAAACGCTATGATGTAGTTATACACTTTGATGCGGGTAAATATGAAGGAAGGACATTTACGGTACGTTTCTCTCCTGAAGAAACCCTGCCGGAAACCTTGGACATACTAAAAGAAATTATCCGGGACTTCAATTATAAGATAAAAAGCAATACTATATATATATATTGAAAAGCAATTAATTAACCTTTAAAATTTATACTCTAATGTTGAAAAGAAAGCATGTTTATACATGGCTTACAGTACTTCTATTGTCTTGTTTGAGCCATGTTTGGGCGCAGTCCAACATTAATATTGTGAATAATAATATCACAATCAGGGCTGCATTGTATGAAATAGAAAAACAAAGTGGCTATTCTGTCGGATTTGATGAAACGGATCTTGATGTAGAAAAAAAACTCTCGATATCAATTCGTAATTTATCTTTGGAAGACGCTCTTAAACAGGTTCTGAAAAATGAGAATTGTAGCTATACAATTAAGCAGAAACATATAATCATTGTTTCGAAACAAAAAAAGGACTCTGACCTTACTCAGCATAACATTGTAGCACAGGGAAAAACAGTACAGGGAACAGTTATTGACAATCAAGGAGAGCCTTTGATTGGAGTAAGTGTAGTGCAAGAAGGAACAAATAATGGAACAATCACAGATTTGGATGGTAGTTTCTCTATCTCAGTAAAAGACGAAAAATCTGTTTTATTGATCTCTTATGTGGGATATGCATCACAACGTATTACTGTTGGTAAAAACTCGCATATACAAGTCAAACTACAAGAGAATAATAAGGAGTTGGAAGAAGTAGTTGTTATAGGTTACAATACTGTAAAAAAGAAGGATTTGACGACTGCTGTTGCTGTAGTATCTACGGAAGATATTTCAGAGCGTCCAATTATTTCAGCAGCTCAGGCTATACAAGGAAGAGCTGCCGGAGTACAGGTTGTTCAACCCTCAGGTCAGCCGGGTTCTGAACTATCTATCAGAGTCAGAGGTGCAACATCTATACAGGCTGGAAATGAGCCGCTATATGTAGTGGATGGCACTCCAATGACGACTATTTCTAATCTTAGTGCAAATGATATAGAAAGTATGCAAATACTTAAAGATGCTTCATCTGCTGCTATCTATGGAGCAAGAGCTGCTAATGGTGTTGTGCTTATTACTACTAAAAGAGGGAAGGCTGGCGTACGTTCTGTGAGCTTTAGTTCGTATGTTGGATTTTCGAAGCTGGGAAATAAAATAAATGCATTGAACACTGAACAGTATAAAGATTATATCAAAGATCTAAACAAGTACACAGATACACCTGTCTCTATCCCTGATGAAGAAACTCGTTATACAAATTGGACTGATGCATTTTACGGAACCGGTAGTAATCAAAACTATCAGTTGTCATTAACCAGTGGAACTGATAAACTTCAGTACTTTGCTTCTGCGGGTTATTTGGATGAACAAGGTATTGTTAAAAAGTCAAATTTTAAACGTTATAATTTCAGAACGAACATTGATAATCAGCAAACAGACTGGCTTAAAATGGGACTAAACCTTGCCTATACCAAAACAAAAGGAAGCAAGGTCTATGAAAACAGAAGTGCAATGAGAGCCGGATCAATCCTTTCGGTAATAAATACTCCTCCTTATATTCAAAAGTGGGATTCTGATAATCCCGGACAATATGATGAATTTGCGTATGGAGCACGTATATTAAGTCCATTTGCTGCTAATGCTGCAGATCAGACTTACGACAGAAGCCGTCTGATTGGGTCCCTCAACCTCGACTTTACTCTTGCAAAAAACTTGCATTACAAAACAAGTTTTGGAATAGACGAAACGAACTCTAGAGGCTTATATTTTCTAGACCCTACATCCAACTCTGACGGACGATCTACTAAAGGTCGTGTAGAGGAAGAAAGTTCTAAGGATTTTGAATGGCTATGGGAAAACCTTGTAACATACCAAAACAAATTTAAGAACAAGCACAATTTATCAATTCTTGGAGGAGCCACACTACAAAAAGCTAAATCTGAGGAAGGAAATCTTGCAGGATACGATTTACTTAGTTCTTATCCTAATATTCGCTCTTTCTCTGCCGCTAACATCATTGACAAAGATGCTACATGGAGCTATGCATCGGAGTGGACTCTTGCCTCGTTTCTTGGACGTGTGGCATACGATTTCGAAAGCAAATATCTGATCAGTGCTAATATGCGAGCCGATGGTTCCTCTAAGTTTGCACCCGGAAAGAGATGGGGTGTTTTCCCTTCATTTTCTGCCGGATGGCGTATTTCTAGTGAGTCCTTTATGGCCGGTACAGCAGATGTCATTTCAGACTTGAAGCTCAGAGCAGGGTGGGGGCTTAATGGTAATCAGGAAGGAATTGGCAATTATTCATGGCGAGCGCAATATGCAGCAGGAAGAATACCTCCTACTACTGATAATTCATTACCTGGTTTGTCTCTTTATTTGAAAACTCCTGGTAACAGAGAGCTTACATGGGAAAAAACGACCCAAACAAACGTAGGTATTGATCTCAGTATGTTTAATTCGAGACTCATCTTCACTTTTGATGCATACTATAAATATACAAAAGACATGTTGTTAACTGTTTATCTACCTAGTTATGCCAATATACCCGGAGGAATTGCTCGCAATGATGCTGAAATGAAAAATAAAGGTCTTGAAATAGCTGTATCTGCACGAAGCATAGATGCTAAGAACTTTAAATGGAATACTGATTTTAATATTTCATTCAACAAGAATGAAGTAACCAAGCTTGGTTTAAACAAAGTGTACTATTATGCAACTACTTATACTACCGAACAACCTGCTATTATATTAAAAGAAGGAAATTCATTGGGAACATTTTACGGATATGTATCAAAAGGAGTAGATCCGGAAACAGGTAATATCATCTATGAAGATAGAAATGAGAACGGAATAATAGATCCTGAAGACCGAACTAAAATAGGAGATGCACAGCCCTTATTTGTTTTTGGTCTGACAAACACTTTCTCGTATGCAAACTTTAACTTATCGGTATTCTTTCAAGGATCATACGGAAATGATATTTTCAACGCATCAAAGATTGATATGACAGGTATGATGGACTTTCGTAATCAATCTACTGATGTCTTAAAGAGATGGAAACGTCCCGGTATGGTAACAGAAGTACCTCGTCCTGGAAATATAGAGAATATTTATAACTCTTCCCGCTTTGTTGAAGATGGCTCATATCTGCGACTGAAGAATATAACACTATCTTATGATTTTAGCCCGAAGTTCAACTTTCTGAAAAAAGCAGGAATCAGAAAACTTCAACCATATATAACAGCTCAAAATCTATGGACATGGACAAAATATAGCGGATACGATCCTGAAGTAAATGCTTATGATGCAAGTGCAGTCGAATTAGGTGTCGATTATGGAACATATCCTCAAAATAAATCCGTAATATTTGGTCTTAATGTAGAATTCTAAAAATATAAAGCAATGAAAACAAATATAAAATTATTAGCCTTTATATCATGTCTATTTATCACCTATTCCTGTGGCGATTTTCTAGACAATGAACCTTTATCTGATTTTACAGGAGATCCGCAGAGTTCTTCTAATCTGGAATCTAAATATACATCAGTAACGGATGCTGAAGCCGAACTAAACGGTGCTTATAATAAATTTAAACAAGATATTTTTCAATTTGAGAATTTCAGTTATGGGGATATCCAGTCAGACAATTGCTATGCCGGAGGTGATGGAGTTCCGGGTGAAGAAGTGGACGGTATCAGGGTAACATCTATGAACTCGAAAACCAAACTGATGTGGGCTCAATATTATGAAATGGGAGGAGCAGCAACAAGTGTAATAGAAAATACACGTTTGATGAAAACAAATATTGATGATGCTACTCGCAAACGAATTATTGCCGAAGCTAAGTTTATAAGAGCTTATGCATATTTCGATATTGTAAGAATATGGGGCGATGCCCCTCTGATGATAGAATTGATACCTGCTATTACGGCCGAGAATTTAGAAGAACTATACCCTAAACTATATCCTGCACGTACTCCTTCAGACGATATCTATGCACAGATAATAAAAGATTTGGAAGAAGCTATCCCAGATTTGGGTAGTTTGTCGCAAGGTGCATTTAAAGCGACCAAAGGAGCAGCAAATGGTTTGTTGGCAAAAGTATACGCTACTCGAGGAGAAAAGTCTGGACGTAACTATTCTAAAGTTGTAGAACTATGTGATAAAGTGATTGCAGATGGTTATAAATTAGTGACAAACTATGATGATTTATGGAATCCGGCAAATAAATATACAACAGAAAGCATCTTTGAAGTATATTATGATGCTACCTCACCCAACTGGGCATATTGGGTATTGTACAGTGAAGAAGATGGTTCTATTACATGGCGCCGCTACTGTACACCGACACATGATCTGATCTCTAAATTCAACCCTGATGACAAACGCTTTGGATCAACAATTGTTTATAAAGAAGTACCATATGATACCTACTTCCCGTCAAGCAATTATCCTATTGCAAATAAAATCCGCCAAAAAGATTCAGAGATTATATTAATGCGATTAGCAGACATACTTCTCCTTAAAGCTGAAGCATTAGTTGAATTAAATAAGATTAGCGAAGCTATGAATATTGTAAATACGATTCGCGATCGTGCCGGATTAAAGAAATTATCAACAACTTTATCTCAAGGAGATGCTCGTTTATCCGTTGAACAAGAACGTCAATTTGAGCTTGCTTTGGAAGGACAACGCTGGTATGATCTGTTACGCAATGACAGAATGGTGGAAGTTATGCGTCAACATAAAGACAAAAATGGAAAATTACTTTTCCCAAACCTAGAAGAATTTCATAAACTATGGCCTGTGCCTCAGACAGAGAAAGATTCAAATCCCAACCTAACACAAAATCCGGGTTATTAAAAAATGAATATTATGAAGACATTTAAAATATTATTTTTATTGATTTTTATATCTGCCATTTTCGTATCATGTAGTGACAATGATGACAGTTCTACAATCGTAGTACCAGTTATTGAGTCGCTGGCAATAAAGGGCAACGAAAATATTAAGTTAGGAGATTCTATTTATTTTGATGCGAAAGTGAGCGATGCAGTTCGTCCTCTTTCTACTCTCGAGGTAGAATTAGTGGCCAACGATGTTGTTATCAGTAGTAAGTCTATAAGAACAAAAGGTAATTCTGTATCGCTAGATAATATTTCTTTGTTTGTGCCATTTACTTCCAATATTGCTACAGGAGATGAGCTGAAAGTCAATTTCACTTTGATAAATGTGGATGGAGGTGAAACTAAAGAGCAAAAAACACTTAAAGCTATCCGGCCCGAGTTACCAGAGACTCTCTATCTTATATTAAGTGATAAATCTGTAATAGAGTTGCATGCAAAAGAAAATACTCCATACATCTATGAATCGGAAGAAGGAGGATATCCAAGTACTTTCAGTACTAAAATAGCAACATCTGAAGACCCTGCACAAGCCAATTATGTATGGAATGCAGGTATTGATGATAATGTAGCATCTATTGGAGATAGATTTGGCAGCGACATTAAATTTTCATATAGTAACTGGCTTGTTAAGAAAATTATATTCGATGCATTTTCTTTCAATTTTGATATAGAGGGCTTGAGACTGGTCATCAAGGTAAATAATGTACAGATGATGGCTTCCGGAAATTACTTGTATGCAAGTGTAAACTTTACCAAAGGACAAGAATTTTCTATATCAGGTATTGATAATATAGAACAAGCTTACAATAGAGACTTTTTCGAATATAATGCTGAAACAAAGACATACAAATTTATAGGTGAATCCGGCAAGTGGGATGTGTATTATTCATTGGAGTATAACTATATATGGGTTAACAGGATGACAGATGTGGCTCCAGCTACATATTGGATCATTGGACATGGATTTTCTTCATCTCCTACTTGGAATAGTGCATTTAATTCTATAGGATGGGATCTCAATGATGTGAAACAGTTAGCTTACATGCGCCTTTTAGAACCAAATAAGTATCAGGCAACTGTTTATCTGTCAGATCAGCATGATTGGGGAGGGTTTGATATCCAAATATTTAGTAATCGTACATGGGATGCCCAATTCGCTGTTTTTTCGAATGACTTATTTACCGGAGATTCATCCGGAGTGAGCGCAGCTGGCGGAAGCATGGCAGATTTGGTCGGAGGTGAAGGTTTTATTCCGGGTTATTACCGTATTACACTAGATGTTTCTGATGGTTTGAACAAATCTAAAGTTGATTTTAAAAGACTTCCTTGATAATAATAACAGTGGCTCTGATCATGATGCAAATGAAATTCTGTCATCAGAGCCACTAAAATAAAATATAATACAATGAATACATATTGGTTAAAACTTTTGATAATATGCAGTTTAGGACTCTCTCTATTTAGCTGCAATGATAACGATGATAATAACAAAACAGAGACACCTCCTGTTATAACCGAGGCCCCAACCTTAAAAGGCAAACTAGTATATCACAATTATACAACCTATGAAACTGAAGATTCTAAAATGTACATTTATGATTTTGGTACAAATGAATTGAAATGTATAAGTGAAAACTGGAAAATACGCAACGCTATGAATGCGCATTTTTCTCCCGATGGTAAACAAATCACTTTTATGGGAATAGGAGAAGACACAAATACGTGGGATATCTTTTTATACGATCTTTCGGGAACAGCACAGCCTGTAAATCTTACACCATATGACGGAACAAGAGATGAAGATCCTAAATTTTCCCCTGATGGTAAACGTATAGCTTTCAAACAAGACTTTAGGGTTGCCGAACTCAATTTGGAAACAGGTAAAGTAACAAAACTTAGTCCTGTAGATTATTCGATGCCTTACTATAATGCCGATGGGACAAAGCTTATTTGTTCGAAAGGCGATGGAGCAACATCTTCTATTGTTGTAATCGATATTAAAAGTAAATCTATAAAAACACTTTATGATGCACCTAAAGTTCAGGATTATTATCCTATAAATGCGGATGAAACATCATTCTATTATTCTGTGGGGTATTCCGAAACAAACCGTGTAGATCAAGTATATCGTGGATTTTGGAGCGGATTGAAAAGTAAACGCCTCCCTTTTAATAATACAGACGGTGATTATTCTGATGCTTATCCGGTAAACAATGATTGGGTTATTATCTGTAGCACACGTACCGGAAGCCTTGGAGGATATGATCTATATATTGCAAATGTTGTATCGGGAGAAATTTTTCCGATGACAGACTATAATAAAAATATAAACACTGCGAAAAATGAACTGGGACCGTGTGTCTATATTCAAAAATAAAGAAAGTTTTTAAGACATGAAATACATTATTTATCTGATTACTTCTATGTTTATAATGTCGGCATGTATAAATCAGAAGAATCTAAACAAATCCCCTGTCTCATTAATGTGGGAAATGGGTAGAAATGGAATAGAGCCCGGATATTATGAAAATACATTTTATCTTATAAATCATAGCAATGATTCCTTACGGGAAAATTGGATTATCTACTATAATCAGATGCCGGCAGCTGTAAAGACTGAGCCGACATCGCCTGTCATTGTGCAGCAAATCAGTTCTACTTATTACAAGATTGCACCATCATCTTCATATCGTCCTTTAGCTTCGGGTGATACTTTAAAGATAACATTTCGTTGTGCAGGAAGTATTCTGAAAAATGCAGGAGCACCGGAAGGTGCATACATTACTATGCTCGATGAAAAAGGAAAAGAGTCTGTACCGTATAGTGTTGTTATCAATTCCAAACCTTTTCTTTATGATTATCAATGGTCAAGAGTAGGAGAGAGTGAGTTGCCATATCCTGATGGAAAAATGGTTTATGAAAGTAATCTAATTTTTTCAGGGCAAGTACCTTTAAAGAAAACGGATATCTTCCCATCGCTGAAAGATGTGAAAGATAATGGCGGAGAATTTTCCTTTACAAAAGATGTTAGGCTGAAATATGATCCAACGTTTGCGAATGAAGCAAATCTATTGAAAGAAAAGCTTGAAAAACTATATGACTGCAATATTGTAGATAAGGCTGCTGTAACTATAAATCTGAGAAAAGAATCGTATGTAGACAAAAATAAAGAATACTATCAAATGGAACTGAATAATGGTTCCATTGAAATTACCGGAAATACACCTCATGCAATTTTTAACGGGGTTCAAACGCTTTTAGCATTTATACATAGTAAAGATTTACCATATAGCTTACCGAATGTAAGTATATCTGATTATCCCGATCTCGAGTATCGAGGTCAAATGTTAGACGTTGCTCGTAATTTTTCTTCTAAAGAAAATATCTTGAAGCTTATAGATCTTTTATCAATGTATAAAATGAGCGTTTTACATTTACATTTGACAGACGATGAAGGTTGGCGGATAGAAATTCCCGGTTTAGAGGAACTGACAACAGTTGGAGCTCGCCGAGGTCATACTCTTGACGAGAAGGAATGTCTATATCCTGCCTATGGAAGTGGCTGGGATGCTAATGATGAAAATTCGATAGGAAATGGTTATTTTACTAGAAGCGACTTTATAGAAATCCTTAAATATGCACAGAAGCATCATATTAGAGTTATCCCCGAAATAGATCTACCCGGGCATGCACGAGCAGCGATTAAGGCTATGAATACTCGCTATTATAAATATATAAAATCTGATAAAAAGAAGGCAGAAGAATATTTGCTTACTGATTTTGCAGATACATCACGTTATATCTCGGCGCAAAGTTATACTGATAATGTTATCAATGTAGCTCTACCATCAGTATATAGCTTTGTGAAAAAGGTTGTAAACGAAGTAGATTTGATGTATAAAGATGCCGGAATGGAATTATCTGTTTTACATCTGGGGGGTGATGAAGTTCCCCATGGAGCTTGGGAAGGTTCGGATATTGCAATGACATTTATGAAGGAGAAAGGCTTCAAGGAAACGAGAGAGTTGAAGGACTATTTTATTGAACAGATCATCCCTTTCTTTAAAGAAAAGAATATACAACTCGGCGCATGGCAGGAAGTTGGTTTATTACCTGATGAAACGGTAAATAAGAAGTTTTCCGAAGATAATGTTTTAAGTTATTGCTGGAATACAGTTCCCGAATGGAATGGAGATGAGATTCCTTACAGATTGGCTAATGCCGGTTATCCTATTATTTTATGCAATGTTACCAATTTGTATTTTGACTTATCATATAACAAACACGAAAATGAACCCGGAGCTTATTGGGGCGGTTTTGTAAATGAGTATAATTCGTTTAATGTTGTACCATATGATATATATAAGTCTGTACGATCAGATATGAGTGGTAATCGGATAGATATAACAAAGGTATCTAACAAAAAAATAGCTTTATCACCAAATGCCTATAACGAAATAAAAGGCATGCAAGGACAATTATGGGCAGAAACCATACGCAATTTTGATATGGTTGAATACTATTTGTTTCCTAAGATGTTTGGTCTTATAGAGAGAGCTTGGAATACTCATCCTGAATGGCAGAAAGAGCTGTTAAGCGATAAATATACAGATGCATTGCGCCTATATAACAGAAAGATAACTGAGTACGAGTTGCCTCGCCTTAATCTTCTGGATATTAAATTTCGTATTGCTCATCCCGGCATAGAGATGATCGATGGCAAATTACATGTAAATACATCTATTCCTAATGCTGAAATCAGGTATACAATAGATGGATCGGAACCTACAGTTAATTCTACTCTTTGGACTGAACCTATAACTTGTAATGCAAAAGAAATAAGGGCAAAAGCTTTTTATTGTGGACGAGAAAGTGTAACCACATTATACAAATACAAATAAGATGAAGTTTAGAATATTCCTCTTGTGTCTGTGTTTTATTATACAGACACAGGGCGGGTTTTCTCAGAAATTAAATTGTGAAACCCCTCAATTGATACCAAAGCCTCAAAAAGAGATATACTCTAATCTATTTCTACGTTTGCCATCGGTAATAACGATAAGCAACGATATAGATGAGAATGCCAAAAGCATACTTGAAAAAGCATTATTGGAGTCCTTAAAAATAGAGGTCTCTTATAACTCGAATGAAAATAGCCTAATACGTTTCTTTGTAGATAAACAACTACCTGATGAAGCATATCATATTAAGATAGACACAGTACATATTGATATCCATGCATCCGGTTCCGCCGGAAGCCTTTGGGCGATACAAACTTTGCATCAGATGATAGAATCTATTTCTCTCACATCTGCAGGTCAAATCAAACAATTACCTGTTACAGAAATAGAAGATTATCCTCGATATGGATGGCGAGGATTTCATCTGGATGTAGCTCGACATTTCTTTACCAAAGAGTATTTATTAAAAACGATAGAACGCTTATCATTTTATAAAATAAACAAGCTGCATTTGCACTTAAACGATGATCAGGGATGGCGAATCGAAATAGATAAATATCCACTATTAACAGAAATCGGCGCATGGAGATCTTTTGATAAATATGACTCGATCTGTATACGCCAATCGGAATATAATCCGGATATGCAAATAGATAAACGTTTTATTCGAAATGACTCTAAGTATGGCGGATTTTACACTAAAGCTGATATGCGGGAAATCATCGCACATGCACAAAAGTATGGCATAGAAATTATACCAGAAATAGATATGCCGGGACACATGTCTGCTGCGATCAGAGCATATCCGTGGCTGTCTTGCACCGGAAATACCGGCTGGGGTAAAGAATTTTCGTATCCTATATGTCCGTGTGATCCTAAAGTTATAGATTTTGCAAAAGACATATATTCTGAAATAGCAGAACTATTTCCTTCACCTTTTGTACATATTGGAGCAGATGAAGTAGAAAGAGGTACTTGGGAATTGAATGCTGATTGTAAAAAACAAATGAAAAAGCACAAAATGAAATCATCAGCCGATTTGCAGACTTTCTTTGTAAATGAAATTCAAAAGTCGCTAAAGGAAAAAGGGAAAAAGATTATCGTATGGGACGATGCAGCTGTCGATGATATCGAAAAGGAGGTATATGTGACTTTCTGGCGTGATTGGATGAATGAAAATGCGAACATGATTGTAGAGAAAGGCAATCCGATGATCTTTATGACATGGAGCCATTTTTATCTAAGTGCAAGACCTTCATTTAAACGATGGAAAGAATTATATGAATTTGATATAACAAAGGATTATCCCAACATGACAGAATCTAAAGTAATCGGTTATCAGGCTTGTGTATGGACAGAAGAAATTCCAAATGAGACAAAGCTAGAAGAACATGTGTATCCTGCTTTACAAGCTTACAGTGAGCTGATATGGAGCAATAAACGAAACTGGCAGGATTTTTTGCAACGAATGGGTTTACACAACCGTATTATGGATAGAGAAGGAATACATTATCGCTCTTATACCTATTAAAAAATACAATGGAAATAAAAACTAGCAGTCGCCTTTTATCTCTCGATGTTTTGAGGGGTATCACCATCGCCGGAATGATACTTGTGAACAACCCCGGATCATGGGGGCATATATATGCTCCGTTGAGACATGCCGAGTGGAATGGATTAACTCCCACAGACCTTATCTTTCCGTTTTTCATGTTCATTATGGGTGTTTCTACCTTTATCTCGTTACGGAAATTCAATTTTGAGTTTTCTGTTCCCACACTAAGAAAAATACTGAAACGTACATTCGTTATATTTCTTATCGGTTTAGGACTTTCTTGGCTGGGTCTTTCATTTGGTACATACCATGGTTTAGCTGCCGATAACCTGGGATTTTGGGAACGGCTGGGCAGATCCCTCACCAATTTTGAACATCTGCGTATTCTGGGTGTGATGCAACGCTTGGCACTTACGTATGGAATAACATCTTTGATAGCAATATTTCTAAAACATAAGTATATACCCTATATAATTGCAGTCGGGCTGGTCGGTTATTTCTTGCTTTTACTTTTCGGGAACGGATTTGCCACCGAAAGATACAATATCCTAGCAGTGACAGATCAGAGTATTCTTGGACTGAATCATATGTATACAGAGTTCGGTCTCGATCCCGAAGGTATTTTGAGTACAATCCCTGCTGTGTGTCATGTGTTGATCGGTTTCTATTGTGGGAAAATACTGATGGAAACAAAAGATAATCAACAAAGGATGCTTCACCTGTTTATTATAGGTGCTATACTTACCTTTTCTGGCTTTCTGTTGAGTTATGGCTGTCCTATAAATAAGAAGATCTGGTCTCCGACATTTGTTCTGACTACATGTGGATTGGGTGCTACCTTCTTATCGCTGCTTATATGGATCATCGATGTGAAGGGGTATAAGAAGTGGTCGGTATTTTTCGAATCGTTTGGGGTAAATCCTTTGTTTATATATGTCCTAGCAGGCGTTATGGCAACTATTCTTGAAAGTATGTATTTGAATTGTCAAGAAGTAATGAGTATTAAGGATTGTTTTTATACTCAGATTTTGAAATCTATTTGTGGAGATTATTTCGGGTCATTAATCTATGCCTTGTGTTTCATCTCTATTCTTTGGACAATTGGTAACATATTATATAAGAGGAAAATATTCATAAAGATTTAATATAGAAGAACTAAAAGAAAAGTTGGTTATTAGAAGAAGCCCATGAAATAAATATTTTATGGGCTTCTTTCTTTAATAAATGTTCATGTTGCTATCTCTTATTTTCAAATAACTTAAGGTTAAACATACTAGAATTTTTAAACATCCTTTATATTTGTATTTAAAAGCTACCCTTTTTAAGATGAAAATACTGATTGTAGAAGACGAGCAAAATATCAGTTCGTTTATTGAACGAGGTTTAAATATAAGCGGATTTGAAACAGAGATATGTAATAATGGATTACATGCATGGGAAAAAATACAAATCACAGATTATGATTTAATCATTATGGATATAATAATGCCTTTCATGTCAGGATTGGAGCTTTGTAAGGCTTATCGGCAAAAATTTGGCTATACTACCCCTGTAATCCTGCTTACAGCATTATCTACAACCGAGGATATTGTAAGAGGCCTTAATGCCGGATCCGATGATTATATCATCAAGCCGTTTAAGCTGGTTGAACTTGAAGCTCGGATTAATGCATTGTTAAGGCGTTCGAAAGTCAGTGCGGGAATACAAGATGACAAAATTTTACACTTTTCTAATTTAAAATTAGATACAAACACGAAGCAAGCTATTCGTGATGGTAATATAATTTATCTTACAGCTAAAGAATATTTATTGCTTGAGTATTTCATGAAAAATCCCAATAGAGTGCTTTCGCGTCAAACTCTATTAGAAAACGTATGGGATATCAATTTCGACACGAATACAAATATCGTAGATGTATATGTTAACTATATACGAAATAAGATTCAGCCTGAAGGAATGGATAAGCTAATTCATACAGTTATTGGATTAGGATATATATTAAAAGAAGAATGAAGATAAAAACAAAACTTGCCCTTTTATATACATCTATCACTGTTGTGATCTTGATGGTAGTTTTTATTTTTGTCTATCTACTTACTTCAAAAAATATTGATAGTAATTACTATACACTTCTACTTGATAAAGCACTTATTACGGCTCAAAAGCATTTTGAAAAAGATGAACTGAGTCAACAAGCCTATCAAAAAGTACTTGACGCATATCAAAGATTATTACCTGAGACCTCCGAAAGGATAATTGTAGCCAATAGTAGACATGATGCTACTGTAGAGCTTCAGTCTTTCTTGAATGAAAGGCAAATAGACGAATTGTTCCGAACAGAACAATTAAAATTCGAGATTGATAACCTAAACGGAGTTGGTATATATTACCCCGACAACGAAGGTAATTTTATCATTATCGTTACAGCTAAGAATATTCAAGGAGATTACCTGAAAAGTCTGCTGAAGCATATCCTGTTAATAGTGCTATTCGTGAGTAGTATTATTATTTTTGGTCTACTCTGGTGGAATGCAAAAATGATAACTAAACCTCTACAGGATATGGTTTCCAGAATGCAAGAAATAACACCCAAAGACCTACACCTTCGGCTGATAGAGAGAAAGGGAAATGACGAACTAGCTCAAGTTATCAGTTATTTCAACCAAATGATCGAACGCTTAGAAATAAGCTTCAACTCCCAGAAGACATTTATTGCGAATGCATCACACGAACTAAAAAACCCATTAACAGCGATTATGGGCGAGTGTGAAGTTATGCAACTAAAAGAATTTACTCCGGATGAATACAAAGGTTCTATCAAACGGATTGAAAATGAGATCGAGCGTTTAAACATATTAGTAAATAACCTTTTTCAATTAGCTCAAACCGATTTGGAAATATCAGAATCAGATGTTGAGCAATTAGATGTAGTAGGAGAGTTGCAATTCGTTATTCATTATTTAGAGCAATCTAAATATAAAGGACGAATTTCGTTCGTAAAAAATGAGAATTCATTCTATATTCGCTCAAATAGTCATTTGTTATTTGTTGCCCTCCAAAATATAATTGATAATGCTTGTAAGTATTCAAATGGTGTGGTTAAAGTTGAAATCATCAAAAACAAATCCCACTTTCATCTTTTAGTCTCGGATAAAGGTATTGGCATACCGGCAAAAGAAAAAGATAAAATATTCGACACTTTTTACCGAGCACAAAATACACATTCATATAAGGGGGCTGGAATAGGCTTATCTCTTGCACATAAAATATTAAAACTTTCAGGAGCTGATATTAGTATCTCATCTATGGAAAATAAAGGGACAACTGTTACAATTACCTGGGATATCAATTTCTAATCCTATTCTAATCTCGGTTTAATCTCTTTCTAATTTCAAGAGTCTAGTTTTGCATCTAAAATTAGATTTTGAAGATGAGAAAGTTACTGCTATCAACTCTGCCCTGTCTTATATTGACATTTTTCGGATTACCGGTCTTTGCTCAAGAGTTTCAAATACTCAAGTATACTCCTGTGGAAATTGAGGCTTTGTTCCTAAAACAAAACCTACAGCTATTAGCCGAAAAGATGAACATCACTCTTGCCGAGGCAGAAATTGCACAATCAAAACTATGGGATAATCCACAATTATCTATCGGTTCGATGAATTTATGGAGCACCGCCAAACAAAGAGAAGAACTTGGGGGGGCCTTTCCTAGAAATACACAGTTTAGTATAGAACTGAGTCAACTGATTTTAACTGCCAATAAACGAAACAAGCTTATCAACAGCCAAAAAGTTTCAAGAGAAATTGCTGTTTTAAATTTTGAAGATGTACTGAGAGGTTTGAAAGCAGAGTTTCGAAAATTAATTTACGAAACAGAATACCTTCAATCATACAAAGATGTCTTATCTGTTCAACAAGAGTCTCTTGAGCTACTTATTTCTGCCTACAAAAGACAAGCCGAACTAAACAATATCGCAAAAAATGAATTGCTTAGGCTTCAATCGGGCTTAATAGAACTTAAAAATGAAATAAATGAGACGGAAGCAGCTTTGAATGAACAACAAAAAAATCTGAAATCGTTACTTAATATCTCACCTTTTCATATCATAAAAGTAGAAAACACAAACTTCAATTATATTGATCCCGATCAGGTCTCTCTCGTGTCTTTACTCGAAAAAGCGCACGAGTTACGTCCTGATATAAAACGTGAACAACAGCAAACTTTGTTTTATGAAAAATCATTAATCTACGAAAAATCACAACGAATTCCGGATATAACACTAAGTGCCTCTTATGATCGATATGGAGGCGTATGGAAAGATTTTATCGGATTTGGGATCAGTTTCGATTTACCCTTTTTGAATAGGAATCAAGGGAATATTAAAGCTGCTAAAGTAAATATTGAGCAAAACAAACTTATTGCTTTGCAGCTACAAAATATTGCTGAACATGAAATAACTGAGGCTTTCTCCAATTATAGTCGCACGTACAAATTTTATGAAGAAATAGAGAATAATGATTTGTTAACAGAGTTGGATGAGATGCTTGGTATATATACAAAAAATTTCCTAAATAGAAATATCAGCATGCTCGAATACCTCGATTTTATGGAATCTTATAAAAGCAACAAACAAATAGTTCTTTTATCTCGAAAAAACATGTACAATTCATTTGTAGAGTTTCAATATGCAGTTGGCACAGAAATAAATAAGTAACCATTATGATAACAAAGAAAATTCTATTATTTACATTAACGCTTATTTTTTTATCGCTTGTTTCCTGTACGGGGAATGGAGAAGGTAATTCCGATAAACAAGCAGAAATTGTTCCAGCTTTCTATTCGTCAGTAAAGACTGTAAAGGCAGCATACGAAACAAGAATAGAAATGTTGACTCTTACAGGACAAGTAGAATATGATTCAGATAAAGTAATCAATTATTATCCTCTAACTGAGGGTGTAGCTGGCAGGGTTTATTTTTCATTGGGAGATAAAGTTGAAAAAGGACAAGCACTGTTAGATATTCATAGCAAGGATTTATCTGAGTTACAAAGTGAGCAAAGCTCTCTACAGGCTGAAATACGTATCATAGAGCGTGAACTTAAATCTGCCAGGGAGATGTTTAAAGACAAGATGCTTTCGGAAAAAGAGTTGTTGGAAATAGAAACTAAACTCAAACAAACACAGACTTCCTTATCAAAAGTAAAAAATGATATGCAGCTATTCGGCTCAGACAAGGGAAATGGGATCTTTTCTATAAAAGCTCCTATGTCCGGATATATTGTATCCAAAAACGTAACATCAGGAAGTACATTATCTTCCGATAACGGCACTCTTTTTACGATTGCCGATCTATCCACAGTGTGGGTAGTGGTTAATGTATATGCCGGTAACCTACAACTGGTAAAGGAGGGAATGAATGTGATTTTTACAACATTGTCTTATCCTAATGAAACATTTGAAGGTAAGATCAACTTGATGTCACAGGTTTTTGACCCTGAAGATAAAGTATTGAAGGCAAGAATTATTATATCGAATAAAGACCTGAAGTTGAAACCTGGAATGTCTACTATTGTTTATCTGAAAAATGAAGTTGGAGAGAAAAATATAGCTATCCCTTCTGATGCATTAATATTCGATAAAGACCACTATTTTGTTATAATAAAAAATACCGATGGTAATTTTCAGATAAGAGAGGTCTTTTTAAAAGGGCATAGCGGACAGGTATCTTATATAAAATCAGGATTATCTGAAGGAGAAGAAGTTGTGACCTCAAACCATTTACTAATATATTCAGGGCTTAACAATAAATAATTATGCACAAATTTGTTGAGAATATTATTGCATTTGCACTACGTAACCACATATTAGTACTTTTTCTAACATGTATACTCGCAATAGCAGGAGTTATTTGCTTCCAAAACACCCCTATAGAAGCATATCCGGATGTCACTAACACACGCGTGAAATTAATCGCTCAATGGCCGGGTCGAAGTGCCGAAGAAGTTGAGAAATTTGTCACTTTACCTATCATGCAGCAACTAAACACCATTCCTCGTAAAACAGATGTACGTTCGACGTCCCTTTTTGGCTTGTCTGTAATTACTGTTCTATTCGAAGATGGGGTTGATGATTTCTTTGCCCAACAATATGCGTCTAATAGGATGCAAGATCTCGACCTCCCTGAAGGTGTAGAATTATCAATAGAGCCACCTTCGGGTGCCACAGGTGAAATTTTTCGTTATGTTCTCAAGAGTGATTTGCCTGTACGCGAGGTAGCTGCTATCAACTCTTGGGTCGTAGAGCGTGAATTATTGTCTGTGCCGGGAGTAGCAACAATAGCCAGCTTTGGTGGAGAAGAAAAAATTCTAGAGGTAAAAGTAAATCCTGCTGAGCTTGCAAACTATAACCTTTCCCCTTTGGATGTATATGAAGCCGTTGAGCGAAGTAATATAAATGTTGGTGGCGATGTAATACAAAAAGGAAGCCAAGCATTTGTTGTTAGAGGGATAGGCTTACTTGAAAGTATAGAAGATATTGAGAATATACTCATCGAAGTAAAAGGAAGTTCACCCATACGTGTAAAACAGGTTGCCGAAGTGGGTATATCCTCTAAACCACGTTTAGGACAAGTCGGTCTAAATGACGACGACGATGTGGTACAAGGTATTGTAATTATGTTGCGAGGGCAAAACCCCAGTGAGGTGATTGTTCATCTGAAAGAAAAAATAGCAGAGCTTAACGAGCGTATCCTGCCTGATAACGTTAAGATAGAGCCCTTTCTTGACCGTACTAACCTTGTGAATGCAACCGTGCATACCGTTCTTCGCAACCTACTCGAAGGTATTTTGTTAGTATCACTCGTGGTCTTCATATTTCTTTTCAACTGGCGTACATCACTCATTGTGGCATCCGTCATTCCATTATCATTCTTGTTTGCCATTATCATGCTGCGTATACAAGGTTTGCCTGCAAATCTCATATCCATGGGAGCCCTGGATTTCGGGCTGTTACTGGAAGGAACACTGGTTATTGTCGAAAGTGTGTATGTCGCAATGGAAAAGCGATCGCATGATCTAGGTAGCCGTTTTAATCCGATGCTGAAAGGTGGATTGATCCGCAAAAGCGCCGGAAGTGTAGCTTCATACATCTTTTTTGCACAGATAATATTGGTAGTGGCATTATTCCCTATATTTTCGTTTCAGAAGGTTGAAGGAAAAATGTTTCAGCCGCTGGCCTTTACCTTAGGCTATGCGCTATTAGGTTCACTAATTTTGTCATTAACGTATGTGCCGGTTATGTGTAAATTGTTGTTGACAAAATCGGTAAAAGAGAAAACCAATTTCGTAAGTCGTTTCTTTACCCGAGTTTTATACAATATGTTTGCGTTTGCAAGTAGACATCGTATACAGACTATAGTGGTATTTGTATTGATACTAACCACTTGCGTTATTCGTTTTTCATTCTGGGGAACAGAATTCATTCCTCAGATGAACGAAGGTGCAATATATGTGCGTGCTACGCTACCCAACAGCATTAATTTGGATGAATCGGTACGCATAACAAAAGAAATGAAAAAGAAACTTCAAAGCTTTGACGAAGTTGATTTTATTTTAACGCAAACGGGACGTCCAAACGATGGAACTGATGCTACCGGATTTTTCAATATAGAATTTCACACAGAACTGAAACCTGAAAAAGAGTGGAAACACAAAATAAGTAAAGATGATCTGATAGCACAAATGCAAGACTCATTAAATATCTATCCGGGTGTTGTATTGGCATTCAGCCAACCGATACAGGATAATGTAGAAGAATATGTTGCCGGTGTAAAAAGTTCTCTGGTTATAAAAATATTCGGCTCAGACCTACATCAACTTGAAGATTTAGCTGATCAGACAGCAGCAACGATCAAAAACATACGAGGGATAGAAGATGTTAATGTATTTCATAGTATTGGACTGCCCGAACTCCGCATAAAGTTAGAAGAATCGCATATGGCACGTTATGCTGTATCTATGAAAGATGTACAAACGGTTGTTGAAATGGCAATAGGTGGAAAGGCTGCGACATCTTTCTATGAGAATGAACGTACATTTGATGTGATGGTGCGTTTTCAAAAAGAGTTTAGGGACAATGAAGATAAAATAGGGAATATTCTTATCCCGACAATGGATGGCAAACAAGTCCCGCTAAAAGAAATAGCTAGTATTGATTTTATTACCGGGCCTGCATTTATCTACCGTGAAGGTAGCAGCCGCTATGTAGGAGTGGGCTTTAGTATACGAGACAGGGATTTGGGATCGACTATAGACGAAGCTCAAAAAGCTGTTGGACAAAATATAAAGCTTAAATCTGAAAATAAAATGGTATGGGCCGGTGAATTCGAAAGCCAACAACGCGCCACAAAACGTTTGACATTTATTATTCCGGCTGCACTTTTGATGATTATATTTCTATTATATATGAACTTCATGACAGTAAAAGACACGCTGATAGCCGTAAGCGCTATGCCTTTTGCATTTATCGGAGGTTTTGTATCTTTATGGTTAACAGGTACAGTCTTCGGTATATCGGCAGGCATCGGATTCATTATCTTGTTCGGTATCGTTTCTATAGATAGCATCTTGTTGGTAACACTCATGAAGAAAAAAGTACAACAAACGCATAACCTCCGCACAGCAATCAATGAAGCCGTATCTCAACGTGTACGACCTGTTCTGATGATTGCCCTAATGGGGTCGATGGGGCTACTTCCAGCAGCTTTATCTACCGATATGGGTTCTGAGATTCAACGCCCGTTAGCTATAATGATTGTAGGTGGAATAATTATATGCATGATTCTTTCTTTTACAGTATTACCTCAAGTATTTTATTTTGCTTATAGAAGGGATAAAAGACTAAGAAAAGAATAGAAGTATTTAATAAAAGAAAATTGCAATAATTGTGTAAATTTGCTGCTATAGGCAGTCTATAATTAGACTCTTATAATTCATATAGTATTAAATAAACAGATAATATTCCTGTATAAACAATCACGTATGATAAAAGAATACTCTATGGCAGATGCTCTTCCTGATAATGCCTTATCAAAATCATTTTTTATAAGGCATTTCGAATCAGGGGAGAATGTAGAGATCGAATGGCCTCATAGTCACTCTTTTTTTTCTTTTGTTTGGTTTACTCATGGACGTGGATTTTATGTGATTGATTCTGAAGAATACACAATAAAACCACAGAGAGTATTTTACGTTGCTCCTAAGCAGATTCATAATTGGAGCTTCTATGATAATGTGCAGGGATATATTATTTTTATAGACCAATTAGCCGGGTTAGATATGAATTTGAGCTATAGTTCTCCCTACATTGATATCGACAATATTGATGCATCTCTTCATTTATCTATTCTTGAAGATATTAATAAAGAGTTGCTTTATAAAGATGATGCATCAAAAGAAAATATAAAAGCCGGGCTCTTGTACTATTCTCGCTTATTATATAGGATAGCCAAAAGGAAGCAGGTAAAAACATATCAAAGTAATACACTAATAGAGCAATTTAAAGAGTTAATTCTATCCGATTATTCGAAATTATATACAATCTCTCATTACGCAAACAAACTAAATGTACGAGAAGAGAAATTGAATGAAACATGTAAAAAAGTGCTTGGTATCTCATCCAAGCAATATCTACTTAATCTTAAAATAACCGAAGCTAAACGGCTATTGATATACTCAGACTACAATATAAGTGAAATCACTTATCAGATTGGATTTGAAGATTCCTCGTATTTTGCCCGAATTTTCAAGAAAAAAACAGGACTTTCTCCTAGTACTTTTCTTAAAAAGTACCGAAAACAGCCCTAAAAGTGCTGATATATTTCTTATTGACATCTTTATATTTGTATTTGTTTTAAATATTAATAAAATGTATGATATGAAAGATTTTCTATTGATATTCAGATTAAATAAAGATTCGGAGATAAAACCATCTCCCGAACAAGTGAAAGAAAGAATGGAATGGTTCAGTAGTCTAATGAAGCAAAATAAAGTATCCGATAAAGGAAATACCTTATCCCCCTCAGGAGCAAAAACAATTCATTCGAATGGAAATATTGCAAATAGTGCTCATTCAGAAGGTACAGAGATTGTAACAGGATATGTAGTTATAAATGCAGAAACAATTGATGAGGCAGTAGAGATTGCCAAAGCGAATCCTATTTTTAAAATTGGCGGTAGTGTCGAAGTTCGAGAAGTAGCCAAATTCATAAAAGGGAACGATTAATTTATAATTAGATTATATAACTAACAAAGTCGTGATTTATAATATAAATCACGACTTTGTGTCTATTGGTTAGTCTTATCAGAGACCATAAATTCATTTAGAAAAGGGAACGTAAACATTAAAGATCTTAAATGTCGATAAATGTTAAAAAATATATGAAGTAGAAAAATATTTTTATTTTTGACTTTTACTAAAGTTTACAACTAAGGTACATTTTATTGTAGATAAAACATTCTCATAAAAAACTATATCGATGACAGAAGAAAAAAAAGAACCCATAGACAAGGTTGTTCAGCCCATTCAAAAATTTATATTACAGGAAAAGGCGGGAGGGATCGTTCTTGGGCTAAGTGTTATAATTGCAATGATTCTTGCTAATTCTTCTTGGTCGGAAGATTATTTTCATTTTTTAGAACATAAATTAGGATTTGTATTTAATGGAATTCCTTTTTTTGAATATAGTATCCATCATTGGATCAACGATGGCCTGATGGCCGTATTTTTCTTTGTTGTTGGGCTAGAACTTAAACGGGAAATAGTAGGAGGGGAGCTGTCCAATCCTCGTAAAGCTCTTTTACCAATTGGAGCAGCAATAGGAGGCATGCTTGTTCCCGCGCTCATCTATATAAGTCTTAATCCATCAGGAGAAGTCCATCATGGCTGGGGTATTCCGATGGCTACTGATATTGCTTTTGCCCTGGGTATTTTGTATCTGTTGGGGAGCAAAATACCTATATCGTTGAAAGTCTTTCTTACGGCTCTCGCCATTGTTGATGATTTGGGAGCTGTTTTGGTTATTGCATTTTTTTATACCTCCGATATCTCTTTTATAAGCCTTGCCACAGGTTTCGGCTTTGCTTTTATCATGTTTGTTGGCAATAAAATGGGAGTCAGAAGTATTTTCTTTTATGCTATATTGGGAATTCTTGGGGTATGGACATCATTCTTGTTATCGGGTGTTCATGCTACAATAGCTTCTGTTATTGCAGCTTTCATGATTCCTGCCGATGTCAAAATAAGAGAAAATCTATTTGTTGAACGAATAAAGAAATATCTGAATAAATTTAGAGAAGTCGATCCAAAAAGTGAAATTCCGACACTTACAAATGATCAGTTGCATTTACTGGAAGAAATAAAAATAGACACGAATAAAGCAATTCCTCCGTTGCAACGCTTAGAGCACAGAATGCATCCTTTAGTGACTTTCGTTATAATTCCTATATTTGCTTTAGCGAATGCGGGAGTTTCCCTAAATATTGATATAGAGCAGCTATTCAGCACAAATATAGCTTTAGGTGTGGCATTAGGTCTGTTATTAGGGAAAGTGTTGGGAGTTGTAGGTTTTACGCTTTTACTTATTAAATTAAAGGTTGCTCCTTTTCCGGAAGGAATGAATGTGCATAACCTACTAGGTATAAGCCTACTCGCATCTATCGGTTTTACCATGTCATTATTTATCACATCACTCGCATTCACCCATCCTGAATATATGGTACAAGCAAAAATTGGTATTTTTGCAGCTTCTATTACAGGCGGAGTGTTAGGGTATATGACATTAAGTCGTTCCATAAAACGGAAATAATACCGTTCCGTATTATACTTATATGAATTTATCAAGAGAATGCTTGTAACAAAAGACTCTCATAGTAGTATAAATTGTGAACTAATTTCTTTATCTAAATGTTGAATTTGTGAGTTTTAATTAATTCGCTCATTAAATATTTATGAAAACGATATTATTTGTATTTATATCACTTTTTAGTATTAGTGTATTCTCTCAGCAGAAGCATTCATTAAAGGGAACAGTCATAGACAAAGGAGACAGAAGCCCGATTCCTTATGCCAGTATAATAGTAAAGGGTACGACTATTGGTACACAAACAGATGAAGAAGGGCGTTTTTCTATTGAAAATCTATTACCCGGACCTTATACCCTTCTAGTATCATTTGTTGGGTATAAAGCTGAACAAACCCCTGAATATTTATTGACAGTAAAAGATTTACAAATAACCGTTGAATTAGAAGAAAATACGAATGAGTTAGCCGATGTAAATGTCTATCCGATGCCTTTCAGGCGTTCTATTGAAAGCCCGGTTGGATTGCATGTTATAAGTACACAGGAAATAGAAAAAAGCCCTGGAGCTAACCGTGATATATCTCGCATTGTACAATCTTATCCGGGTGTAGCTTTCTCGCCAGGAGGTTATCGAAACGATTTAATTGTAAGAGGTGGTGGGCCTTCCGAAAACAGTTTCTTTCTGGATGGTATAGAAATACCTAACATTAATCATTTTAGTACACAAGGAGCTTCTGGAGGGCCTGTAAGTATCATAAGTGCAGATTTGATCAAGGAAGTAAACTTCTATACAGCAGCTTTTCCTTCGTACAGTAGTGATGCATTAAGCTCTGTCGTAAGTTTCAAATTAGCTGAAGGGAATCCTGAAAAGCAATCTTTCAAAGGAACTTTAGGTGCATCGGAAGCTTCTGCAACAGCCAATGGACCTTTAAGTAAAAAGACAACATATACCGTATCTATAAGGCGATCTTATCTGCAACTTCTTTTCGATCTCATAGGACTCCCTTTCTTGCCAACATACAATGATGCCCTGTTCAAGATAAAAACTCAATTGTCACCTACTAACGAGCTTACATTTATAGGTGTTGGTGCAATAGATGATATGAAGCTAAATAATAAAGCTACTACCGAAGATGCCGAATACATACTGGGTTATTTGCCGACTATAAAGCAGGAAACTTTTACCTTAGGGGCAGTTTATAAGCATTACAACAAACGTAATAGACAGACTCTTGCTCTCAGCCATAGTTACCTGAATAACCGTAATACGAAATATCAGAACAATTTGAATAACGACCCTGATATGCTAAGGTTAAAATACAAATCATTAGAACAAGAATCGAAACTTAGATTTGAAAACCTTACGCCGCTTGGTAAATGGAAAATTAATACTGGACTAAATATAGATTATGTGCAATATAGCAATAATAGTTTTCAGGTATTTTTTTATAATGATGAAGAAACGGCTCTCCAATATGATACACAACTAAGCTTTTTCAAATGGGGGCTATTCTCGAATATAGATTATGTCTCAACAAATGAGAGATTCAAATCATCTTTTGGAATAAGGTTAGATGCAGCTTCCTATTCACATAATACCAAGCAAATATTCAATCAGGTTTCGCCCCGTCTGTCTTTATCATATAGGCTTATAGCTAATTTGAATGCCAACGCTAATATCGGACGTTACTTCCAGCTTCCACCTCTTACAGCAATGGGATTGAAAGATAACAATGGTATGTTTGTAAACAAGGGATTGGATTATATGCGTGTTGATCAGGTATCGGCAGGCTTCAATTATCAGTCGATAAAGAATTTCGAAATATCTTTAGAAGGTTTTTATAAATATTACAACAATATGCCTTTATCTGTGAAAGACGGCATTCCTTTGATGAGTAAGGGGGACGATTACGGAGCGATAGGGAACGAACTGCTTGTATCGGATGCAAGAGGTAAAAGCTATGGTGTGGAATTATTAGCAAGATGGGTAGTCGCTCGTAAAGTAAATGTTTTATCTTCATTTACTTTATTCAAAAGTCAATTTGCAAAAAAAGAAGGCAAGTATCTTCCTTCGGCTTGGGATAATGGATATATATTTAATCTTACAGGAACCTATTATTTTAATTCAAATTGGAGTCTAGGAGCAAAGATAAAGTCGATAGGTGGAGCACCTTTTACTCCTTACGATAAAGACAAATCCTCGCTGGTTTTGGCTTGGAATGCTTCGGGAAAACCTTATCTCGACTATACTCAATACAATACTTTGCGTAACCCTTCATATACTCAGCTAGACTTGAGAGTAGATAAAATTTTTTATCTGAAGAAGTATATGCTTGGCCTTTACCTCGATTTACAGAATGTAACACGAAGTTCGTTCAGAAGACAAGATGTAATTGTAAGTACGGGAAATATCATAAATCCACAAGCACCGATAGAAGAACAACGTTACGAGATGAAAAACTTGAAACGTTCGAGTGCATCTATAATCCCTACCATTGGAGTGACATTTGAATTCTAAAAATTAGTAAGATTAATTCATTTTAAAAGATTTATCTTTGTAATATAAAATAGCCTTCTCTTTGCATTGATATGTATTGTGCAACATTCACTCATATTTTAGATTATCTATTTTACATATATAAAGATAAATGTTTTATAAAAAAATTATTCCAATAAAGGCTCTACAAGATTACATCCAATATTTTTGGATATTGGAGGACTTTAAGAATAATTCTAGTGATAAATGTTTTAAGATTATCCCGGATGGACTACCGGCATTAATATTCCAACAAGAACCAAACTTGTTTTTTGATAAAAAGGGACATGCGTTACCTCAATTGTATTTATATGGGCAATATTCTAAATATACGGAACATACAGTTAGTGGATACTTTAGCGTTATTGGCGTATATTTGCAACCAACAGCTTTAAAAACAATTTTTGGATTAGATGCTTTTGAGTTAAATCATCAAAATATTTCACTTGAAGACATTGTGAGGGATGCTATTCTTGAGCAACTTGTTAACGCAATTTCTTTAGAAGAAAAAATAAGCCTAATCTCTTCTTTCTTCCTTAAGCAAATAGAAAGAGTCAAAAATAATCATAAAAAGTTGGTGCATGCTTCGACATTATTACAAAATGGAAAAACTCTTAAAGAAATCCAATTAGAAATGAATTTGTCGGAGCGAACATTAGAAAGAATTATAAAACAGTCTGTTGGATTATCACCAAAGATATTTTCACGGATTATGCGTTTTCAAGACGGTTTAAATTGTTTGCGTCAGACAAATTTTGAAAATTTTACAGAACTTGCTTATCAATATGATTATTTTGATCAATCGCACTATAACAGAGAATTTAAAGAATTTACAGGAACTAATCCTAGAAACTTCATACTAAACTCAAAAGAGTATTTAGCTAACTTTCCTCAATGGCTTATCTAGAATTTGCTAGCGATGTATTCTTTCTACAATTCAATTTACGAGAACTATTGTATTTCTTTTTCTGAGAGTTGTCGGTTTTATCCAATTTCAAATAATACACTACCTATACTTTTGCATTACAAAAGAAATACCGCTTTGGTATTAGGATTGTTTATTTAAAGAAAAATTGAAATGAATAGTGATAAAATCAAAAGAGTCGTCAGATTAAATCCTGAAAATATTTCAAAGCCTGTTGGAAAATATTCACATGTGACTATAATTCCTAAAAATTCAACTCTATACACTTTCTCCGGACAGATTGGAACTGATAATTATGGAGTTATTCCTGATAGTATGAATGAACAGGTATACAATACTTTTAGGAATATTGAACAAATTCTGGAAAGTCAGAATTTAACTTCCGACGATGTTATAAAAGTCAATATCTGGGCTACAGAAGATATTGATTGGGATTTTTTTGACGCAAGATGGGGAAATTTATTTGGTACAATATACCCATCTATGACTATTGCTTATGTGAAGGCATTGGGTTTACCAGAGCTTAAAATTGAAGTTGAAATTTGGGCTTCAAAATAAAAAAATATTAATACCTTTGCAGTCAGATTTCGGTATTGCAATTTCAAAATCGTGAAGTTGTAATAAAAGGGAACCCGGTGTGAATCCGGGGCTGTACCTGCAGCTGTAATTTCTCATAAAATCGGTTGAAAATTCCATGCCACTGTTTCGAAAGAAATGGGAAGGCTTTTAACCGGAGGATAGCCAGAAGACCTGCCAGATCTGACAAATAAACACCAAGCTTCCAGGGATAGGAGTGGTTGTGCAATACATTTTGTATTCATTGCTATTTTATTAATTTTCAGGAAACTCGTTGTTTTATTTTATTAGTTTTTTACAATAATAAAATAAGATATGAGGCATTACATATTTTTGAAGGCAGTATTGGTATGCTGCGGAATATACGAACATACAAAATCCGTATCTCTAAACATATTTATTGTAACTACTACAGGTATTCAGTTGCTTACCTTTTGTTGAATTAAGCAGATTGCAACTATAATAATTAAAAATAAATATGTCTGATTTCGTTACATTTGTATCTCTTGGGCCAGGTGATGCCGAACTTATAAGCCTAAAAGCCTTAAAAGCTTTGCAACAAGCAGATATTATTCTCTGCCCCTCGACTGTTTCACCAGTCGGAAATATGTTATCTCGTAGCCGTGATATTTTATTGGAACTGAATATTAATGATTCTGTTATTTCTCTTTTTGATGTACCTATGAGTAAAGACCGATCGCAGGCTATACTCTGTTATAAGGAAGTTGCTGAGCTTATAGAAAAGCATTATGAGAAAAGATTAAAAATAGTTGTAGTAGCAGAAGGAGATGCAGGATTTTACTCTTCAACTCATTATATATCAGATAATCTTATATCAAAAAATATTCCAACAGAACGTATTGCCGGCATCCCGGCGTTTATTGCCTGTGCAGCTCTTGCCAATATCCATATAGCCAAACAAGAAGAAGAATTACATATCATTCCCGGGATAATATCATCTAATGATTTAAATAAAAGAATAGAAACCGGAAACTCTATCGTGATAATGAAACCTTCTCAATCGGAACAGGCTATAAAGCAGACAATATCTTTAATAGAAAAAACAAAAATACATTATTTTGAGAATGTAGGAATTAAAGAAAAAGAATTCTATACGCAGGATATACATGAAATAATAGATCGTAAATTTCCTTATTTCTCACTATTAATAATTACAAAAGAATAATCTGAATGAAGAAACTACTTTTTATCTTATTTACTCTGGTTATTGCATTTTCGGGCTGTAATCAAAATAAGAATGCAAAAACTATCGGAGAGCGGAACACTGCAGATTCTATGAATATTAAATATGCCAAAGGCTTCAAAGTGACTAGCTCCGAAAACTATAAATTAGTTGATATAACCGATCCATCCGGGGAGAGCGATATGCATTACAAATATGCTCTGGTCAATAGAGGGAGCAACAAAGAGGGCATACCTACTGATTATCAGATAATAGAAATACCTGTCCGCAGTGTAATTTGCATGACCACACTGCAACTATCAAACTTTATTAAGCTCAATGCATTGGATAAGGTTGTAGGGATAACTAGCACTCGCTTTCTTTTTAATGAACAGATGAATAGACAGCTCAAAGAAGGCAAGACCAGTAAAATTGGTATAGAAGGTGAATTTGATAATGAGGCAATTCTCGCCCTAAATCCGGATATTATACTTGTTTCACCATTCAAAAAAGGGGGATACGATGCGATTCGAAACCTGGATATACCATTAATTAGTTTTTTAGGATATAAAGAAAGTTCTCCTTTGGGACAGGCTGAATGGATTAAGTTCATTGCTATGCTATTAGGAATAGAAGAACAAGCCAATAAACAGTTTGACGATATAGAAAACAAGTATAATAAATTAAAAGCATTGTCTGCTTCTGTTTCGGAACGTCCCACAGTGTTGAGCGGTGAATTACATTCGGGTAACTGGTATGTAGTTGGAGGAAACAGCTATCTGGCACAACTATTCAGAGATGCAGGAGCCGATTATTTTATGAAAAATGATAACGAATCCGGAGGTTTTTATGTCGATTTCGAGACTGTTTATTCGCAGGGGGCAAATACTGATTACTGGCGGATGGTGAATAGCCACGATGGAACATTCACTTACGATGCTTTGAAACAAAGTGATGCTCGGTATGCAGATTTTAAAGCTTTTAAGGATAAAAAGCTTATATATTGTAATCTGCGAGAGAAACCTTTCTATGAAAATACTCCTGTAGAGCCCGAAGTTGTTTTAGCCGATTTGATAAAAATATTTCATCCGTCATTGTTACCCGAATATGTTCCTGTTTATTACGAATTACTTAAATAAATGAAACGTCCCCTGATAGTTTTTGCACTAATTTCTACCTCTATACTCGTTTTCTTCATTCTGAATCTGGTATTGGGCACAATTTCCATACCGGTAGGTTCAGTTTGGAATATTCTATTCGGAATAAAGGAAGAGTCTATAATCTGGGAGAATATTATCTGGAAATCTCGTTTTCCTCAAACTATTACAGCCTTAGTAGCTGGCGCCGGACTATCTATTAGTGGATTACAGATGCAGACACTATTTCGAAATCCATTAGCCGGACCTTCCGAACTTGGAATTAGCTCAGGTGCAAGTCTGGGTGTAGCTTTTATTATCCTACTTTCAGGTAGTGTCGGAGGAACAGCACTGATCAAGATGGGATTGTTTGGCGAGATAGCAATATCTATAGCGGCAGTAGCAGGTGCTTTGGCTATAATGATTATCATTATAACTATTTCTCGGTTTGTAAGAGGAAACGTTATCCTGCTTATTATCGGGGTTATGATAGGGTATATTGCAACAGCTATCATTGGTGTACTGAAATTCTTTAGTAACGATGAAGATGTAAGAGCTTATGTAATCTGGGGGTTGGGTAGTTTTTCTAAAGTTTCAGGTAATCAAGTGTATACTTTTGTGGGCATTATGATTGTATTAATACCTCTTTCATTCCTATTGATAAAGACTCTCAATCTGATGCTTTTAGGCGACGGTTATGCACGTAACCTTGGATTGAATGTAAAACGAGCCCGGCTCTATGTTATTGTTTGTTCGTGCATCATTACTGCTATTGTAACAGCTTACTGCGGGCCTATCGTTTTTTTGGGGCTGGCTGTACCTCACTTATGCAGAACTATTTTTGTTTCATCCGACCATCGGATACTCATGCCTGCTGTAACCCTTACTGGTGCTTCTCTGGCTCTTTTTTGTAATTTGGTGGCCCGTATGCCGGGATTCGAAGGGGCATTACCTATCAATTCGGTAACAGCATTGATTGGCGCACCTATTGTAATTTCTGTCTTATTCGGTAAACGCAAAAATGAAGTCAGTTAAAGCTATGCATAAGAAAGAAAAGACAATAGAGTTAAAAGAGCTTGCTATAGGTTATTCATCCAAAAAGAATGTAAAAGTGATAGCCGAACATATCACTTCTGATATATGCAGCGGAGAGCTTACCTGTTTGCTGGGTGCAAATGGTATTGGCAAATCTACTTTGTTAAGGACATTAACCGCCTTTCAGCCGAAATTGTCTGGAGATATCGTTATTCATGGAAAAAAAATAGAGAAGTATCCAGAAAAAGAGCTAGCTACGTTAATTGGAGTCGTATTGACTGAAAAGTTCGAAATAAAAAATATGACATCCTATCAGCTAATTGGCTTAGGACGCAGTCCATATACCGGGTTTTGGGGAAAGTTAACACTAGAAGATAAAGAGAAAATAGAAGAGGCCATTTCACTCGTAAAAATAGAAAATCTATCTGAGCGAATGGTTGACACACTAAGTGACGGAGAGCGCCAAAAAGTGATGATTGCTAAAGCTCTGGCACAGGAGACTCCGATTATCCTTTTGGATGAGCCTACTGCATTTCTGGATTTTCCGAGCAAAGTAGAACTGATGCAATTATTACATCAGTTATCTCGCAAAACAAATAAAACAATCTTCTTATCTACCCACGATCTTGATCAGGCTTTGCAGATAGCAGACAAAATATGGTTGATGGATAGTGAACACGGGATTCAGATAGGTACTCCCGAAGACTTATCTTTAGATGGAAATCTGAGCAACTTCTTTGCTCGAAAAGGCATTGTCTTTGACCAATATACAGGTTTGTTTAGAGTCGAGAATGATTTTAATAAGCAAATAAAAGTTATAGGACATGGACAAATATATGCTATGATTCGTAAAGCCTTTTTACGCAATGGGATTTTAGCTTCACGCGATATTGAATCTGATTTCTCTGTCGAAATTAAGGCAAACAACATTCTATTGTACAAGCCGGAACAATTACCTATAGCAATTAAAAGTATAGAAGAACTCTTAAACCATATCATGATATGATACTTATATTTGGAGGAACGACAGAAGGCCGTAAAGTGGTCGCCGTTTGTGAAAGTGCAGCCAAGCATTTCTATTATTCAACCAAAACCAAATCACAGAAAATAGAAACGGCACATGGCACTCATATTACCGGAGGTTTAGATGAGAAAGGCATAATAGATTTTTGCAAAGAGAAAGGTATAAAGCTAATTGTAGATGCAGCCCATCCTTTTGCAGAAGTATTGCATCAGAATATAGTACAAGCATCTCGTGAATTAAATATCCCGGTTATCAGATATGAACGCAACTATGCCAAACATGAAAAAGATTTGCTTTGGTTTGGGTCTTATAATGAAGCTATTGAACATCTAGAAAAAAACAATATAGATAATTTGCTTGCCCTAACCGGCGTAAATACTGTTGCTAAACTAAAACCTTACTGGCAGAAGCATAATTGCTGGTTCAGAATATTAGATAGAGACGAATCACGCTCTATCATACAACAAGAGAATTTCCCAATAGAACAGGTTTTATATTATCAACAAGGTGAAGATGAAACCTTACTCTTTGAGAAGTTTAAACCTCAGGCAATCATAACAAAAGAGAGCGGCGAATCAGGTGGCTTCAATGAGAAGGTTATCGCAGCCCGGAAACTGAATATTCCCGTTCTTGTCGTGAAACGTCCGACTCTATCTCCTGATTTTATATCAGTCTATGGAGAGAATGGATTAAGGAAGCAGATAGAAAAACTTCTGCCTGATTTTTTCGATCTTAAAACCGGATACACCACCGGGACTTGTGCTACGGCCGCAACTAAAGCTGCTTTAACAGCATTATTGACCAGGGAAAATCAAACCGAAATTAGCATAACTCTTCCAAATGGAGAATGGATAAAACTTCCCATTCATTCGACTATATTAGAAGGTAACTTTGCGAGTTGCTCTGTGATAAAGGATGCCGGAGATGACCCGGATGTAACTAACGGACACGAGATAGTATCTACTGTACAATTAATTCATGAACACAAAGGAGTTCGCTTTCTGCAAGGAAAAGGAGTTGGAGTAGTTACTTTACCGGGTTTAGGTCTTGAAATAGGAGGGCCTGCCATTAATAAAACTCCCCGAATGATGATGAAGCGCGAGCTCTTCAAAGTTATGCGTCATTATCAGGATAAATTGCCGGAACAAAATTTAAAGACAGGAATAGACGTCTCTATATCTGTACCGAAAGGTGAAGAAATTGCATTAAAGACTTTTAATCCGAAACTCGGAATAACGGGAGGTATATCCATTATCGGAACATCGGGTATTGTAAAACCCTTTTCTTCGGAAGCATTTATAGCCTCAATCCGTCGCGAAATGAAGGTTGCCAAAGCATTAGGATGTAAGAATGTGGTTGTCAATTCGGGTGCTAAAAGCGAACGATTTGTGAAACAACAATATCCCAATTTGCCTCCACAGGCTTTTATTCATTATGGTAACTTTATAGGTGAAACTATTATTGCAGCTTCAGAATTAGGCTTCGAGCGTCTTACAATGGGAATAATGATAGGTAAAGCCGTGAAATTAGCTGAAGGTTCATTAGATACCCATAGTAAAAAGGTGATTATGAATAAGGAGTTTATTTCGACATTAGCGAAAGAAGCCCGTTGTTCAGAGACTACAATAGACGCTATACAACAAATAACCATGGCACGACAGTTATGGGATGTTATTCCCGAAACAGAAGCTACATTCTTTTCACTGATAGTAAGAAGATGCCATCAGGTATGTATTCCTTTATTTCCCAATGGCACATTAGATATCTTATTAATTGATGAGTTCGGTAATATCAGGCAATGAGCTTTATCTAAGACCGAAACAAGTGTTTGAACTGATGTGAATAAAGTTTAGACAATCCCTGGCGATTTCCGATAGCTTCTCCTACAACTATCATTGTTGTCAAGGTTAGTTCATTTTCTTTGACAATTTTAGCTAAGTCTTTTAATTCTCCACGGTATATCTTTTCGTCTTTCCATGTCAGCTTATAACAAGCCGCAACAGGGGTTTCGGGTGGATAATGTTCCATAAGTTCCTGCTGAACCTGATCTACAACTGACGCACTCAAGAAAATACACATTGTACTTTGTGAACGTGCCAGCAAATGTAACTTTTCTTTTTCCGGCATAGGAGTTCGTCCTTCTCCTCTTGTCAGAATGATTGTCTGTACTTTTTCCGGTATAGTAAATTGAGATTCTAAGGCAGCGGCAGCAGCTAGAAAAGAAGATATGCCGGGTGTAATATGGTAGGACATATTATACTTATCGAAGAAAGCCATTTGCTCTTGAATAGCACCATAAATACACGGATCTCCCGTATGTAAACGGACAATGAGTTTACCCTTATCATAAAACTTTTTCATTATCTCAAACTGCTCTTCTAAATCCATAGAAGCAGAACTCCGCACTGTCGCTCCCTGCTTAGCACAATAAGTCAGTTCTACAGGTACAAGGCTTCCCGCATATAGAATCAAGTCGGCTGCTTCCAGGAAATGACGTCCTTTTACTGAAATTAAATCAGGATCACCCGGACCTGCTCCAACAATTTCAATATGCCCCTGACGAATAGCCTTTCTATCTATTGCTATAGCAAATGTGAAGTCATTTCCATCGCTTAGTTTTCCCTTTTGTTTTTCTAATATAAGATAGCCTCCGCCTGCACTTTTTATAGCCGAAGATTCAGCTACACCTGCCACTGTTGTTACTTCTTCAACCTTTTTGGAAGGATTAGCAACTTCAATATCCCTCAATTCATTTGCTGTGTAAATATTTACAGGAATATTTTTAAAATGAGATTGAAGTACTTCCAGCAAAGGTTCATCTTTCTTTATATCTATCGATGAAATATCTTTAATAGAAACTATAGTTATATTGTTTTTATTTAAGGCTTCTGCTATATATTCACTGATACCGATAGGATTACATTCCTTACGGCAACCTACACCGAGGTGTAAAACTTTCGGATGATAATAAATTGTCTGAATATCTGTTTGCGGGTAGAGATAAGGTGTAACGGCGATTAGAAGCTTATATTCAGATAGATTAATATCCTTATAGTTGTAATATAACTTTACATGTTCAGGGACTGTGCGTTCAAGATATTGAGTTCCTTCATCATTTATATCCAGTAGAAGAGCTGTCGTTTTTTTATTGACAAAAGTAGTCAATGGCTCATTGAAATCAGCAGTATTTGAAGCTGTTGTCCATCCATATTTTTCGCCAAGGGTATCTAATGCCCACAAGTTGGTATTATCGCTCTGAGTAGTAATAATAGCCTCAGCCCCCAATATATGAGCAATACGTTGAGTCAAGTCATTTGCTCCTCCTACATGACCTGAAAGAACAGAGATAACATATTTTCCGGTACTATCTATATTTACAATGGCAGGGTCGGTATGCTTATCTTTTATATATGGAGCAATACTCCGCACACAGATTCCCATTGCTCCGATAAAAAGAATTGATTCTACTTTATCAAAAATATCACTTATACAACCACTTATAGATGATATCTGAATTGTTCCTTCAATGTCGGCTTTGGTGAATATTACAGTTTTTTCTAGTTCGTTTTGAATAGTTCTAGCTATTTGCAAACTACTTTCTGATGTTAATATTATAGCATTCTTCATTTTGATATTTTTTAGCTTTCATTACTTCTATCGTATTAAAGTCGTCAACTTTGATAGCAATACATTGTTCCAATTGCAGATTGTTATTTTCTATAGCTTGAAGAAACATCTCTTTACTATCTACCGATACGGAATTAAAAACAATCACTCCTTCAGGATTGAGAACAGTAGATACCCCTCTCATTATCTCGTTCATCTTACCTCCATGCCCTCCTATAAATACCGCATCGGGTGTTGGCAGAGCTGTAATATCTATATCCGTAAAGTCTCCTATAAAAGATTGAATACCAGGAGTACCAAATTTGTAGGAGTTACTTTCTATCAACTCTTTGCCTTCCTTTCTCTTCTCAAAAGCTAATACTTTAAGGTGTGGAAACTGCATCTTTACTTCGATAGAGACAGAACCTGTACAAAATCCGATATCCCAAAAGACAGATCTATCTCTCAAGTCCAACAGACTAAGAGACAACAAGCGTATAGGCATTTTGGTTATCATTTTTGCGCGTCCATCCAAAAGATAGAAATCATTTTCAGGAATACCCAAAGGACGGTAATGGCTGGTTGTCTTTTGTAGAATAAGATTGTTAGGAAATGAAAATTTTTTATCTAAAATATCTTTTAGTTCCCATGTTGTAACCTTCTCTTTTTCTTTATTTCCCAACAATTCCCCAATACTTACCTTATAATTATTATATCCATAGTCAAGCATTCGTTGAATAATCGCAGATGGAGTATGCTCTTTATTATCTGTCAGTACACCGATCATATTATATCCCAGAATTAGGGCTTCATCGAATTTATCCCATGCTCGACCTGTTAGTGAGACAATATGCATATCCTGATAAGGTATCAGTAAACGGTGTGCCAATAATTGCAAGGAATTGAAAAACGGATGAATAACAATCTCGGCATCCGGCAGCTCCCGTTGAATTGTATTTGCAAAGCCAAAAAACAAGGGATCACCTGAAGCGAAAACTACAATTTCTTTATACTTACTGTATTGTTCAAAAACAGTAGATAAAGGTATTGTTATATTTATCCAGGACGAGCCTTCGGGCAAAAGAGACTTAATAATCTCATAATGTCTTGCCCCTCCTGAAAAAACAGAATGGTTATTAATAATGTCCAGTATTTCAGGATTGAAATATTGGCTTTGATTATCATCTATACCTATTACATAGAATTTCATAACTATCTCTTTATACGTCTCTTCCCGGTTTTAATTGTTCCGCATCATCAAAAGTAAGAATGGCGTTTACTAATGTTGCAGCCAGATTGCTTCCACCTTTACGCCCTTCAATTATTAGCTTGGGCACATCGGTAAAAGGCTTGACCATATGCTTTGATTCACATACATTGACGAAGCCAACGGGAGCAGCTATTATTCCCGCAGGCTTTGCCTTATCTTTTCGTATTAGTTCGCATAGTTCCATCAGCGCAGTCGGTGCATTTCCGAATACAAAGAGAGCATTAGGATATTCTTCCACAGCCAAACGAATACCTGCTTGTGTACGAGTTATACCTTTCAGCTTAGCCAATTCAGCCACTCGTTCGTCATGCAGATAACATTTTACATCTATACTCAATCGCTCCAAAGCCCCTTTGCGAATCCCCGAGGCAACCATCGTAACATCAGTAATAATAGTCTTTACGTTACCATTTACAAATTCAGAATGAAGCTTTTCAACCGCTCTTACATCCGTATATAGGATATTTTCCATATCAAAATCAGCTGTCGTATGAATAGCATGAAGTAAAGCCCATTTCTTATCTAATGAGATGTTCTTATTCTTCAATTCACCTTCAATAGTACGGAAACTACGTATCATTATATCCTGTCCGATGCCTACATCTTCGTTCTTTTCTTCTCTGTAATATCCACGGGGTGTTACAATATGATTTTCACCGAAAATATAAGACTGAGAATTACCGATAATGACAATGGTAAACATATCTATTTCTTGGGAATCAAACTCACCCAGAGTTGTCACATTAATCTGCTGTTCGTCACGTCCGGCCTGACGGATATAGCCAATTGGTGTTTCGAGCGAACGCTCCTTTCTGAATAATTCTATCAGGCGGTTTATCTGCCAGTAGCGTCCATTACTCTTAGGATTATAGATTGCTGTAACAAAGTCAGCAGAAGCTGCGGCTATAATTCTTTTTTCTATCCTATCCCAGGGCGTCATTAGGTCGGATAGTGAAATGATGCAGAAATCGTGTCCTATAGGAGCTCCTAATAAAGCGGCGGCTTTTTGGAAAGCACTAATACCCGGCAAGACTTCAATCTCTATCGGGCTTTGTTTCTCTTTCTTCATCTCATAAACAAGAGGAGCCATTCCGTAAATGCCTGCATCTCCCGAACTGATTACACAGACCGTTTTACCTTGCTCTGCATATCGGAAAGCTTCTTTAGCTCGTTCCTTTTCTTTTTTCATACCTGTATCGATACAGAGGCTGTCGGGCTTAATAATATCTTCTATAAACTGAAAATAGTATTTATAACCTACAATCACATCCGATATACGAATGGCATCCAATACAGCCGGGGTTATATCTTCCTTCGACCCTGGACCTATCCCTGCAACTATTATTTTTCCTGTCGACATATTAAAATGATTTTTCTTCTTTTTCTTTGATACAAAGAGATTTCC
Source organism: Dysgonomonas sp. (assembly GCF_035323175.1). Taxonomy (NCBI): domain Bacteria; kingdom Pseudomonadati; phylum Bacteroidota; class Bacteroidia; order Bacteroidales; family Dysgonomonadaceae; genus Dysgonomonas; species Dysgonomonas sp. The sequence goes on along the minus strand of NZ_DAOKYH010000008.1, from coordinate 52,976 downwards.
TCAACTTCCTTACTTTTCTTATAATATATTTTATTCCTAGCCATACCCCTGTAATAGAAACGAATGTACCGCCTATCAATGTTATCCACATTGTAATGTTCCACAGAATAGGATGTTTTGCAAAGAATCCGGTTTTGTAACTATGCAATGCCTGATAAGTCCATTTGTGAACCTTACTGTTGGTATTAAAATATCGAATATTCCCATTTTTAGGATTAATATAATAAGTACTGTGATCAGCATCAGCCACCTCCACTTTGTATATGGGTAATGGTAGATGGTCTGTTAAGCCAACATAATAGTTATCATATTTGCTCATTAATGATATTTTCATCGGCTCACTGTGCGTCTGAACTATATAATCTTTTATATCTACTTCTTTAAGATTTAAAAGTTTAAGACTATCTTCCGAAGCATCTATTGTTAACAGTTTCTTTCCTACGATAACCTTGTATAATGGTTTTTGTCCGAAATAAGCCCATTCTACACTCTTTATCTCTCTTGAATAAGCCTCTACAACTTTTTGAACATTCAGTTTGTAGTCTTGAAGAATAACAGGGTGGGGTAGAAGCATATTTTCCTCAATAGATGGATTGTGCACTTTCGCAATCCAATCAGGAACATCGTTTAAAGACATCATTCCACTAAAGGTAAATGTGAAAACAAATATCCCGAAAACAAAGCCCATGATATGATGCCATTTATATGCAAATTTTCGATATGGGCTTTCCCATTTATTTTTTTTACGATACTGTATGATGTACGAACGTATACCTATAATTATACCTGCAATGCAGACCAAACAGCCTATGCCGGATAAACAAGTTATAACATTAGTCCAGAGTTTTGTATTTTGCCTTAATGAAGTAAAGTATACCCAATGTGGGATTGCACCCAGCCATGACCAGAAACGATTATCTTTATTCGTAAATTGCAATGCGTCTCCTGTTTGCGAAGAGATATAAAGTTGATGTTTATCTAGACTTCCAAAATAGAACTTATAAATAGGAAAATCTTTCTTTAGATAGCTAAAAGGAATCCATTGTTCAAGTTCGCGAAGAGTATCTACTTTTACAATATCTGCATTACACCATTTTTTAGCATACTCTTCTATCTGAGGAAAAGATGGAGTTATTTTTATCTTATTCGATACGGCTGCACTATCCGCAGATATTTGGGCAGTGCCTTCTTTCGATATGCTTTCAAAAAAAGCTTTTCCGGCATACGATCTTAGCGATAGTTTGGTGAATGTTGTTCCTTCAGGTAAACATTTTACAAGTGAATCTGGAGATAGAATATTCCGGGGTAGGATATCCATATGTGCATATCTATCGATATTGGATACACGAGGAAATGTATGATAAATCATGACAAATCCGGACAGGAACCAAACAACGAACAGAATACTGAGAATAGTCCCCAGTATTCTGTGTGTAGAGTATAATATTCTTTTCAACATAATTATCTAAGGCTATATGCCAATGATAGCATAAAATTGCGAGGCATGCCCGGAACACGTTGTGTACCATAGACAGCCTGATTACTATACTTCTTATCAAATACATTATTTACATTTCCCGAAAGTCTTATACCGTTTTTTAAAGGATAAGAAATACCCATATCTGTCAGCCAGTACGATGAGAAAGACATACTTTTAGCATAATTCGTATATACCTTATCCATAAAAGATACGCTCAGATTGTATGACAAACCTCTGAAAATTCCTTTCGGAAGAACAATACTTCCGTATGCATAAAATGTATTGTGAGGAACCAATGTTATATTCTGAGTATCGATGCTTACATACTTGTTGGGTTGTATATCAAGAGTTTTTGTATCTGTATAAGAATATCCCAAACTGAAAGAAGAAAAATGAGTTGGCGTAATAGCCACTTCAATATCGAATCCCTTGGATTCTTCACTTCCTACCTGTCCAATGATTGACTTCATTACAGGAGTTCCGTTTGCATCTGAGCCGACACTTAACCGCCCGAAACTTCTAACAATATCATTCTTACGAATGTAGAAAACACTGGCTGATGCCTGTAAAATGCTTTTATAAGTATATCGGGTACCTGCTTCAAACTGATAACCTTTTTCCGGATCGAAGATCCCTTTTCCGCTTTCAATATCTATTTCACTACCATTTTTGTTCAGATAAATTGTATTTGCAGCAGGGAATGTACGAGAAGGACGAAAATATGATGCTACCGATGTATAAATAGAAAGCTCAGATATAGGTAGAAATACCATTCCGGCACGGTATGTAAATGCAGAATTGGTCGCAATACTATATGGAGTTTGCCCTGATTTGTGATATTCACGTATGCCATCATAAGTATTTGCCCCTGTACGCATATATTTGTACATATCATATCTTGCAGCCAGCAATAATTTGAATTTTTCGTGAAACTCTATTAAATCCTGAAAATAGATTCCGTGTGTATAATCTTTGGTTATAATTGCTTTACTAAACTTTGATTTCATATACCCCATGCTCTGAGGGTTATTTACAGCTATAACAGAATATATTCCGGGGCCATAGATATCATATTCGCTATTGAATTTATCGTTTTCCGGAGCATTATTGTATCCTGTATATGAATTGCGAAACAGTTGAGAAAATGAATAGCCTCCTAAGAAATTGTGTTTGATATTCCCTGTATAAAAATCACCGGATAATTCTAGTTGATTACCTAAAGTTTTAGCTATATGAGAAAAACGCAAAGGATATGTAAGCTGAACAGAGTCGAGATTTATATACATCTTGTAAGTCCCCTTATCTATATAATGTTTATATACAGGATCCATACTATACAGATAGCTGAGCTCTTCTGTTCCCAGATAATTTATGTCATCGTACTTGTATGATAAATAATTTGTTAGTTTCATATACTTGCTAAATTTTTTCTCATACTTTCCAGATATATCCCATCCGTTGTTTTTAAGAAAATCAGATTCATTATTATATCTCTTCTTTTCATTTAATCTGGGGATTTCTTGCCCTGCCTTCAAGTAAAGAGTACCGTCTGCGTTATATACATCGGCCATCATTACAGGAGGAAGTCCTGTTTCAGTACCATACCAGTCGCGATGAAAACTACCTCTTACATCAATCCTGCTTGTCGCATCGATATCTGCACCAAGAGCTAAATATCCGGAGAGCCGCTTGTTACCTGTAGCACGCCATCCATTCTGATCGCCATAATTAAAATTTGCACGGTAATTCAGCGGACCGACAAGGTTACCTCCGAAATCCATATTTGCCTGCTTGTTGTTCCAACTGCCATACGACATTTTCATATTAACTACAGTTTGGGGTGTAGGAGATTTTCTTACAATATTCAATACTCCTCCCAATACAGAGTGCCCATACAATACAGAAGCTGGCCCTTTCAAAAGTTCCATAGATTCTACATTGGTAAGATCAGAAAAGGGATACGAATTTATCATAGTACGCTCATCTCTAACCCCATCAATCATAATAGGTGTATAAGTCATACCACGTACATAGAGCGTCTGGAAGGCTCCATAGCTGGTGTTCATTCTTACACCGGGTAAAAATTTCACAGCATCTTCAATATTTGAGATTCCTCTTATTTCGAGATCTTTGTAAGAAACTGTACTTACTGACATTGGTAGATATTGTAAAGGAACATTCAGTTTTCCTATCTCTACTTTCTTTTTGGATGCTCCGAGTATCTCAACTTCTTTGATAGAATATACAGTATCGGTCATACTTTTGTTCTGAGCAAAAGTATTTACGGAAACCATTATGATAATTATTATATAAAGTATACGTTTCATAAATATTAGTAAAAAATATTAGCTTTTTAAGTGTTCTATAGATAAACCTTTAGTATTCAGGTGTTATCTTTTCTCCCGTTTTTTCATATATGGATTTTTTTTCCATTATATCGATTTTACGATGAGTAGTTATAAATTGTAGATGAGATAAATATATTTCCCTGATTTTAGGGTTTTCTCCTAGCCCCTGAAGATTTTCGGTTACAGATAGACCTTCTTTTTTGAGATTTTCGACCCAATCTCCGGCAATATCATTTTTTGCATGTTCTCCAGCTACAAACATAAATGGCATGAGAACAACCTCTTTCAAGCCCGAAGCCTTTAATTGTGCTAAAACATCATCAAATTCGGGATAGCCTTCTACAGTTCCTACAAAGCAGTTTGTATGTCCCTTGGCTTTAAGCATATAATCGAGCATCGCATATTGGGCTGTAGTAGCATCATAAGTTCCATGTCCGACCCATATATATGCCACATCTTTTTTATTATCTGCGGTTAAGACCTTTATAACATCTTCGTAGTCTTGTGGAGAATAAAGCAATGGCATACCTATACGTACATCCTTAAACAGTCCGCTCACTTCTTCTACATTTTTGTACAAAGATTCCATTTCCACTCCATCGATAACAGTGGAAGATTGTATTAATATATGTGTGTATCCATCAGTATGAAGTTGTTTTAAAGCTTCTAATGGATTCACTTTATAGGTACCACGTTCCGAAAGCCTTTTGATAACAATACGTGAAGAATATGCTTCTCTTACTTCAATAGAAGGGAAAACTTGTTTCACCTGATTATTTAATGCTTCTATTGTCAGTTCACGAGTATCGTCATGAGTAGTACCAAAGTGAACTATGAGAATAGCTGCTTTATCGTCTGCCTGCATACTTTTAAAAATATCAGAATGCTTGTAACTACCTCCACTATGTGCAAATGTTGCAACAGTGGTAAATAGTATCATAATATATAGTAAAATCCTTTTCATAATATCTCTTCATCTAATGATTTGAAATAGCTTAATTTATTATCTGTGAATAAATTCGGATGAAATATTTTTGCCATGTCTTTCAATATAGAATCGGGATGAATCGGCAAATCCTCAAAATAATGGACTTTGCCGGTATTACATCCCCATATCTGTTTTTTATTAAAAGCACCAAACTGGGCATATATTTTATCTTCTTGTTTCAGCCTATTATATGTGAAATCTTCTTCTCGGTTGTACTTCAACAGCCAGATATCAGCCAATCCTGCTTTGTCGAGTACCATTTCGGCAGACAAGCGTGTCGATCCGGTTGAATTATCATCATTCCAAACGTATTCGCCTCCGGCATCACGTATCAGATTTGCCAGATAGCTTTTTCCTCCAGCAATCCGCCATGTTTTACCAAATTTCAGGTCGTTGAATACTGTTGGTTTATTAGATGAATTCTTTACCCTATCTTTTATTTCATTGTATCTGCGTTCTGTTTCTTGGAAAAGCGAGTCGGCTAGCGCTTCTTTTCCGTAAAACAATGCATGGTAGCGTATCCATTCGGCACGACCGAGAGCAGTATCTTCCATATAGTCAGTAGTAGCAATGATAGGAATTCTTAACTTATCCAAATAGCCCATGCCGGTTTCCATCGCTGATACAATAAGTGCAGATGGCATCAGATTGATTAATTGTTCAACATCCGGTTTGTGCATACTTCCCAAATCTATAATCTTTCCGGCTTTCAATCGTTCTTGGATATAAGGCAGGTCTATATATTTGGCCTGACAGACCCCTGTTATACGATGCTGTTCATCTATTTCTTGCAACATACTACATTGAATCGTAGAAAAAGCGATCACAGTTTGCAATGGTACTTTTACTATAGTTCCTTCAGGCAGGTTCTTCGGAATTTCTTTATCACGATCAATTAATATATATCGATAGAGAGTGCGCACAGTATCCCAAGGGTCACGTACGGTTACCAATTTGTAATCTTCATATTGTTCTACATTGAATCCACGAGCATGTCTTAGCTGATATTTTTCAACATTTTCATTCTCCTTATTCCCGATCGAAGAACAGGAATAAAGAGTTGAGCAGAAAACAAAGAGATATAATAAGTTTGAAGATTTCATAAACAGTCTTACTTACTAAACTTAATTTTCAGGCTGGCATAAAATGTACGTCCGGGAGATAAAGTCGCATAATTGCGGTTGAAAGGTTTATCATCTACAAAGTCAAAGATATTTTCAATACCTAAACCCGGTTCAAATACAAGGCCATTTATACTCTTGAATGTATGACGTGTAGCAAAGTTCCACAATTGATAAGCACGTGCATCATCACCATCGTCATAATATCTACGGCTTTGCAGGCGTCCGTTTAAATTAAAATTTGACTTGAATAACCCGAAATCTTTAAACCAATTCAGGTTAACATTTCCTGTATGACGACTTATACGTTGAAGACGCTTTCCTGTATCGAGGTCTTTGGCATTCACATAACTATACCCTCCTCCTAAAGTAAGGTTATAACCAAGGTATGAATTAAAAGTAAAGTCTACGCCTTGAATACGAGATCTTCCGATATTATGATACGATGATTTCTTATTATATCCTTCAGCTATTTCTTCGGGTGTTAATTCGATTTCATATGTATCGATCTTATTTTTCAGATTGTTAATATAGCCTGTAACAGTCAATGAAAGGAAATCTTTTATATATTCAGCATTGACAGAGTAATAGTTTGAACTTTCAGGCTTCAGATCTTTATTCCCTACACTTAAAGTGGTTTTACCTTTGCTCGTAACTTCAGTTTTCATGAATAGCTGCTTCAATTCAGGAGTTTTGAAACCTGTAGCATATGATACTCTGAAATTGAAATCATGAAGAGTATACATTGCGCTGACTTTAGGTGTAACCCTGTTTTTGAAGGTTTCATTATATATATATCTGACTCCGGGAACAATATTCAGCTTTCCGAAAAGATTTATTTCATCCTGAGCATAAAAAGCCAATGTATAAACATTTCTGGAACCTCCGATGCTATCTGCCGGAGCATATAGGTTGTCTACCTTGTACTCCGAACCGACAGTTACTTTATTGAACTTTCCGGCGTTGAATGTACCTTTCAGATTTATATTATTGTACTTCTGCCTTCTCACAAATTCTTCATCTCCGGGCATAAATGTGACACCGTTTTTGTCTTTGGTTTCTTTCAGGTAAGCTTTAAAATATTCGAAACGGTCGGTATTCCAGTCTAATGTAATCAAACCATTATTTTTCAGTAAATACTTTGCACCGGCACCAAACGAATAGTCGACGTATTTCATATCGAACCCATAAGCACTTACGGGGCGTTTAAATTTTTTGTCGAAAAGGCTTCCCTCTACATACATGCTCAATTCTTTTGTCGCCTTATAACCAAAACGTTGGCTAAAAACATCGGAATAGAAGCGTAACATAGCTTGTTTATCCGTATCTATTTCTTTATCGTTTATTATTTCCTTTTTATTTAGTTGCCATCCGTCAGCCTGATTCCGCTGAAAAGAAGTAGACGAAGAGAAGCCCCCTACATTCAGATATAGGTTAGCATTTTGAGTAAATTGTCCATACTCTGAGAAGCGTGTCTCGGTTGAAAAATTCACTAAGTCTTTTGGTTTATTGGTTATAATATTAATAACTCCCGCTATTGCATCCGAACCATACAAAGAAGAAGCAGCTCCTTTCAGAACTTCTATCCGCTTGATATTTCCCATATCAATGCGGTTTAAGTCTACGTTACCTCCGACATCGCCACCAAGTTTTTTACCATCAACTAACACAAGTATATATCTATTGCTTAATCCATTCAGTTGCATGTACGATCCCATTGCATTAGGAGTAAATGACATGGAAGGATTCAGAGCAATCATAGCGTTTTCGAATGTAGGAATATTCGTGTTTTGGAGTTCTCTCTGAGAAATAACATCTATTGCAACGGGTGAGCTTTTAAGTTTGTTGATTGTGCCGGTACCTGTTACTACTACTTCATTCAGTTTAAGAGGAGAATGTTTCATCCGAATAAGGATGTTGTCATTAGATCTGTTTATTGTCTCACGAGCTCCATTATAATCCAGTGCACTAATTCTTAGAAGATTATTACCTTCCGGGATTTTTTCAAGACTAAACTCACCCTTCAAATCTGTGGATGTTCCAATGGTTGTGTACTCAATCCATACGCTGGCACCAGCGATCGGCTTTTCATTTTCATCAACGACTCTTCCGCGCAAGCTCAACTGAGCGAACGAAATACTTGCAATACAGCATAGCAATGCTGTTAGCATAATTCTTAGTTTCATTAAAAAAGAAGTATAATGTTAGTTAATTATATTCCTGACCCCGGGAATATCTATTAATTTATGCTAGGCAGGTTTCCTGACTTGTTCCATTTTGAGAGGCCTTCCCATCATTGTGACAGTGGCAGTGGTGATACTCAAAATTTTATGGAATTCACAGTAGCGGGCACTGTTTCGGATTCTGACCGAATTCCCTTTTATGCAACAGACGAATGTCTGAATACATCACCTAAGCGGCTTCAAAGGTAATTGAAAAAAAATAGGATTAAAAAGAATTCTTAAAAAATATATTTTCTTGGTAAAATTCATTTCATTGATGGCTTTTTATACTTTTGCTGAAAATAAAACCAGATTACTCATGAAAGTGATTTCCAGTTTTCTCATAGCTGCGCCAAGCTCAGGTTCAGGAAAAACAACAGTTACTTTAGGCTTATTAAGAGCATTAAAGAATAGAGGTCTTAAGGTACAACCATTTAAGTGCGGACCTGATTATATAGATACGAAATATCACGATATGGCTTCTGGCAATAAATCTGTCAATCTGGATTTATTCTTATCATCAGAGAATCACGTCAGATATCTGTACTCAAAATACGCATCAGGAAGTGATGCTTGCATTACTGAAGGAGTGATGGGGCTATTTGACGGATATAACAAAATGAAAGGAAGTAGTGCCGAAATTGCAGGATTATTGGATATCCCTGTTGTTATGGTTATAAATGCCAAATCTATGGCATATTCAGCAGCTCCATTATTGTATGGATTCAAAAAGTTTTATGAAAAGATAAATGTTATAGGAGTAATTTTTAACTATGTAGGATCCGAAAGCCATTATAAATTTCTCTCGGATGCTTGCCACGATGTTGGTATAGTTCCACTAGGTTATCTGCCTAAAAATGAAAATCTCAGTGTGCCTTCACGTCATTTAGGATTAAGTATCGATCAAGATTTTCTTTTAGATGACTTTGCTAATATTGCCGCATCAATTGTGGAAAAACATATTGATATTGATATATTGTTATCACATACGCAAGTTGAGTTAGGAAATTCAGAACCGCAGCAAATTAACGAACATGCTTCTCGGGATCTGAAAATAGCAGTTGCAGCCGACGAAGCCTTCAATTTTATGTATCATGAAAATATAGAATATTTAAGAAAAATAGGAGAGGTGACCTTCTTTAGTCCTTTAACAGACAAATATTTGCCAAAGTCAGATTTTGTTTATTTCCCGGGAGGATATCCTGAATTATATGCAAAACAGCTAAGCGAAAATAAACTGCTACATAAGGCTATTATGGATTATGCGGAAAATGGAGGTAATATTCTTGCAGAATGTGGTGGAATGATGTATCTGTCTTCATCTATCGCAGATAAGGATGGGATAGAATATCCAATGGTAGATATTTTCAAGCAAAAGGCTTCAATGGAAAACATGAAACTTAAATTAGGATACCGTCAATTTGAATATAATTGTATAGCTGTTAGAGGACACGAATTTCATTATTCACATATTGAAAATAACATGGAAAGTATAACACAGCAGTATAATGCAAAGGAGGTTCCAGTGGATACAAAGCTATTACGCTACAAAAATGTAATTGCAGGATATACTCATATATATTGGGCTGAGATGGAGGATTTGTTACATTTATTTAAGTGATAAAAGTGTAGTTTGTATCAAGTGCACCAACTCTGATGATTGGTTACAACTCATAATAACATAGTTTATCATATGTATCGATATATAAGTTTTTTTATCAGTTCTATTGCATAAACCGTTATAGAAAGTTATAATCTGAGAATATATCATCAAGAAATTATATTTACTTATTACCTTTAATTCTCAAATTAATTTAATAATGAAACAAATTTTTATTAGTGCAGTATTATTCATGACTGCCCTTACTCTAAATGCACAAAAATTTAATGTCGGAACGTATAATGTTAGAAATGACAATTCATCCGATGTGGGTAATATGTGGAAAGATCGCTTTCCATATATTGCAAAGTTAGTACAGTATCACGATTTTGATTTCTTTGGAACTCAGGAAGCTTTACCGAATCAATTAAAGGATATGAAAGTTGCTCTACCCGGTTATGATTATTACGGGGAGGGAAGAGACGGTAACGGACAAGGGGAGCATTCCGTAATATTTTACAAAACAGACAAATACAGATTACTGAGTAATGGAGACTTCTGGTTGTCTGCAACCCCTGATGTGCCTTCTAAAAGTTGGGATGCTCCTTGTTGCAATCGTATTTGTACATGGGTTGAATTACAGGATATCAAATCAGGTAAGAGCTTCTTCGTTTTCAGTGCTCATTATGATTATGAAAAAGATTATGCACGCAACGAAAGTAGTAAATTGATATTGACTAAAATCAAAGAAATAGTAGGGGATAATCCCGTGATATTTATGGGAGACCTAAATGGAGGAATGGATAGTTCTTGGGCTCAGCTTCTTAATAACTCGGGAGTCTTAAGAGATACCTATTATGATGTTGAACAACCGTATGCCAATAACTCGTCATATAATGCTTGGGGAAAGCCTCTTCAAGAATTAGACAATTTAGATAGAGCTATTATAAGCAACAACGAAATATTGGATCATATCTATTTCAGTAAGCACTTTAAGACAAAAAGATGGGGAATGTTAACTGATACTTATAATATCGGTAAATTTCCATCAGATCATTTTCCGATATTAGTAAATGCAGAATGGGCTAATTAGGCTAAGTTTAAAGGAAAGAGATCGGAATATTTATTTCTGTGCTCTTACAAGTGTAGATATAATGTAAACATTTTTTTTCTGTATCCTGTTAAATAAGAAGACTTAAGATCTTTGTATAAATAACATAATTCCAGTTATGGAAAGAAACAAAATAAGGGAGCGTTTAATCTTAAAACCTTTTGGCTTAGAATATATAGACCAATTTAATGAACTGTTGCGTTATGTATTTCAGGTAACCAACAACGATATCCTACAAAGTGGATATAAGGATGGCGAGATTGTAAAGTCTAAACGTCCCATTCTCAAGAATGCAGATGTTATTGGATGGTTTAATGATGATCAGCTAGTCTCTCAATTATGTATTTATCCTTGTCAAGTAAATATTCATGGAAAAATATTTTCAATGGGAGGTTTAACAGGAGTAGGTACATATCCTGAATATGCAAACCTTGGTTTGATGAATGATCTCATAAAATCAGGTCTACAAATAATGAAAAATAAAGGACAATGGATCTCTTATCTCTGTCCCTATTCTATTCCTTATTATCGGCGTAAAGGGTGGGAGATAATGTCCGATCATTTGACTTTTACAATAAAAGATAGCCAGATACCCAAAAACATTGCGGTAAAAGGCTTTGCTGAAAGATTATCTGTTAACCATCCTGATGTAATCTCTGTCTATGATAAATTTGCACGGAGCAACCACGGGGCTTTAATACGAGCTACACAAGAGTGGGAGGAATATTGGAGATGGGAAAATGAAGAGGAAAGAACCGCGGCTGTTTATTATGATAAAGATGACATTCCGCAAGGATATATCTTATATTGGATAGAAGAAGATATATTTCATATCAAAGATATTATATATCTAAATCAAGAAGCAAGAATAGGCCTATGGAATTTTGTTTATGCTCATTACTCAATGATAGAAGAGGTACAAGGAAATATATACAAGAATGATCCACTTCACTTCTTTTTGGATGATGGACAGATACAAGAGACAATCGAACCTTATTATATGGCTAGAATAGTTGATGTGATTGAATTTCTTAATAATTTTCCGTTTAAAAACCTGGATGTATTTACTCCTTTCCATTTTGTAGTTTCCGATTCGATCGCAGAATGGAATAGGGGAGCGTTTGGCTTAGTTAAAAATGATAAAGGCAGGCTTACTCATACAAGTGAAGCTGTAGGTAAGCCCGTATATCTCGATATTCAAACATTGACAACTATGCTTATGTCGTATCGTAGTCCTTCATATCTGCATCGGATTGAACGACTTCAGGCAGATAATGATATCGTTGAAGTCCTAGAACAAATAATACCAGATAATCAACCGTATTTTTCTGATTATTTTTAATTACTTTTCTATAATAATAATTGAAGCTTTATATCTCTTACTTGACTTGCTTTCTATTACACTATGAGATGTGATTTAAGCAATAGACCTGACAAGATTCATTCTCTATTTTGCATATAGAGTTGCTAAACTTTTTTACTGCATTTCAGACAATAGAGCTATTAGTTTTTCCGCATGTCTTTCAGCCCTGTCTTTTATTTCATACTCACCATAACCGGACACACCGGATGTTCCATGAAAATATACAGGGTCAATGTAATTCATTTGTGCAAAATATGCTGTCTGTTCCATATTTTTACAAAATTCTAAAACTCGGAAATGATGCTTTTCAAGTGTTCTATACTGGTCTTCAAATGCACCTACCGTAAAACTCGGTACAAAATTCTTTCCTTTCAGTTTGTCGCCTTGTGAACCATAAGCAAACTGATGAACAAACACATAGTCAAACCACTGCTTTAAGATTGCAGGCATATTGTACCAGTAAAATGGATACTGAAACACGACTGTATTGTGCCTCAACAAAGCGTCCTGTTCGGCTTGCACATCAATACTAAAGTCAGGATAAAGAGCGTGCAAGTTTCGAATTTCTATATCCAAATTACTTTTTTGCAATCGTTCTACAATAGTTTTATTTGCTATCGATTTATTAAAATTGGGATGAGCTAAAATAAGTAATGCCATACTATAATAATTTTAGTTGCAAAACTAATTATAGTGATTTACCTTTGCAATAACTATCATAATGGATAGGTTGGAGATATGGCAAAGAATATTGAATTTAATGGAAAAATGTATCATTGCACAGTCAGTTTGGCAATGGATATGATTGGAGGAAAGTGGAAAGTAGTGATATTATATTACTTAAAAGATGGAGAAAAGCGTTATAGCCAATTGCGAAAGGAAATGCCGGATATAACCGAGATGACATTGAGCCTCCAATTGAAACAACTGGAAGAAGTGGGATTGATATCAAGAACTGTATATGGAGAAAAGCCTCCAATAAAAGTTATATACAAACTCACTCCATTTGGACATACCTTCATGCCTGCTCTCGAAGCGATTAACAACTGGGGACATACCGTAGTCAGAGAAAAGTGCGAGGCTGTCGATTAGAATATATTGTATTTAGTACATTCATCTCTTTATAATAACAGTATTTTCTGATAAGAACTTCTCTTTAGCTTACTAATCCATCAGCCTTTAGTCTTTTAAATATCTGAAGCACACCTATAACTTGTGCCGGTTCCTGTTCATAGCTATAACTATCAAAAAACTTGATAGCTCCGATCTCATTATTCGGCGATATATTTTCGTGTAATTCGTATAAATAACAATCTTGCTCCATTATCAGATTTTCGTCTTCACCATATGCAGGCGCAGTAATATGGCAATAGAATTTTAGCAACTTAACATCTATTCTGAGGGTTAGTTCTTCCCATATCTCTCTCAGTAAAGATTGTTGAGGTAATTCATCCGTCTCAATTTTTCCTCCGGGCAAATACCATGCTCTTTTATTATTACTATATGCTAGGAGTAGCTTGTTATTTTTTATAACAAGAAGCCCTACAGTACGAATAAATTTTATTTTACACATATTTCTCTAACCCTTTTTGTTTTATTTCTGAGATGAAATTATAATTTATTGCCTTCAGGACTGTTTGCCTATTTCGGAACATCCGATCCCATGTACTATCCTTTGTCAATATCACCCATAACAGGATCACAGAAATAACGTATTTCGGGTTTCAATGTTTTTATTGTTCTTACAAAATTAGCTATTATTTTGACATGTTCAGCAGAACCAATATGGTTGCGATCTTCTTTATTGGTACTAAAGGTGGTATGATTATGCTCGGAAAAGATTTTGAAAATATTATCGGCTACAAAACTTTAATAGCAGTAAATAATATAAAAAATAAACAATGAAGCGGTTAGATATACTTCTTCCGTTTGCCATAAACATGGTCAAAGGAGAAGAACATATTGAAGCTTTTATTAGCTAGTGATGTTTTACAATTACTTTATGCCTTTGATTGCAAGATAGCATACCAACTCTTTTGACCATATGAGATATGCAGCCTCGGTGAGATGTGTGCCGTCTGTTGTATATTCAGCCTTTAAGCTTTGTTCCGAAGCTAAGAGGGGATTCAAATTGATTACGTCGATACTCTCTTTCTCGCAATAGCTAATTATCCTATTGTTGATATAATCTATCTTTTGAGCCAAAGATAGATTATTGTGTGTATAAAGCGTTAGTAGTATCACAGGTTTTATTCCGCTTTTTATTAAGTTATTAATGATCTGTATTTGATTTTGATATATAACATCGGGTGCTATATTGTTGAACAAATCATTTATGCCTGCCATCACAAAACATATTTTGGGGTGCGTATCAATAACGGTTCTATCCATATGCCATAGCATCTGTCCTGTTGTATATCCTCCTTGACCGGCATTATGAGTATCCTTTCTATTCAGTCGGGTATTCCAATTTCCTCCGCCTGCTGTAAGGGAATTTCCTAGCATCACAATTTTTATTTCTGAATGAGAGTTTTTCATTATATTGTCAATAGCACTACTGGTTAGGTTGTGTGCGGTAGACAGAGGTACAAGCCTGTTTTCTTTCAGTGCAATAACATCATCTATAAATGCAGCTATATTATTAACGAATAGTGAGAGACCGCTATTATTAAGTATAAATCCATCATCTGAAATTTCCGGGAGTAATTCTCCTTCATGAGTCAGCCCCTTGTCTGCCGAATAATAATATATTTCGTTTTGCGCTGCATAAGATTGTAATTCTCTGTTCAGTTGATATATATAGGAGTTGATAGCTAAATGATTTCTTACAGGAAGCGTAGCTATTATAATTGGCTTAATATTGTTCTTTATCATCTCAGAGCATAAATATTTGTATGCTCCCGATATATCTTTCACCGAAAGCTGCAAAAGTATATCAGGCAGTCCCCCGTATAGAATACAGAATTCGGGTTTCTCTCGCAGAAGCCTTCTGTCCAATTCCCAACCTTGTTGACTAACAAGGAAACTTTTGACGCTGGCATCAACTACATCAAATTCGGGCAAGGAGGTTGTCCAATTAATATTACTGCCTTCTCCATTGGTCAGTACACCAATCTTTACTTTGTCCTGAGCATCTATTGTTTGCGGTAATGCCAACAACAATAAGGCAACTATAAAAACTTGATATAGGTATTTCATTACTCTTCTATTTTCCATTTATCATTCCATCTGATAGTGAAACGGTCTCCGTCAAATGTAATGGGTAACCATATATATCTTCCATCTATCGCGTTTTTTGGATTCCATCTATCACCCATATAGATATAGGTGTCAGGCTTGCCCTGAACTAGTAGAATATAGGTGCTTTGCGAATGGAAGGTCGTTTGTGTTGTATCTCCTATACAAGGATCACCCAATTCCTTCCACTCTCCGAATATATTGTCTGATACGGCCGAACGTGCTTGATTGGGGTTCCAACCTGTGCATCCCGACATCATCAGATAATATTTGCCTTTGTGCTTAAACATTGCCGGAGCCTCCATGAAGCGTCCTGCAAAGAATCTTCCATATTTACCTGTATGAGACAAATAATCATCCGATAGTTCGGCAATATGTAAAGTGCTGTTTTCTTCCGAAGAGTAAATATGATATGCTTTGCCATCATCGTCAACAAATAAAGTCATATCGCGAGCCATCTGTCCTTCTTTCATATCTCTTCCTAATATATTGAGCGTATCGACATTTCCGGGTAAGCTTCCTCCATCGAAACTCAGATTGAGAGCTGGACTGTCCAATTTATGTATATCCAGAACATTCAATGGATAATGACCCGCATTAGGGCGTACAGCTTTTATATAAGTATACGGCCCTGTTACATTATCGCTTATAGCAACACCACTCAGAGCACCTTTATATCCTTTTCCTTTAGGCTCGAGATGAAACCACATTATATATTTTCCTGTCTTTTTGTTTTTTATTACTTTGGGTCTTTCGAGAATACAACCTTCCTCTATATCACTGCCCGACGAGGAAGGCATTACAGCCAAAGCTATGCCCTCGTCTGTCCAATTATACAAATCCGTAGATGAATAGCAATGTACTCCTACATTTGCCAAATTACCATTTTCTCCTTCGGTTTTATGCTCTCCAAACCAATAATATACACCATTATCGAATAGAACACCTCCTCCGTGCGCATTGATATGTATATTGTTGTTGTCCAGCCATATTGCGCCGGGGGTGAAGTGTTTGTTAGTTACAGATTTAGTTGAGCATGCCGAAAATAATATTAAAGCAGCAATCGTGATTGTATATATGGTTTTCTTCATAATTAGTTATTATTGTTGGTAAAAGAACGTATTGGGTTTATTCACAATATCTTTTTTGAAACCTTTTTGCTTCTTCAGAACAACGTTTTTACATTTCGAAGCACTTACCTCTACATCTCGATTACCTTCGAATGAATTGCCTTCAATAGCTACACTATTACAGTTTTGAACGTCTATAAATGATAAACCTTCAAAGATCGGTTTGTAATCGTTAGTTTCTACAAACTTATTGTTTTTTATTATAAGTTCGTTCACACTCAGGGCATATATAACCTGCGAATCGAATGTTTTTATCAGATTGTTCTCGAATACAATTTTACCATGATAGTAGCCTTTAGACCTTTCGGATTTCGATATTTCCGGCGAAATTTGCAATACCGATTGTGGCGCCTCACCACCTTTGCCCATATTCACGAATGTGTTGTTTCGGATGACGATATCAGTTACATATCCCGATTCGAACCAAGAGTTGGCATCACCCGCAATAAGGATTCCTGCCATCATCGAATCAAAATAGTTGTCTTCTATCAAAACCGGTTTTGGCGTAGATATTAATATGCTTCGCGCCCTGTTATTTTTCACTGTGCAGCGTTGCATCACTAAAGATGCTGTATTTGTTAGATTTTCTACGGCCAGATGCATAGATTTGTCTACTGAGGGCAATGGCGTTTCACATCGGATTGTCCAATAGTCATCATTTATAATTTTTACTTCCTTTACAACGAATCGGCTCACCGGTAATAGACTCGTACGATCCACCAATTGTAGTGTATCGCCAATTGAAGCAAATGAGAATCCTTCTTGCTGCAAGTGTCCGAATTGTAGGGCAATGCAATCGTCCGCCAGAAATTCGTTTACGATCATATATGTTCCATGCACATTGGTGGCATCATCCAGCATATTCTCGAAGATGCAATCGTCGAACCGGATGGTTCCACGGCAATTCACAAAGTGTGTAGCATCAGCCGATGCTGATATATAACGCCCCGAGCCTTCACGCAGTTTTACATTGAATTGTTTCAGTGTCACATTTTCAGTATTCTCTCCAATCAGAGCCATTGCTCCTGCCATATAAATATTTATATTGAATAAGTTGATGGCAGATGATGAATGCAATATTATGCCCGGCACTATTCTGTTTTTCTTGTATGGGCCTTTATCTATGTAGATTGAACCAATTGGTGGTACTTCGGCCGCTTCAAAACCAGAGAGACGGATAGTATGATTGCCTAAATCCTGGGCTATGAGTTCTCTTTTCCAGTCGAGATGTAAATATTTAGATGTATAGTAGTAGGGAGCGTTTGTTGTCGGGTCGAAGACAATATTTTGCCCTAATGGTTGAGACCAATCGTAACCGTTGTAAAACATTCGTGTTCCTTTTACTTCATATTTGATATCTTCTCTTAATTTTATATCGATACTTTTGTTGATCGGATTGTTTGCCACAACCTTACCTTCGAGTATAAATGAAGTATTGTAATCGATATTAATACCCGAAACAGACACATCAGAGCATCTATTGATGTAGAATGGCACAATTGATCCATGAAACAAAAATTCAGTGCCATTTCCTCTGATTTCGACATTTTTCATTTCATTGAGATAGAAGGCAATCTTTTTGTATCCATTGTCGTTATTCGAAACGCTGACAAACATTCCTTTTGCCTTTTCGGGATAGAAATTATACACTCCTTTTTCGAATTCAAGAAGCAGATTCCCTGTTTTATTTTGTTGCAGAACCTCTAAAACAATAGACGTGTAATCATTTCTGCCATCGAGTGGTATTTTTACAACAGTTACCCTTTGTGAGCAAGAAGCAGCCAGACTCGCGCAAACGCAAATTATTAACGCTAAAACCTTATTCATACCTTATATTTATTTTTTCGAATTTACTTCAGATAATGGAGCGATATTATACCCCTTATTATGCCATCTGCTAATAAAAAAATCTAATCCTTTTTCGAACCGATCATAGTTCTTTCTATCGTTGCTAGTCCAGCCAACTTCGGCATATGCAGCTATACGTGGATAAGTTTGATATTCCACTTCCTTTTTTGATGGAGTCCACTCTCCCCACATTTGGCAGCCTAATCCTAATATCTGCTCTTTTTGTTTCGCTGTAAAAGTATCCGGCGCTGGGTTAAAGCTGTATGCTTTGGGCAGGTCTATCAGTTCGTAGGTGTAATCCAGATATGTATATTCGTGATTAGAGTTGACCAACTGATAGCCTCTTCTGATTGCTTCATACAGATTTTCGGGAGTTCCTTTCCAGAAATGAATGATAGCTTGTGGTGATAGCTCTGTTTTGGCATTTTCGGCTGTAGACCAATCGTGTACATTAGCTCCTAATATTTCATTCCAGCCCATCATACGTTTGCCCAACGAATCAGCTATGAAATTGGATATGTCGTTCGTAAATTTTACTTGTACATCGCTATATGTGGTTAAGTTATATTCTTTCATATATCGGGTCACTTTCGGCGAGTTTATCCATTGATCATATTTCACTTCGTCACCTCCTATATGGATTACATCTGAGGGGAATAGGGCGGAGACCTCTTTCAAAACATCGTGTAAAAAACCGATTACTCGGCTATCAGCAGGGTTGAATACGGTTTGTAGGACTCCAAATTTTTCGGGAACTTTTATCTTTTCATTCAATGTGCCCAACCAAGGGTAAGCTGCAACTGCCGCCGAAGCATGGCCCGGCATGCTGATCTCGGGGATAATAGTGATGTATAGCTTCTTCGCATAATCGACGACTTCTTTTATGTTTTCCTGAGTATAAAAGCCTTTATGAACTTTGCCATCAAAAATTTCGCTAGCCCATTTTTTGCCATTATTGTTTACTTGCGAACTATCGCGTACAGATCCTATTTCGGTCAGAAGAGGATATTTTTTTATCTCGATACGCCAACCTGAATCGTTGGTCAGATGCCAATGGAATTTGTTGAGTTTGAGTAAGGCCATTTCGTCCAGTAATTGCTTTACGGTTTCTTTTCCCTGAAAATACCTGGCTTCGTCAAGCATGTAGCAACGCCATTGGAACGCAGGCTTATCGTCGATAACTAAACATGGACATTGCTTATTCTTTATCAATTGTCTCAGAGTTTGGATACCATAGAAGATACCATTTCGAGTAGAAGCTTCGATCTTGATTTTCTTTGGAGATATCGTTAGCCGATATGCCTCGTTATTCCTATCTATTTTATCACTTATCTTTAGCTCTATAGCAATTCCTATGGTATTGGGTGATAGAGCAAAATCTGAGATGAGTAAATTCTTCAGATAATCTTGATTTTGCTTTTCTCCTTTAATATTAAAGCCAAGAGCTAAATTGCAAATGCCATCTTTCATTTTTATAGATTGCGGATAGGGAATTATGTCTACATCTGTTGCTTTAGCCATCACCATGGTTAAAAGAAATAGAATTGAAAGTAATATTCTTTTCATATCATTTATTTATCTTCTGTTATTGTCAATTTAGTTCCGAATTGAGAAATATCCGTAAGACGCATGTGTTTTATCGTAATATTTTTCCCCGGAAAATCGTTAGAGAATCTATTGCCTCCAACCTTTACTTTGCGACAGCCATCGAGGTACAAGTTTGTTTTCCGATAGAATTGAGGGTAAGTACTTGTCTTTATTAATTCATTGTTAATAAAGCTAAGGTTATTGACCGAACGGGCAAATAGAATAGAATAGTCGTAATGTCTAAAAATATTCTTCTCGATACGTATATTATGATGATATGCAGGAAAATCATCTCCGGATGGACGAACTGAAGGAGTTATAGATATAACGGCTTCGCCCCATCCCCATGGATTGTCTAGAATATTATTGCCCGATGTATAACAATCCTCGAATACATTGTTTCGGATCACCACATTCTTTACAGCACCCGATTCGAACCACAAATCTGTATCTCCTTCGATGAGAATGGCAGCTCCGGCAGAACTGAAGTAATTATTTTCGATGAGTATATTCGCCGGTGTTGTTACTAAAATCGATCGTGCACGATTCTTTTTTAGCATTTTGCAATTGCGAACAGTAAGGGTAGGGGTGCGGTCTTTATTTTCCAGAAGATCACCTGTTTTTACTTTGCCTATTATGGAGCGGTCGAATGTAAGAATGTAGCCTTCCAGTTTGTTTTTTTCATCATATTGAGGATGCTGTGTCATCACTCTTAGCTTATAATTACGCTGCATTGTAGCAGAATCTAAAGCCCATGCATTCGCTTTGAGGTCGAAGCCTATATATCTTCCATTAGGGGCAACCATGACAGTCTTACTGTCTAGTATTTTAGATACTTTTGCATACATTCCGTGTATGTTCATAAAGTCGTCACCCGCACCACTCACCGAGCAATTATCGAAGAGTATATGGCCTTTGCATCCGTTGAAGTGCGTTGCATCGGCTATGGTACTAAAGGCTCTGCCTTTCGTTTCATTATTTATGATGTGCACATTTAGCAGGCTGATATTTTCGCTCTTATATCCATGTACACCGCAGCTCAGAGTGTGGTATATGTTTATGTTTTCCAGCTTGGTGTCGATACTTTCTTTCACCTCTATTCCATTTGTAATATATGTGCCGTGGAAAAACACAACTATCGTTCCGTTTTTGGGCTTTATCAAGGGTTTGAAATGGAAGCGAACCACATTTTCACCTAAGCAGCTAACTTTGGCATTGTATAGATCATTTCCCAAGGGACGGTCGCGAGTTTGATAAATAATATTTTTAGTATCTTCATCATACAGATTGGTGTATTGAGGTACAATTCCGTTGCGCCATCCTTCGCCCAAGAACCAGATAGAATCATTCACTATTTCGTAAGGATATTCCTTTTTGTCAATAATCACATCCATATATTCGTCTGTAGTTTTTATTATCTTAGCTTGAGAGTTGTATGGACGGTCCCAATCTATATTGAAATTCTTTAGATGGATATTACTGGACTTATAGATATAGAAAGGCATTACTTTTCCATGAAAGATAAAATCGGCACTGTCTCCGTCTATCGTAACATTTTTCATCAGCTCCAAATCGAATGCAATTGTAGCTTTGTCATTACTCTGGTTGACTGGGTCTGCATAGAAATTGTATCGTCCCCTTTCGAATATCAATGTTAGTGATTTGTGATTTTTGTTATCTTCTAAAAGTCTTTTTAAAAGAGGGATTGAGTTTTCTTTATTATTGGGTCGAATACCATATTCCGAAACCTTTATAGTATGGCTACTTACATGGATAGATATGCCGGCTAAAAGAAAAAAAACGGTCAGGACAATCCTGTTTTTTTTGTTATTCATGATTATATCTACTCTAAGGTTTTTTATAATGTATACTTGAGTTTTCTCTAAGCTTCGGAAACAAATGTATTTACATAACGCCCTATACTCTATACCTATGAGTATAAAAAGTATATATAAAACTAAGTGTAATATAGGGGTATGTGTAAATTAAACAAATATGCACCTACTCTAAACAAATATATATAAATGTGTTTTATGTATTCCGAATCTATATTCTATCTTTAGTACCTAAGATTTTGTACATACAATATCTGTTTTTAATTCTCTTTTCCGATTTTTAGTCGGGTTATAAGTAAGAATGCATTTTTGTTCATTTAACCTACTTACATGAAGATCATAATTTTCCGAAATTGCATTACGCTCTTCTTTTTCTGTCTCACTATTTGCTTATCGGCTCAGGTAGATGACGTGATAAAGAACTATATCCATATTAGCAAAAATGATGGCATAGTCAATAATAATGTGACCACTATATCAGATGATATCTATAAGCGGATATGGATAGGAACAGCCAAAGGCTTGAATATATACGATAGTAATCATCTTACTACTATTCAGCGATATTCGGGTTCGTATATCTATTCGCTGTATGATACAGGTAAGGAAATGCTAATTGGAACCCAAGGATATGTAGAAGCATATAATTATGATTTAGGAACATTTTCGCGTATAACATGTGAAGAAAAGGATATAGAATATACATCATCTATTTTTCGGTACAACGATCAGGTTATACTTGTAGCCAATGGTTCTATTTATAGTTTCGATGATGGGAAGCTGAGTCTGATAAAGAAGAATGTGCCATACCATATAATGAGTGTAGACAAATTTGGTAGTATGTGGGCATTACATCGCGAAATGGTTTATAAAATAGACACAAAATTCAATATTATAAAATCCTATAAACTTACGAGTTCCGACCATTCTCCATTGATAGGAATCTGCTTATACCCCGATTCGAAAGGAACGATATGGATTGGTACTGTAAAAGATGGGCTTTATCGGTATAATCGAGCTTTTGATGATTTCAGAAAAGAAAACTTGATGTCGGCCTATAATATCAACGAAGTAGAGAATATCGGCAGTATAAATGAGGATAGATACGACCGCCTGTGGATTGGGCACAATAGCGGCATAGCTGTGTATGACTATAGCAACAACTATTTCAAAAACTATATGCTTGAGAATAGCTATAATATAACCTTGACCACAACTATAACAAATATATATAAGACGAAAGATCAGAATATGGTTCTCGGAACCTTTTTTACAGGATTCTTTTATATCAAAGAACTAAACTCCAATATACAGTTCAGTAATCTTGCCGACTTCAGTAAAAAGACGGGGGTCGTCACAGCCAATGGTATCGTAAAAGATAAAAGCAATCGTCTTTGGGTAGGAACCAATTGCATGGGAATAAGTCTTCTGGATGCAAAAGGAGAACTGATAAAGCATATAAACCATAGTAATGCTCAAATAAATGACAACATTGTTTCTCTTGAATTGGATGGGATGGATAATGTTTGGGCCGGATCGCTATCCACAGGGTTATACAAAATTGGATCGGGTGGAAATATAACTCATTATATCAATCAGCAAAACGATCAGACATCGCTTGTCGGTAGCAAAGTATATGCCCTATATTCACTCAATAGCGATAGCCTGATTGTTGCCAGCAACAAAGGTGTAGACGTATATATGTATGGTAAAAATATTTTCTCCAATATAGTAGGTGCTACATCCCAAGATTATGCATTTTCGGATATTTACCAATATAGAAATTATATTTATATAACAGACCTGTACTCATTTTTTCGTTTCGACATAAAATCGGGTAAAGTCGAAAAATTCAATTATCCACAATATCAGGACAATCAGTTTCAGTGTAGCTATGTAGACCGGCAAGGTCGTTTGTGGATTGGTACGGCCAAAGGGGAAATTTTGTTATTTGACAATGACACTCTCACCACTTATATTTCAGACAAAAAGATGCTCTATAATAGTATTTCCAACATTCAAGGAGATCGTAGTCAAAATCTGTGGTTGACCTCAGGTAATGAAATATTTCGAATTACGCCAGAGAAAAAAGTAAGAAGAATAAATTTGGCATGGGGATTGGGAGAGAATGAATTTAATGTACGGTCTTCTTATATTGACAAAGATGGAGTTATCTACTTTGGCACGACAGATGGGTTAATTAATTTTCGTCCTCAAGATATAGTTATACAAGACAAACAGCCCCCCGAGCTTTATATTTCAGACTTCCGTCTATTCAAAAACTCGGTTATACCCGGAGAATCGGATATATTGGAAAAGCATATAAATAACACGAAGAAAATAACTCTCAATAACCATCAAAATTTTATTTCATTCCTCGTTTCCAGCATCGACTTCACTCCTGATCAGGGCATTCCCTACAAGTGTGTATACATGCTCAAAAATCTTGACAGTGATTGGTATGAGGTAAATCCGGCATCAAACGAAATTACTTTTACCGGTCTTTCAACAGGAAAATATATCCTTCATATAAAATTAATAACAGAAGATGGAGAAACTTTGGCTACAAAGGAAATAGAAATAAATGTAAGGCCTCCATTCCTGCTTAGTTGGCATATGATTGTATTATACATCATCCTATTATCTGGTATTTTATGGCTTATAAGTGGATTTGTTAAGAGGCAGCGGCAAACGAAAGAAATTATCAACAAAGCTAAACGCAAACAAGACGAATTGACCAGATTGAACTCTTTGAAGTTAGACTTCTTTACTTATATTTCTCATGAATTCAAAACACCGTTAGCCATTATCTCGACACTCCAAAACGAAATAATACCTATTAGTAACGAGCCGGATAGCGACAGCAATATCTTCAAGCGGAATGTAAAACGTCTCGAATATCTGATCAATCAATTGATGGATTTCCGCAATATGGAGTCTCAGCATGCTTCGATAAAGATAAAGAAATACGATATAATAACTTTTGTCGAAGGTATTTATGAGGCCTTTACTCCGCTATATAAACATAAGGAAATAGATCATCAATTTGTAACCGAAATAGACTCTCTCCCTATGATGTTTGATGCCGACAAGGTGGAAATGTTGGTCGGCAATTTGTTGAGTAATACATTCAAACATACTCAGCAAGGAGGAAGGTGCTATCTGAAAATACAAAGAGAAGAAAACGTTGTAGTTATCGATATTTTCAATAGTGGAGCTTGTCTCTCCAATGAGCAAAAATCCATCATCTTTGAGCCCTATTATCGTACAGATACTTCCAGTACTTATCCCAATAGCGGTATAGGTCTGGCTATTGTAAATAGTATTGCCAAACTGCTGAATATAGAACTGTCGGTATTGGCTGTAGAAAACGAGGGGAATATATTCAGAGTGAGGATCCCTATTAGCCAAGATGATAAAATGGAGATTAGCACGTCGTCTAACGGAAATAATATTCTGGATCAGATTATAGATAATACGATGTATATAGAGGAACAAACTAACCTGTTCAATGAAAACAGCTCTACGAAATTTCAGATACTAATAGTTGATAATGATAGCGATACACGAAAAATGCTTCGAAAGAAATTACAAGACTATTTTCATGTATTGATAGCATCCACCGCCAAAGAGGCTCTGTTGTTATTGAAATCTCAGAATATGGATCTTATTATCAGCGATATATATATGCCCGAAATGGATGGATATGACTTCTGCCGTCAGGTGAAGAGCAATCCGAAGACTCAGCATATACCAGTATTTCTAATCACATCCGAGCTATCCGGCGAGGCCAGGATGAAGGGATTTCAATCGGGAGCGGATGCATTCTTGCAAAAGCCAATTAATATTCAGGAATTGATATTGCGACTCGATAATATATTGAGAAGAAAAAATGTTCTTCGCGATTATTATTCGGGTCTTAATCAATTAACTATCGATAAGACAGAGGTTAATAATGCAGACGAGATATTTATAAAGGAGCTGACCGAATATATAAATGAAAACCTCACCGACCCCGATCTTTCGGTTCATCAACTAGTACAGCATACAAACATTAGCCGTACTCAATTATATCTGAATATCAAGCGGTTGATAGATCAAACGCCCTCTCAGTTTATACTGAATATTAAGATGACCAATGCTAAGCATCTGCTCTTGTCCACCGATCTAACCTCATCTGAAATATCATACAAACTGGGGTATTGCAATCCGAATCATTTCAGCCGTCAATTTAAGGAGTTCTACAGTGTTTCTCCTAGCGAGTTCCGTAAACAGCAGTAAACAGTTATTAGTTATTCTATTATCTGTATCCTTCTAATCGTAGCGAAGAATCTCTTTCTTTTTGTAGGAGAAAAGAATCGTTCGCCCGAAAAGTACACTTTCATGTAACCCTGATGTAGTTTAAATTACCTCCCTTATTATCAGCCAGTTTATCACTTACAAGATAACAGAACTAAAAGACGAATATAAAAAAGGTGACAAAAGTGACACTTTTCAGCATGTTTTTTATTGTTACTTTTTTTCGTATCGCTATCAAAAAAGCCTTTTAGTATAGATAAAAAAAATCCGTTTTCTTTCAATCCTTATTGCAAAAAAGATTGAAGAAAACGGATCTTCTATTATTTATAAGATCGTTAATTCGTATTCCTTACACAACGCACATTCACCATTTTCGAAGCTGTGCCATCTCCTTCGCTCCATGGACGAGACAGATAGTGCCATGGAACAATGTCATCCGAATTCCAATCAAATACCTCTACCATGTAGGCTGTCGTAGAAGAGCCTACAGTCGTTGTCCAATATCCGGATTTGCCTCCACTGTCGGCGTTGTCGGGGGCACCTACATTGCCATGCCAGAATACCCCTCCGGGAACTAAATTCAAACCGCTACTATTTGTCACTTCCCATTGATTATTCCAATACTGTGTCGATTTCACTTTCTTGGCCGGATTCGGAGACAAAGTGCTTATCAAGGCATTCCAGTCTGCAAGTGTGGATACATGCCATCCATCAGGGCACACACCTTGTATAATACTGTTCTCGCTCGAACCTGCCGACTGCCACGTACGCAGTGCTGTAGGCCATGTATAATATTGCCCAATCACATTCGCATCTGTTACAGCACCTCCCGTATAGGTTTTCGAAGCCAAATCTACAGTAGTGAAGGCTGTGCCATCGCTGTATTTGGTAGCTCGCAAGTTTGCTCCCATCCAGAAGTTATTCCCTATTTTCGTCACCGGATATGTTTGTGGAAAAGAGGCGTCTCGTTTGTCTACCAATGGTTTTATCATACCTGTCAATTTCATGTTATGTATGTCCGATGGTTCGGTCATTACAGCTACAGTTGTTACTATTCGCCAATAAACAGTTTTGGTCCAATACGAAGCTCCTAAGTCCGATAGCATATCGTCAAGCAGACTGTGAGTGAAACCGACTGTTTTGTTCGTTGTTAGTTCCTTCACTTTCGAGTGCGTCATATCAGCGTTCAAACTGTATTCTATGGCATACGTAACTCCGGTTGCCGAACAATCCCAATTAACTGTAGTAAGGTTTGTTGTCGGTGTCGATACATTGAGAGTATAGGCCGTTGCATCAGTAGGTAATGCTGTCAATTTGATTTTAGGAGCAGCCGTTACCGCCAAAAAGCGTCTTACAGTAAAAGTTCCGGTATGTTTCGAAACAGCGCGTAAAGGATCGTTTGGAATAACCTCCCAATACATTTTCTTTTTTTGTGATGCAACCATTTCAAATTTTTGTTCTAATAGTTGATCAAAATCTATTTGTGAAATTGAATATGATTTATTGCTTCCGGCATCGAATTCCACCGATACATTCAACTCTTTGTCATATACTTTCACTTTGTAGCTTACTCCTGTGGTATCACATGACCATTTAAACTGGAACATATCTGAAGCACTCTCTAAAGCAAGTAATACTGTACTGCCTTCAGCAGGCGTTGTCAAAGTCACCTGAGCCGGATCGCGGGCAAAACGTCTTATCGAAATCTCTCTTTCGGCACTATTTTCAATTGGATTGTTCAAATTCCCTGTTCCTTTAACTCTCCAATAGAGCGGAATACTCTGACCTAGTGCTACTCCATGATTTTTGAGCATGTCATCGAAATATTTATTTGAGAATTCATGTGATTTTTCTGATCCATTTTCTATTTGTATCACATTATCGAAATTGCTATCGAAACTCATTTCCAGAACATAATCTTTCACTTCTGTTTGGCAAGTCCAACTAAATGTTATAAGATTCTCTGGATTAGCCTTGTCTAATGTCAGTTCAGCCAAACTGGAGGGACTATCCAACATGATTACATTTGTAGGTAAATCGCAACGGGTTATCGTCAACTTCCTGATCTCGTCACACCAGCCGGCTTCCTGATCTACAACATCTATAGACCAGTAGACTGTATGTTGTTCTCCTATACCAATATTCATCGAACTTAGTATAGAATCTACTTGCATGGTTGTGAGATAGAAGTCTGTTTTAATTCCTGCTGCTACTTCTACTTTCTGAGTACTCATATCTTCGCTCAGGCTGAATACAAGGTTGTATTCAATATAGTTTCGCTTCGACTCCCACGAAAAACGATAGAGCGAGTCGGGCTTTTGGTAATTTAATACCCATGTGGTATCCTTTGAAGGGTATTTGAGAAAAACAGGTTGTCGCCCAACTTCATAAAAATCGTTTTCGGTATTGCAGCTTACCAATACTATGAGAATACCGGTAACTGCCAAAATTGCATTTCTTATCATTTTATTCATGATATTGTCTTTTTAGTGGTTATATGCTCCCATATTTTTACTTGATCCGACAGCAACACCCCAGAAATCATTCGTTACGGGATAAAATCCTCCGTCCGAAACGGTGGTTCCGGTGGCGATAGCAGGGGAGCCGGTAGCCAATTTCAGCCCATTCAATATTTGATCTTTATCTACCAGATTGTTCGAGTTAACAAAGTCGGTAACTAGTTTAACAAAGTTAGGATCGATAGTTATATTTCCACTGTTGTAAGAGCCTGTACCCGGTATAGGTGTAGAATATCCATATACACAATTGTTCTGAAAAATGACTCCTTTATTCGAGCTCAGAGAACCTACGTTTAGTTTACAAAACTCATTGGCTATACCTGTTGTGTTGTAAAATATATTGTTGGCAAATACTAACGAATTAGGGATGTTGGTATAATTGTCGAAAGTAATGGCACTATTATCGGCATTTTGTGTTGCCGATTTTGTTTTAATTATTGTATTGTTGTAGAAATATGTACCATCTACACGTCCTACTACATCGATGGCAGACGATATGGTCAACCCATTTTCTTTTACATAGTCGCGCGTGCCGTCATTGATACTTATATTATATCGTACAATAGTACCCTTATGGGTAGCATAACCTTTATCGAAAGCACCATCGGCAGGACAAAGCAAGAAGAATCCACCCACGTTGTTGTATGAGATATTATATTCGAAAAGTGTATTCTGGCAGTTTTGGTCACAGTCGAATGCTTGTCCGTCCCATGTGGCTTTGTGGTCTTGTACTATATTGTAGCGGAACACTGTTTCGTCGCTATGGATACACCACAATCCGGCTGATGCTTCGGCTCGGAACGAAGCCCCTTCGGGTGACCATCCTCCTTCGGCACAATTGCGTACGATGTTGTTTTCTACAATTGCCTTGTCGCAACTGTTTACAATAATCTGGTCGCCGGGAATACCTTCGAATAGATTACCTCTAAAAATGAAATTCGTATTTGCTTTTCTTTTGCTACGATCACCGGTTGATACATATCCTGTCAATCCATCACGCTGACAATCTTTGATATGGCAATTTTCTATTACAATATCATTAAAGCTGCTGGGAATATTACCTTCCAATACATTGTAATAAAAAATACCTGCTCCGCCTCCTTCCAGATGGTGTGTCTTAGTACCGTATACATCCTGTACAGTACACCCTTTTATATGTATGTGATTCATTATTCCATTTGGTATATTATCGGCAACAATGCGGATACCAACGCTTTTGGCACGAGGTTGCGTCCCCTTATTGGTTATTTTCAGGTTATGCAATTCCCAGTATTGCACATTGCGTATCAGGATTGTTTCGTCTTTAGTGCCACCTCCGTTTATTTCGGGTAGAGGCAGCTTCTCGTCTCCATATGACATGATAACAATAGGAGCTTCTTGTGTTCCATTTCCTTTTAGGGTAATCGTACCATTATATACGGTTCCTCTTTTTATCAATATTGTATCTCCCGGTGTCCATGTCCGTTCGAGAATGCGGTCTACGCTTTCCCAAGGTTGCGATGGCGAATGTCCGGTATTATAATAAGCTCCGTTTTCGGGATCGATGTAGAACCGCTTTGGATAGAAGCTATTATCTATTTCCTGGGGATCAGGATTATCGACCGAAGAATCATGACACCCTGTTGCAAACAAGGGTAGTGCTAATAACCAGCATACATATATTAGTCTGTAAATATTCATCTTGCTCTTTTTTAGGTTACTTTATTTCATCCATAATACATCTTATCGGGTAGCAACGGTTTTCTACACCTGGAATAGCTGAATAGCCTTGCAGATAAATGCCTTCTACATCATCGTACATAGACATTAGCGTTGCTTTATTCTTATCCTCATCCAATGCCGCTTCACCCCATGCAAATTGCTGTCCTTTGAGGTATGGCGTAGAACTCCAGAATCCGGTGAAAGGGTTTCCATCGTCCAGCCCCTGTGTTATAAACCCGACGCCTTCGTGCCAATAGTAGCCAGATGCTATAATGTTTAGCTTTGTAATATTGGTTATGTTGGCTGTCGTTTTCCAATAAGATGGATCTTTTACCAGATTCCCTCCCGATTCGGTTCCTAAATATCTTCGTAGTTTATCAAACTCGGCCAACGAAGGTACATGCCAACCATCGGGGCATACTCCTTGTATATTTTCTTTATTGAGTGTTGCTGCTTTAGCTTCATCCCATGATATGCGAACGGTTGTCGCCCACGAATAATATCCTCCGGCCTTAGCATTGTATATCGGATCGCTGGTATAAGCCCCCTTGTATGGAAGAGGAAGAGGTGTCCCATCCGAATATTTTTTTGCCCGTAGGTTTTCGGCCATGATGGTCATCAACGATCCATCGTTCAAGACGAACTGTCGGGCTTCATATTCTTCACCATCCCGTTTGTCTACAAAACTTTCTACTGCCAGTATTGCATTAAAGTATCGCCATGTGGTAAATACTTCTCCGTTGGTGTTTTGTTCTACTTTCCAAAAAAATCTTTTGATACTTGTAAAATCGGGCCATACCTCTCGTAATACATTCAGAAACTCCTGATTTGTTACTTTCAATGAATCTTTGGATCCTACGTCGAAAACATAAGGATTCTGAAAATGCATATCCGTATCGAAATATATCTTGTAAGTAGAATTGGGTCTTGTCTCCCAAGTAAAAGTCTGAAGTGCATCGGGCTTGAAAAAATCGATTTTTACAGTTGCTCCTTCGTTCGGATAGATTGCCCGTGCCCATGTAGGATTCACATTCTCTACTTTTTGTTCGCAGGCAGTAAGTAGTATCAGTGCGAATATTGCTGTATATTGTATTATCTTTTTCATATCATCACATATTAATAATTCGGATTCTGATCATTTTTGATCATAGGGTTGGCATTTATCTCTTTTTGAGGGATTGGCCAAAGGTAGTCCCTATCCTTATTAAAAGATCGTTTGTCGATAATTATAGATTCGTATTTCCAATCGGAGGTAACATTTCCATTCCAGTACCATTTTAGTTTAGACACATCTAAGCCAATGGCATCTACCATTACTTTTTCGGCAATCTTCCAACGGCGAATATCGAGCCAGCGTTGTCCTTCGTGAAAAAGTTCGACACGGCGTTCGTTTCTTATCAAAGCACGCATTGTTTCCTTAGTCAGATTTGGCAGAGACTCCGATAGCGTAATCATCCCCACACGGTTCCGCAATTCGTCTATCAACGGATATACATTGGCCGGTCCGTTTAGTTCGTTTTCGGCTTCGGCCCATGCCAATAGCACTTCGCCATATCGCATTATTATTTTGTCACAACCATCGTTTTGTGTATTAGCCAGTTTTTCGTTGGCTCCTTTCTTAGGACGGAATCCCGATATATTAGCCCAACTGGCAGGTACCCAATTTGCCTGGTAACGAGATTCGGCGTCTAATCGATATTCCGATCCGGGACAAAGAATGGACATATGCAGGCGAGGGTCACGATTGCTAAAAGGATGATCGGGATCATAAGACGCATCTTTAGGTATAGAACCGCCGCCGTCCGCTTCCAGTGTCTTGATCGGAAGTCCATTGGCGGTGAAGAAACACTCTACCATAGGCAAAGTCGTCTGAAAAGAATTCCAGTGATACCAAAGCATTGTCATATAACTGGAACGAAGGTCGGTTGCATAATTTATCTTCAAGATGATCTCTTTGTTAGATGTATCCGTTGTACCTTCTTCTAGAAATAATTTTGAGAAATTGGGATATAAAGTATACCCTAATTTCTTAATTTCTTTAGCTGCATCTATTACTGCCAGATTGTTGTTTTCATATTGAGCAATGCGTAGCTTCAGCATATAAGCTGCGCCTTTAGATGCTGATTCGCCTCCAAATGAGTGTTTTA
The DNA here is from genome assembly GCF_035323175.1 of Dysgonomonas sp. Classification (NCBI taxonomy): domain Bacteria; kingdom Pseudomonadati; phylum Bacteroidota; class Bacteroidia; order Bacteroidales; family Dysgonomonadaceae; genus Dysgonomonas; species Dysgonomonas sp. The sequence goes on along the minus strand of NZ_DAOKYH010000008.1, from coordinate 20,440 downwards.
GATTGTCGATTGCAAAATCTATATCATCGTTCATAAATGCCAATACTTTAGATATTTCCTCGCGAGGCTGATTTTCCATCGGTGAATTTTCGTCCAGAAGAGGAACTCTTCCATAAAAGCAAATCAAGTCGTAATAGAATAAGGCTCTTAGGAATCGGGATTCGGCCATAATCGAATTTTTGTCTGTTTGCGACAGTGTTTTGTTCGATGCCAGACCTCGAAGCAACGAGTTGCTGCGCGAAATAGCTTGCCAGTCCCTTGTCCATTTATATTCGGCCCACCAGCTTGTTGCTGTTTGCGTGCCTTTGGCAAATTCGGCAGAGAACTCCCATGTATTGGGATTGAATGAGTTATCCGACATATTTTCCCATGTGTAGGGCGTTATATAGCTCGGGCTTTCGTCGTATAAGCAATAATAAATACCAGCCAACAAGCTTTTAGCCTGATCTATATCTTTCAAGAATGTATCCGGAGATGCTTTGTCGGTAGGGACAGTATTCAGGTAATCGGAACAAGAACTTGCCGACAAAAGAAGCAATACTGCTACAATATATTTTAATGAGTTCTTTTTCATGACTTAGAATGTTACGTTTATACCTGCTGTAAATGTCTTAACTAAAGGGTAGGAGTAGATATTGGTTGCGTCTATCCCTGCTCTTTCGGGATCAAATCCCTTATACTTGGTGAGGGTGAACATATTTTGTCCACTGACAAACACTCTGGCTCCTGTAATGCTTATCTTATTTAGCAGAGAACTTGGTATAGTATAACCTAGTTCTATATTTTTGCAACGCAAATAAGACATATCTTCTACATAGTACGCCGACTTGATGGCCGATCGTTGGCTATCTATAAATACCCGCTGATAGGTATTGTTCGGCTTTTCGGGAGTCCATCGATTTATCATCCATCCTGCACTATTGTAGTTGTTGAAAAATGGCGAAACCAGTTCGCCTGAGCTCCAACCCTCGCCACCCAATACGCCTTGCAGGAAGATAGTGAAGTCGAATCCTTTGTATCTGGCTCCTGTAGAGAACGAGAACAAGCAGTCGGGTGATGGATCACCAAGAGCAACACGGTCGTTGTCTTTGTCTATAATGCCATCTCCATTTTGATCTTTGAAGCGGATGTCGCCCGGAGCGGCTACAAGTCCTGAGTATGAGTTGACAGGGTTTCCGTATCGGTCGAAAGTTTTCAGCTGATTATGAATCTCTTCTTCGTTCTGATAGATACCTTCCACTTCGTAACCATATAGAGTATTGATGGGTAAGCCTTCTTGTAACAAAATACCTTTTGTATCGTTGAGGATAGGGCTCATACCTTTCAGATCCAATATTTTATTTTTATTGAATGACAAAGTCGCATTTGCATTAAAATCGAACCCTTTGAATAGTTCTTTGTTATATCCCAATGTGAATTCATATCCCACATTGCGCATTTTACCTGCATTCTGCCAAGGATCTTCAGTAAATCCAAAAGTACTGGATACCGGTAATTGCATTAGAATATTGTCTGTTTGCTTAATATAGAAGTCGGCCGACACCGAAAATGAGTCGAGGATAGTGAAATCTAATCCTACATTCTTCTGTGTTGTCGTTTCCCATGTCAGGTCTTTGTTAGCAATGTATGATACTGCCGATCCTGTTACACTTTGTTTATTCCATATATAATTAGCTGTTCCTACCGATAGAATATCTATTCCGGCATAAGAACTCCATATTTTCTCATTTCCCAGTTGCCCCCATGATACACGTACTTTGAGTTCGTTTACCCAAGGTAGGCCTTTTTTGAGGAAAGGTTCTTCCGATATACGCCATCCGGCGGAAAAAGAAGGAAATAGCCCCCACTTATTATCTATTGCAAATTTGGAAGATCCGTCGTAACGCATGTTGGCTTCGAATAAGTACTTATCTTTATAATCATAGTTAAATCTCCCAAATAGAGACAACGATCTGACAGTGGAAGCCCACGCACTATTTTTCTGTGTGGCAGGATCTCCTACTTCGAGGGTTGGCAGGTTGGCTGTTAAGCGACTACGCTGTGTTTGATAATATTTGCCTTCCCACTCTGATTGCTGTGCTCCTCCCAATAACTTGAAGTGGTGGTCGTCGTTTACATTCAGCCAGTAAGAAAGGGTTGCATAGCTCGATGTTGTGCCATATCGATAGGTACTCTCTCTTATCATCGATTCGCGCGATGAATTTTTACCGATTGTCTGCTCGCCATTCGATCCGGTCTCTATTGTATACAAGCTAATATTTGGAGCATAAGTTTGTCCGAATTCCATATTGTAGTCGTAACTAACAGCTCCTTCCAGTTTCAGTTGTTTAGTTATTTGAAGTATTGCATTCAGATTTCCGGTAAAGCTTTTTTTATCCAATCCTTTCTTACCTCCGGCTTCGCGCACGGCATCATTATAAAACCATGAAGTCCATCCATATCCTTCCATTTTGGCTACAACGGTAGGGTGCATTTGAACCACACGAGCCAATGTCGATTCTGTTCCATCGACCAAATCGGTTTGATCGCCTACATAACCTGATATGTTAGCGGCTATTTTTAACTTATCGTTTAGGAAGGATGTGTTTACATTCGACCTGAAAGAATATTTTTTGTAATCTGTTCCCTGTAATATTCCGTTCTGATCTAAATAACCAAGCGATAGGGTGTATGTCAATTTTTCTGTTCCGCCATTTAGTTTCAAATAGTGATTTTGTTGAGCAGCAGGTTTGAAATAAAAATCAGCCCAATTGCGATCAGGATATGCAGCCAAATCATCACCTCGTCGGAAATTGTTTATATACTCGTCGCTATATAATTTTTGCATTCCCGAATTGATTCGGGCTTCATTATATAATTCCAGAAAATCGACAGAGCCGAGCAGGGAAGGGTAGCGGGTAACATCCTGAACAGCAAGGTAGCCATTGTATTCGATCGACATTCCTCCGCTTTTACCTTTTTTTGTAGTAATAAGGATAACACCGTTTGCAGCCTTGTTTCCATAGATGGCTGCCGAAGCGGCATCTTTTAGTACCGTCATAGACTCAATATCTTTAGGGTCTACTTTATCGAATGAAGATTCGAATCCATCGATGATGACTAATGGCGAAGAATTGTTTAGAGTACCTATGCCTCGGATTGTGATTGTACCACCATCCGAACCCGGCTGTCCCGAATTTTGTGTTACTTGTACTCCTGTAACTTTGCCCTGAAGAGCTAATGATACATCTGTTATAGGCCGATTTTTGAAGTCGGCGGTAGATACATTGGCAACTGCACCTGTCAATTTTTCTTTGCTTGTTGTTCCGTATCCAACGACTACAACATTGCCCAGTTCGATGCTGTTTTCTTCTAAAACAATAGTTAGTGGTTGAGATGATGTGACTTTGACTATCTGTTTTTTGTAGCCCATAAATGATATCTCCAAAGTTTCGCCTATATGGGCATTTATGGAGAATTTTCCTTTTTCATCCGTAGTTGTGCCTATTTGTCTGTTCTGAATTTTGACAACGGCTCCAATAATCTCTATATTCTCTACATCCAAAACCTTTCCTTGTACAAGGATTGTAGATCCCGTTTGGGCTGATGCTAATTGTGCATGGAACAGTCCTATAAACAATAGAATCCACCAAATCTGTAAATGCCTGTTGATGTGAATTTTCATTTGTCCATCGTTTTAAATTTATAGTTAACAAATCATTTCGAGTGATTTCAACTGCTAAAGTAGGTATTACGTGAAATATTATTTTATATGGTTGTTTTTATTTTATACATTACAAATCTGCAAATAGACATTGGTGGGGAAAAGAACAAATGTATATGTAGTGTAAACATATATATATCCTATGATAGATTTAAGCGATAACGATTTTTATATTGTTAATATTTCGATTATTTAATTTATTAATGCGAATCAGTAGTTGAATTCATCCGCCAATTTATTTAAATATATTACCAACAATATATACTCTTTATAAGCCAAACAGTACCTCATATAATAAAAGCTCTAATTTTTTATATTTTTCGGATCACTCCATACTTCGTTTTAATGAAATTAGATGAATAAAAGAAATTTTGAAGTTCTTCTATCGTAATTAATCAATTTTATGCAAAAAAATTTATACGTTTGACTTTTCTTTTGTGAGGCTTAAACAATTTTAGCATGAATAACTCTAATGAACTCAATGCTATTCTGGAAAAGATATCTGAGAATGACCCTTATGCCTTTCGTTTATTCTATGATAAGTTCTATATTCAGATATATCGTTTTGCCAGTTATTTTATAAAAAATAATGAAACTAAAGAGGAAATCATTTCTGATGTTTTTTTTAGTATATGGCAAAACAGATTAGAATTATTGAATATAGAGAATATTGTCGCATATCTTTTTACTATAACCCGCAATAGAGCTCTCTATTATATCAACAAATCAAAGAATATCGAATCCTTAATTATCGATGATATCCCTTTGGGGATGGCCTCGAGTGATTTGACTCCCGAAGAGATTTATATTAATGAAGAACTCGTTTTGGCTATACAGAGTGCAATAAATGAATTACCCGAACGATGTAAACTGATATTTCTGATGGCCAAAGAAGAAGGCTTGAAATACCGAGAAATAGCTGAGATTTTATCCATTTCGGAAAAAACCGTAAATGCACAAATCGTAATAGCTATTAAAAAACTTGCTTATATCTTGAAGAAAAAACTGATTGTTTTTCTAGCTATTATATAAGTAATTTCTCCCTTTTATATATTTTTTCTATAAAAAGATACTTTTTTCAAGGAAAGGCTTAGATGTCTTTCTTTTTTTTTTACTCTATATTAATATAAACCCACGATACAATGATAAAAGACAATCCTGAAATATTGCCTGCGATAGTGGCTGTAATAAATAAGACGGCAACTAATCAAGAAAAGATGTTAGTTGATAACTGGCTTTCAGAAGACGAAAGAAACTATGCTATTTTTGAAAAATTACAAAAGATAAGATATAACGGATCATTTGAGCATGCTCATGATTCTAAAGAAAGAATATTTAATATTATTCAGAACAGAGTTTCTAAATATTCATATAAGAGAAAGACAAAAATATGGCAATATATATCTGCCGCTTCAATTGCACTTCTTATCATCATTGGTGGTCTAAGTTTATTTTCAACAATAAAATCTACAGATGAAAATATATCCTATGTAGAAACTAAATGTGAATATGGCTCAAAATCAAAAATAACGCTCAGTGATGGCAGCATTGTAGAATTGAACTCCGGATCGGTCTTGAGATATCCAAACTCCTTTTCAGGAAAAGAACGAGTGGTGGTATTAGAGGGTGAGGCATATTTTGATGTAGCAAAAAACAAACAACAACCTTTCGTAGTAAAAACTAATAGTATTAATGTAAAAGTGCTGGGTACTCATTTCAATGTTAAGGCATATTCTGATGATAATAAGATAATCACAACTTTATTGGAAGGTTTAGTGAAAGTTGAGAAAACAGATTCTTTACTAAACGAACAGTCTATAATATTGTCTCCGAATCAGCAATATATATTTGATAGACTATCCGGATCGGTCAATATAAATGAAGTTGATGCTTCTATGTATGCCACATGGCGGAATGGTAGTTACTACTTTGATGCCGAAACGTTTTCCGATATTGTAAAAAAACTTGAAAGAGGCTTTAATATTAGGATTGACATAAAATCATCCGAACTCCAAAAGGAGCTGTTCTCGGGAGTCTTCGACAGAGGTGAGAGTATTCAACAAATTCTCGATTTATTCAAAAAACATCGGAAATTCGATTATAGACAAGCTGGAAATGTAATAGAAATATACGAAATCTAAGATCTAATAACTAATAATAAAAACACTAAAGAGCATGAATACCTCATAAATGTAAAAAAGAATCGGAAAATGTTAGCTCCATTTCCCGATTCAGTAAGTTTTCGCAATAAAGTTATCTCAAAATTATTAACTAAAACTAATGCTAAAGTATGAAAAATTATTTTAGAAAAACATTTTTTGCACCTCTTTTTTACCACAAAAGACTTTTTAGAATTATGAAACTGACTCTATTTCTTACAGTTGCAATTGTGTTTTCATTATCAGCATCAAACAGCTATTCTCAAAATATGAGAATGAGTTTAAAACTTGAGAATGTCAAACTGAAGAATCTTTTCTATGAGATTAAAAAGCAGAGCGACTTCTCTTTTTTATACAATAACAATGAACTTGATAATGAGAGTCGAGTAACGCTTTCAGTTAAAGATCGTACTATAAGTGATATTTTAGACATTGCCCTTAAAGGCAAGGGTTTGGCGTATGAAATAGATGGAAAATTTATTCTGATTTATCCAGCTGATTCTAACAAGAAAGAAGAGTTGAAACAGCAGATTCAACAACAACAAAAGAAATCCATCAGCGGAACTGTAAGAGATGCTAAAGGAGAACCGATTATTGGTGCTAGTGTTGTTGTCGAAGGTACAACGAATGGGGTTGCTACTGATGAAAACGGAGCGTTTAACCTATCTGTTACAACTGGTAATTCTATAAAAGTTAACTTTCTGGGTTTTACAGAAAAAGTACTTCCGATAAATGATCAAACCAAATTTGATATTATTTTGCATGAAGACACAAAGTATCTGGATGAAGTAGTTGTGGTAACATATGGAACCCAAAAGAAAAGAGACATAACAGGTGCCATCAATACGATAAAAGGAGATGCCTTGACTGATATACCGGTAGCCCAAATAGGACAAAAACTTCAAGGTCAGGTAGCCGGTGTGCAAATTAATCAAACATCCGGAGCTCCCGGACAAGGTATGGCATTTCGTATACGTGGCGCTGCATCTATCAGTAATGCAAGTGAACCATTATTTGTTGTAGATGGAATTCCAATATCAACAGGATTAAATAATATAAACCCCGATGAAATAGAAACTTTCTCGGTACTCAAAGATGCTTCTGCTACGGCTTTATATGGATCTCGAGCAGCAAATGGAGTAATACTCATTACTACTAAAAAAGGGAAGAAGGGAAAAACACAAGTTACTCTACACGCAAATTACGGCGTTCAATCTGTTAATGGATTACAGGAAATGAATGTCATGAATGCCCGAGAGTTTGCCCAGTTCAAGAAGGAGTTTTATGAAGATCAAATTAAATACGAAGGATCAACAGACCCTGTGCCTGAAATGTATCAGCATCCCGAGCAGTACGGAGAAGGTACCAATTGGTATAAGTTATTATTAAGATCGGCTCCTATTCAGAGTTATAGTTTAAGTGTATCCGGCGGAAATGATTTTATGACCACAGCTGTAATAGGTGGATACTTCAAGCAAGAAGGAGTAGTGAGAAACTCTAATTTCGAACGCTACAACCTACGTGTCAACAATGAATTCACATTGCACGAAAAAGTTAAACTAGGCTTTAATGTAGCCCCTGTATTTCAAATATACAATAACCAAAACACTGATGGATACCGCGAGATTCTAAGTGCTTCTTTGATAGCTGACCCATGCCAAAGTCCTTATAATAAAGATGGAAGTCTGAAGGTATCACTCGAATCGCCGGGAATGTTTGGACAGCCAAACTGGCTTCGCTATCTGGACGGACGATTAAACAATACGAGAACCATAACCTTGATAAGCAACGCTTATGCGAACATTGATATATGGAACGGATTGAAATACAAATTTCAGGCTGGAACCGATATAGGCTACTCTCGAAATCGCCAATGGGCATCATCTCTTGTTGGTGGTGGGTTGTTTACACCACCTCCAGTAAAGGCTGAAGGCTCTTATGATACTGGAACATACTATAACTGGACAATAGAGAATATGCTGTCTTACGACAAAACATTCGGAAATCATGCGATTAGTCTCTTGCTCGGATATTCCGCCCAAAAAGTAAATTCGGAATTCAGCACTATCACCGGAACTGATTTTGCTGACGATGAGGTACCTTGGCTCGATGCCGCAGCCACAACAAAAGGTTCGAGTTCGACCACCGAATGGACTGTGGCCTCACTTATCGGACGTGCCAATTATACATATAAAGACCGTTACCTACTTCAAGCTACAATTCGTAAGGATGGCTGTTCCAGATTCGGAGAAGGGAACAAATATGCTACATTCCCTTCAGTTTCGGGAGGATGGATTGCCTCGGAAGAATCCTTTATGAAACCGGTGACCAAAGTAATGAACTATCTGAAGTTAAGAGCTAGCTATGGTGTCACAGGTAATAACAATATTGGAGACTACAGTTATATAGCTACATTGAATAAAAATAACTATGTACTCGGTGGAACACTAGCACCCGGAAAATCATTAGGCAACATAGGCAACAATGACCTTACATGGGAAGAAACAAAACAATTAGATTTGGGTGTTGATGTCGGATTTCTCAATGACCGTATTTTCTTCATGTACGATTATTATAGCAAGATTACAGACGGATTGCTATATCAGATAGATATCCCTTGGTCGTCCGGGTTCAGCGATATTTCGGCTAACGTTGGCCGATTCGATACATGGGGACATGAGTTTACGCTAGAATCTAGAAATATAGTAGGAGATTTCAACTGGAAAACAAACCTCAATATAACAATACCCCGTAATAAAGTTGTAAAATTAAGTACCAACAATACACCTATAGGAGGGGACGAACGTTATGCCGACTGGAATAGATTACAAGTAGGACAACCGATCGGTGTATTCTACGGATATGTTTTCGACGGAGTTTATATGACTCAAGAAGAATTTGATACTCAACCTAAACACTGGTCATCGGAGGTTGGTACTGCCCGAATGAAGGATGTTGACAAAAATGGTTATATAGACGAAAATGACAGAACAATCATAGGTAATCCAAATCCGGATGTTCTGTATGGTATTACAAATGAGTTTTCGTGGAAAAATTTTGATTTAAGAGTATTGATCAGCGGTCAACTTGGGGGTGATGTGTTTTTAGGTTCTTCCGACAATTCGTTCAATCTTGATGGTGTATTCAATGTAGATCGTGAAGTTAAAAATCGTTGGCGTTCGCTCGAAAATCCAGGAAATGGTAAAGTGCCTAGAACACTAACTGGTACAACTGAGATATTCCGTCTAAAACATAGTGGATGGGTATATGATGCATCGTATATGACCTTACGAAATGTTACATTAGGATATACAATTCCGTTCAAACCGAACAAATATATATCAAAGGCTCGTATATACTTCTCAGGACAACAATTATTCACTGTAACCGGTTATCCTGGACTAAACCCCGAAATAAACAATAATGAGGCCGGAAAGGGTCTTAGCTGGAGTGGAATGGGTGTTGATATGACTACATATCCTATTCCAAGAACATTTACTATCGGCTTAGATATTACTTTTTAATAATATACAAATTAGTATTCAAAATTATTGATTATGAATAAAATATATATAGCATGCCTATCTGTAATGTTGCTATTCTACTCATGCAATGAGAGTTTTTTGAACCTCAATCCCGAAAGTAGTTCTACAGAAGCATCGTTTTATAAAACAGAAGACCACTTCAATCAGGCTATAAATGCTGCATATGCAAGCATGCGCACAATTATAAACATTGGCTACATTGTTGGCGAAATGCGATCTGACAATACCCATTATACACGCAACAACAATGAACGAATGGATAGTAATTCATTCCGTGAAGATGTTGCTAACTTTTTAGTTACGAGTCAGAATTATACGGTTTCGGAACTATGGAGCGGATGTTACAATACAATAGCCCAAGCAAATACAATATTAGCACGTTTAGACGCCACTGATTTGTCGGATACTTTCAAGAACCGCATAATCGGACAAGCCAAATTTATGCGAGCTTGGGCTTACTTCGAACTGGTTCAGTGTTATGCTCGCATACCAATACAATTAACTGAAGTAAAAACTGCTGATCAGGCTTTTCCCGTACAATCTACACCAGAGGAAGTTTATGCGGTTATTATCGATGATGTAAAAGACGCAATAGACAAACTCGAAACAGTTGAATTTCCACAAGACGGCTCTGCAACAAAAGGGGCGGCAAAAATGCTGTATGCATATGTATTAATGACCAAACCAAGCCCGGATTACTCAACTGCTGAAAGTCAATTAGATGATGTCATAAACAAAATGGGATACGACTTATTGCCTCATTATGCAGATGTGTTCGATACATCAAAGAAAAATAGCGTTGAGCACATATTTTCTGTACAGTATCAGATGGGAAATCAAGGACAGGAAAGTAACTGGCTTTATCTCTTTATGCCTCGCACAAAAGAAGGGGAACTCATTACTGGTGTGGAGTTCAGCAATACAACATCCACCGGAGGATGGAATGTACCTACACAAGCCATGATCGATTCATACGAACCAAATGATTTGCGTCTCGACCCATCTGTGGCCATCGCAGTAGGGACAATAGAGAACGATGCATTGGTAGTTGCAAATGTATTCAAAGTAGGAGACCCACGCATAAATAATTATGAAACTGCACTTCCTTTCGTAAACAAATATCGTCACACACATACCAATATTTTCAATACTGACGATAACTGGCCGGTTTATCGCTATTCAGATGCGTTACTGTTGATGGCAGAATGCCTTGTCGATCAAAATCGCGGAGCGGAAGCTGTTCCATTCGTAAACAGAGTACGGACACGCGCCGGATTACCTTCTGTATCGGTTGTTACAGCAGATGTTGTAGCCAATGAACGTAAGCATGAATTGGCTTTTGAAAATCACCGTTGGTTCGATTTGGTACGTACAGGCAAAGCAATAGATGTTATGACAGCGGATGGAGCATATATCAAATCGATAGATAAGGATGTTTCGTCAAGAGCATATAATGTCAAAAAAGAGAATCTTATATTACCTATACCATATAGGGAACTAAGAATAAATAAAAATCTTACACAAAACCCAGGATCCGAACCTCAGTAAGAGTTATAGGATCATACTCAAAACAGGAGGGCTTCCATAAGAGAACCCTCCTGTTTAAAATCAAAAACAATATTCCATGAAGTCAGATATATGTATTTATACCAAGATATTGGTATTGATATGCTTTTTATTTATAATGGAGGCCTCTTGTAAAAGTCAAAGCACTTATACCGAAGAGTATAACCTCACGAAATATGTTGATCCATATATAGGAACAGGTGCTCATGGACATGTTTTTATGGGGGCTAATGTCCCATTTGGCGCTGTTCAGTTAGGCCCTACAAATATTTCTCATGGTTGGGATTGGTGTTCAGGCTACCATATTTCCGATTCCACAATTCTCGGTTTTGCTCATATGCATCTTAGTGGAGTTGGTACAGGAGATCTAGGAGATATTGTATTGATGCCGGTTACAGGATATGTAAAATTAAGAGAAGGGATACATGGCGATCAATCTTCGGGCATGTATTCTTTATTTAACAGAAGTACAGAAACGGCAACTCCCGGGTATTATGCTGTGCATCTCAATAGATACGATATTGATGTTGAACTCACAGCCACGAGAAGAGTTGGTTTTCATAAATATATATTTAAGAACAAGGCTGCATCAGATCCTCGTGTTATCATAAATCTCGAAGCGGGCATAGACTGGGATAGCCCCACTGAAGGATATTTAATACAAGAAAACGATACGGTTATTTCGGGCTATCGTCTTTCTACAGGATGGGCAAAAGATCAACGAGTCTATTTTACCGCTGTGTTTTCAGAGCCAATCAACAAATTCTCCCTATCAGACTCTGTTTCTGCAAAAGATGGAATCTCTTTAACCGCAAGGAAAGTATATGGACAAGTATTCTTTGCATCCTCTACGAAAAAGAAAGAAATATTAGTGAAAGTTGCTATTTCTCCGGTCAGTATAGAGGGTGCTAAAAGAAACTTACAGGCAGAACTACCCGGATGGGATTTCGTCAAGGTTAAAGATGAAGCCAATAGAGCATGGAATAAAGAGTTAAATAAAATAAATATAAAGACGAACGATTCGACCGTCATACGCAATTTTTATACCGGACTTTATCATACTATGATAGCTCCATCTGTTTTTTGTGATGTTGATGGGGGCTACTTTGGAGCCGATCTTAAAAATCATTATTCAACAGGTTTTACCAACTATACAACTTTCTCTCTCTGGGATACCTACCGTACTGCTCATCCGTTGATGACAATTATTCATCCCGAAATGATGCCGGATATAATTAATACTATGCTTCAGATTTATAAAGAACAGGGGAAACTGCCTGTTTGGCATTTGGTAGGAAACGAAACTGATGCTATGGTTGGTAATCCAGCCATTCCGGTTATAGCAGATGCATATCTCAAAGGGATAGTAGGGTTTGACAAAAACCTAGCCTATAATGCTATGAAAACATCGGCTCTATTAGACGAAAGAGGATTGAAAGAATACAAAGAATTAGGCTATTTACCTTGCGACAAGATGAAAGAATCTGTTGCAAAAGGTTTGGAATATGCTCTTGCAGACTGGGCATTGGCTCAAGTTGCAAAAGAAAGGGATATGAAAGACGACTATGATTATTTTTTGAAAAGAAGTAATTCTTTTGCTCGATATTTTGACAAAAAAATAGGATTTATGAGAGGCATTATGTCTGAAGGTAAATTTAGAGAAGAGCCGTTAAATCCGTTTTTATCGGCGCATAAAGAGAACGATTATACCGAAGGCAACGCATGGCAGTATACATGGTTAGTTCCCCAAAATGTAGAAGGGCTAGTTAACTTATTCGGAGGCGAAAATGAATTTATACAAAAGCTTGACTCATTATTTGTCATCGAGGGAGATATGGGACCCAGTGCTTCGATGGATATAACCGGACTTATAGGACAATATGCACACGGGAACGAACCAAGCCATCACATTCCATATCTGTTCTCGTATGTAGGTCAGCCATGGAAAACAGCAGAAAAAGTCCGTAAAATAATGACAACTCTCTACCACGATCGTCCTGATGGTATTTGTGGAAATGAAGATATTGGACAAATGTCGGCATGGTACATTATGTCTGCTTTAGGATTTTATCCCCTTGCTCCGGCCGGAGGCACCTATGTATTCGGTAGTCCGCTAATAGAAAGAGCTACCATTGATCTGGGAAATGGAAAAACATTTGTCATTAAGGCGAATAATAATAGCCTTCAGAATATATATATACAGAAAGTTTCACTTAATGGAAAGGCTTATACGAAGTCATATATTAATCATGCAGATATTATTGCAGGCGGTGAGCTTATATTTGAAATGGGAAGCATTCCATCTGAAATATTTGGTGTAAAAACAACCGATAGGCCTCAGTCAATACAATGAATTTTGCTCTATAAAATGATATTTCATTCTTTTAGTATTAAGAATATTATGACCATGAAGACTCGAATAATATTACTTCTTTTTGCTTCAATCTGTATTCTTCAGATCAAATCACAAACACAGAAGTATAAAGGATACCCTTCGCAGAGACCTGATATTGATGTGCTTGGGGAATTCAAGTCTCCACCAAAAGGATATGGAAATGTTCCTTTCTATTGGTGGAATGGCGACGTATTGAATACAGAAAGACTCAAAGACCAGCTCGATATACTCTCTTCGGCTGCTATAGACGGGTTTGCTGTAAGTTATATCCATCAAGATCCTGAAGTAGACATTAAGGCTCATAAGAATGGTTTCGGCTTGTTCGGCAAAACCGAACCGGGAGAGCCTAAGATCTTTTCGGAAAAATGGTGGCAAATATGGAAATGGTTTACCCAAGAATGTGCCAAAAAAGGTCTCGGCGTGGGACTAGACGACTATACAATAGGGTGGATCGGCAACGGATATTATCCTGATAAACTAGTAGAAGATTCCAAATTTAAAAATTATAAAGGGAAACTCGAAATACAATCCATAGCGATAAAAGAGGATAGTACCCTTAATTGTAAAATTCCACCAAATATACTCGCAGTTGTTGCCTATCCGGGAAAAATAGATTTGAGTAAATATATTAACGAGGGCAGATTGCTGTGGAGAACTCCGAACGGAAAGTCCTGTAAAGTATATATTATAACTACAAGTAACAGTTATGCATTACACCCCGATTATGGGAAAGAACTCGTTGATGTATACTTTGCTGATTTTGAGAAGAAAGTGGGAGATGCGGCAAAGGCAGGAATGAATTATTTCTTTCAGGACGAATTGTCGTATCCTATCGAAATTGGTTCGTGGTCGGAAGATTTCAGAAACGAGTTTGAGAAAAGAAAAGGATATGATATTCTGCTCTATCTACCGGCTTTAAAAGAAAATATAGGCGATATAACACCTAAGGTACGTATCGATTATTGCGACGTTTTAATGGATTTGGCAGAAGACCGATACTTCAAACCAATATATAACTGGCATGCCGAAAGAGGATTAATATACGGTTGCGATAACTTGGAAAGAGGTATAAACCCTTTAGCATATGTTGATTATTTCAGAGCAAACAGTTGGTATACAGCACCGGGTAACGATGCTCCGGCAAGGGGGTCGAGTTTTATGTCTACAAAGGTCTCGAGTTCGATAGCTCATCTTAACAAACGTCCTCGCACCTGGCTCGAAGCATTCCATAGTATGGGGTGGGGGAGTTCGGGCTCATGGCTTACCCATCAGATTGATCATCACTTTATGGCAGGTGGCAATCTTGTATGCATGCATGGTCTTTATTATTCTACCCATGGAGGCTGGTGGGAGTGGGCGCCGCCCTGTTTTCATTTCAGGATGCCTTATTGGCCTCATATGAAAAAATGGCTCGAATACACCCAACGGTTGAGTTATCTTATGAGTCAAGGACACCATGTGTGTGATATAGCACTCATGTACCCTACCGAATCGATGCAAGCATATTCGACCTCGACTCCTAAGCAAGTATTTGATTTAGCTCAAAAAATGAGTGACGGAGGACTCGATTACGATTTTGTCAACTATTCGTTTTTGCAGAAAGCTACTATCGAAAAACAATCTATATCTATTGCCGATGAAAAATATAAAGTAATAATATTGGCGGATATGGAGGCAATACATCACAGTTCACTCTTGAAGATATTAGAGCATTACCGTGCCGGAGGTATTGTGTTAGCTACAGGAAAACTGCCTAAAGCAAGCACTCTGTCTGGAGAAAACAGCAACGAAGTTGATGCTATTGTAAAAGAGATATTCGGTCTTACATCGGCTCAAGCATATGAAGGAAAAACTGCTCGTAAACAGACAAATTCAGCGAATGGAGTAGGTTTGTATCTGTCTGATATGGACTCTTTAAATTCTGTTGTGCAGTCATTGATTGTTCCGGATTTCAAACCAAATGGAAATAAAGGAAAAGTACTTCATCGCAAAGTTGGAGACCGTGATATATACATGGTAATGGATGTCCCTAGAAATACAGAATGTTTTTTTAGGGCAACAGGAAAAGTTGAACTTTGGGATGCCCACACAGGCAATATGCAAGATTATCCCGTTGTTCGTCAAACAAAAGATGGAACCTATTTATTGCTAGAAAAAGAGCCTGAAAATTCATACTTATTCGTCTTCTATCATGGAGAACCTATACTTGCAAATAAAGTGCAGAAAGAAGATCAATTAACCTCTGAGATTTTATTGGATGGAAAATGGGAGGTAGAACTGTTACCTACGATGAATAATAAGTGGGGGGATTTTCGTTTACCTGCATCTGAAGAGTTGATTAGTGCTGAAGCAAGGTCTTTTCGTAATAGTCCAGCTACAAATACAAAGACCGATTGGGTCAAATCGGATTTCGACGATTCCCACTGGCCGGAAGACATCTATGGTTATGGGCCACAGGCTTTTCTCGACACTGTGTCAAAAGATATTTCTATAACAGATGCGATTCATCAGACAAAAGAAAAAGAGAGCGTCCTTTATAATTTCTCATGGCAATATGGAGTTTGGGATAACCCCGGTTCGCAGGGTATGCACGGGCTGAAAGGGAAAGTTGACGACCGCTTTTTTATATTAAACAGCGGAGGTCATCAGATTTATCAGACGTACATTTATGCACCCCACAATGGCATATATAAAATTCAGATAGACGGAACAAGACCATATACGATTTTGATAGATGAGAAAAAGGTGGATGATCGCTTCATACTTGCGAAAGGTTGGCATAAATTATTGATTGCATATGCTGATACTAAGCAAATAAATTACAGAATGGAAAGAGGTGCCCTCCACGACTTTAGAGATAGAAGTGCTGTGATATTATTTCCGGATACAGTCGTCTTGCCAACGAAAGATTCATCTTATTTATCTTCCGTTTCTATGCGCTGGCTGAACACAAAGCATTTGATATATGATCCTTATAGAGGTAAATATAAGCGTTGGAATTACCGTTTTCGTTCTGTTCCCGGTCTCTATGAAATGGAATTTAAGATAGCTGGTTGCGACCTGAAAGTATGGATTGATGGAGTAACTATCCCTAAAGAGAATATCCGGTTACTTAAACAAGACATGCAAGGAAGTAATATTTATCGGGTTACCTTACCTCATATACAAAAGGAAGTAGGGTGTGTTGCGTTTTCGGTCGAACGGAAAACAGGATATCAAGGGACAGCTGTGTTGTGCGAACCAATTAAATTACGAACTGCAAAGGGACTTATGAAAATAGGAGATTGGTCTAAAACCGGAGCTTTGAAATATTATTCGGGGGGAATGTATTACAGAACGGATTTTTTACTAGACTCTTTGTCTGGGAATATGAAAGCTATGCTAGATCTCACAGATGTGATTGCGACTTGTGAAGTTAAGATAAATAGTCAGTCGGCTGGAATATTGATGAGTCCTCCTTATCAAGTGGATATTACACCTTACTTGTTACCGGGTATTAATAAAGTTGAGATATTGGTCTATAGTACCTTGGCTAATCATTACCAAACTATACCGACTCCATATCGCAGTACTCCCGAAGCCGGACTAATAGGCCCCGTAAAAATAAAGATATATAACTAGTTGTATATTACTATAAAAAACAATTAATCATGAATAAATATAAATTGTTCTTTTTTATTTTCGCACTGATGAATATCAGTCTTTATACTTGTTATGGAGCTGAAATAGAAGATACAGGCTCTATTAAGATTATACCCTTCCCTCAGGAAATTATCCTTCATAAAGGGAAATTTTGTATGACATCAGCTACGCCCATTTATACAAATCTTGAAGGAAAAGAGAAAAAGCTGATTCTCGATTTTGTGAAGCAATCTCCTCTTCGGTTGAGTAATGAGACCAATAATACAAAACAGGGAGATCTACAATTGATTATTACAGAGAACAAAGGGAATATTACTGAGGCTTACCATTTGACAGTCAGCCCTTCGGGTATCAAAATTGAGGCGTCAGCAAGCGTGGGAATCTTCTATGGTTTGCAATCTCTACTTCAACTTGCGGAACAATACGGAGTTCAGAATATTCCGGCACTAACAATCCAGGATGCACCGTATCTCAAGCATCGCGGATTAATGATAGATGTATCTCGTCATTTCTTCTCTAAAGATTTTCTGAAGAAACAATTGGATCTGATGGCTTATTACAAGATGAATCGTTTTCATTGGCATTTGGTCGATGGTACGGGGTGGCGTGTAGAGATAAAAAAATATCCTCAACTTACACAGCAGGCAGCATGGCGCCCATACGAAAATCTTGTGGAGTGGTCTGATAAAGAACGGCAATATTGTGAAAAAAGCCCAAACGCCTACGGAGGTTATTATACTCAGGAAGATGTAAAAGAAATTGTAGCATACGCTTCGAGCAAATATATTACAGTGATTCCCGAAATAGAGATGCCGGGGCACAGTGAAGAAGTATTGGCTGTATTTCCTCAACTGTCATGTACCGGAAAAGCTTATGTCAATAGCGATTTTTGTATAGGTAATCCAAAAACATTTATCTTCTTAGAGGATGTATTGACCGAAATAATGGCTTTGTTTCCTTCCGAATACATTCATATAGGTGGAGATGAAGCAGAGAAAAAGGGTTGGAAATCCTGTTCTAAATGCGCAGATTTAATGGAAAAAAAAGGTTTGAAAGATGTAGATGAATTGCAAAGCTATATGATTCATCATATCGAAACCTTCTTAAACAAAAACGGGCGCAGACTTTTGGGATGGGATGAAATAATGCAGGGAGGATTAGCCCCAAATGCAACAGTGATGTCATGGCGTGGCGAAGAATATGGTATAAAAGCTGTACAAGCGGGGCATGATGCCATTATGACCCCTATAAAATATTGCTATTTCAACTTCTATCAGGATGCCCCTGAATCGCATGTGCTATCCTGGGCAGGATATACACCTATTGAGAAGGTTTACTCTTACAATCCTGTACCAGACTCTGTGAATGTCGAAGAGAAGAAACATATATTGGGTGTACAAGCGAATGTGTGGACGGAATATATACCAACAGAAAATATCGCCGAAATGATGATCTGGCCGAGAGCATTAGCCATCGCTGAAACTGGCTGGACACAACCGGATAGAAAATTGTTCAGCCGATTTAAAGAAAATGCATTGAATGCAGTCGAGTACCTGAAAGACAAGGGCTATAATCCCTTTGATCTGAAGGATGAAGTAGGTGAGCGCAAAGAATATTATGATACGCTGAAACATCTGGCCATAGGAAAGCCTGTTGAATATAAACAGCCATTCTCGGATGAGTATCCGGCAGGAGGAAAAGATGCATTAGTAAATGGTTTACAAGGGGGATGGTCGTGTGATAATAACCGATGGCAAGGTTTTATAAACAATGGGATAGATGTTGTTATCGATTTGCAAACTACGCAGACCGTTCATTCAATACAAGCTACTTTCATGCAAGATGTCTTTGGTTGGTGTTGGATGCCCAAAGATGTGGAAATATACACTTCGGTAGACAGTCAAAACTTCACATTGCTTTCTAATATTACAAATGATATACCATTTACACAGGTAGGTTTCTTTCTGAAAGAATTTGCATGGAAAGGAAATGTAGAAGCTCGATATATACGGTATGTTGCTAATCCGGACAAAAGCAATACAAAAGTAGGATTTATCTTTACCGATGAAATCGTTGTAAGATAATCTATTTCAATAACTAAATCAAGTTGTAAATCAATGTCAACAAAACTTGTAAACTTAAATAATCGACTTTTATCCTTAGATGTAATGAGGGGGATAACCATTGCCGGTATGATTATGGTAAACAATCCCGGATCATGGGAATACGTTTATGCTCCATTGAGGCATGCAGATTGGAATGGGCTAACGCCAACCGATCTGGTTTTCCCTTTTTTTATGTTTATAATGGGAATATCTTGTTATGCCTCGCTGCGTAAATTCGATTTTGAACCTACTAAACAGGTTATTAGCAAAATATTGAAACGAACATTTCTTATTTTCTTTGTCGGATTATTTTTAGCATGGCTTGGGCTATCTGTTTCCACTTTTTTTCAATTGAAAAGCACAGGTTTGCCATTCTTTCATCTTCTGGAACTTTCGGTAACGAACTTTGAACATCTTCGCATATTGGGGGTAATGCAACGATTAGCTCTTTGCTATGGAGTGGCATCTTTGATTATTATATTCGTTAAGCATAGGTACATTCCATACATAATTGCCATAGGCCTTGTCTGCTATTTCTTGATTCTTATTTTTGGGAATGGATTTCAGCCCGACGAAAGTAATATTTTAGGAATAATAGATCGCTATATTTTGGGTGAACAACACATGTATACAGAGCACGGAATAGAACCCGAAGGTATTTTGAGTACTATTCCATCTGTTTGCCATGTATTGATCGGTTTCTTATGTGGTAAAATGTTGATAACAATCAAAGACAACAAAGACCGCATGTTAAATCTGTTTTTATGTGGAACTATACTTCTGTTTTTGGGCTTTTTGTTCAACTATGGTTGTCCGATTAATAAAAAAATCTGGTCACCCACCTTTGTCCTTACTACATGCGGATCGGGAGCACTGTTGCTATCATTGTTGATCTGGATTATTGATGTGAAAGAATATAAATCGTGGAGTCTTTTCTTTCAATCGTTCGGAGTTAATCCTCTTGCAATCTATTTATTTGCGGGTATAGTCTCTGTTTTAGTTGATTCTATTCCTTTGAATAATACTGGATTTGGTTTTAAAAGTTGGTTATATGCAATTCTAGCAAGGAATATAGACCCTTATCTGGCTTCATTTTCTTTGGCTTTACTATTCATTGCGGTTTGTTGGGGATTGGCGCATTTTTTGTATAGAAAGAATATATATATAAAGCTCTGATATTTGATCTTGTTGATATATATTAATATTAAAGACAAAGAAGCTGTCACAAAATTTGAGTCTCAGCTTCTTTGTCCATGATTTAGATACTGATGACGTGGGATGTTTTCTTTCGATTTTCAAGTCCCACGGCTAAGCCTTTTTTGACT
>NZ_DAOKYH010000032.1:0-18181 GCF_035323175.1 Dysgonomonas sp. | reverse complement strand
TCAATAATTGTTCATTGAACGAAGCAATGCAAGAACTAAATCGATACAACAGTACGTCAGTAAATCTGTACAACAATACGACAGCACAAGAGCAATCACAGTCTTTTTCTTTTCACGGCAATAATTTAAATAAGAATACTCCGGCTATAACAATACAACAGGTGCTTCCGATCACACATCAAGCCCTGATCGATTATCTATCGGAAAGAAAGATCAGTCCTGATATCGCCAAGCAATATTGCTCTGAAATACATTATTCAGTAAACGGGAAACCTTTCTTTGCTATCGGTTTTCCAAATGATAATGAGGGTTGGATATTACGAAGCGAGCCATTTAAGGGCTGTACATCTATGGATGTAACAACATATAACGGAGCAAGTAATACAAACAGTCTAAAAGGATTGTGTTTAGTCTTTGAAGGTTTTACCGATTTCCTTTCCTATATGTCATTAAAGAATATACTTGCACCTCAAGAGGATGTAATAGTGCTTAATTCACTATCTAACCTTCCCAAAGCTATGGACAAACTAAAAAGCTACAAAGAAGTCCATACCTATCTCGATAATGATGATCCGGGGAAGAAAGCTACTCTGACCATCAAACAAACTCATCCGGCTGTAATCAATCAGTCAGCAAAGTACGCAGACTATAAAGACCTGAACGAGTATCTTGTTTCGACCAGACAGATACAGCAAAAAGAGAAGCCTAAAGTTGACGTTAAGCGGAAACCTTTTAAAGGCTTCAGGCCCTAAACTTTGGAGCGTTCCCAAGAGGCTTTTGAAAAAGCCATAGCTTATTAGGGCATTTTTTTAACGCTCCGATAAATCTACACTAAAAATGCCCCAATAAGCCAAAGGTTTTCCCCCTTTGGAATCTTCCTTAGCGGTCTTCCGACCGCAGTCGCCAGAGCGACTTTTAATGATATCAATAATAATATTAAGATTAACAGCTATGGGATTCGCCGTATTACATATACAAAAACCAAAAGGGAACGATGCCCGGACTACGGCTCATATTGAGCGGACGGTACAGCCGGCCAATGCCGATCCGGAACGTAAAGGCCTGAATGAGGAATTTATCAGATTCCCCGAAGTAGTAGAAAACAGGACACAAGCAATTCAATATAGGATTGAACATGCCGGAATTACACGCAAAATCAAGGAAAACCAAATACGAGCCTTGCAGGTTATGCTATCCGGTACTCCCGAAGATATGCAGCGCATACAGAATTCCGGCAAACTGAATGAATGGTGCCGGGATAATATTGAATGGCTACAGGATACGTTCGGAAAAGCTAATGTAGTATCCGCCGTACTGCATCTGGACGAGAAAACGCCGCATATCCATGCAACGGTAGTTCCGATAGTGCGGGGAGAAAGGCGGAAGGCTAAAGCGGAGAAGAATAACGGTAAAAAGAAATATCGGAAGAAACCGAAAGATATCATCCGCTTGTGTGCCGATGATATTATGACACGGGACAACCTGAAACTATACCAAGATACCTATGCCAAGAAAATGCAGAAATACGGATTGGAGCGTGGTATTAAAGGCTCGGATGCCCGGCATATATCCACTCCGCAATTTTACCGGGATTTATTTGTCAAAAACGAAGACCTGAAAGAGGAAATAGAAGTATTACAGGAGCGAAAAGAGGAGGTAAATGAAAAGATATGGGATATGTACGACCGTAAGGACGAAGCGCGGGAAAAATTTCTCAATATGGACAATTACGTCCGGAAGAAGGAGAAAGAACTTGCCGAAACAAAAGCCCGGTTCGAACAACTCCAAAAGGAATATGAACCGTATAAAGCGCAGGAGGATATAAATTTGTTGGTTAGCATATTCCCCAAGTTGAGCGAAAATCTACATATAGCGCAGTTATGCAGGGGTATCGGGTTAGCTGTCGATACGATTAAACAACTGTTTACAGGTGCAGAGGTGTTGTTCACTGGTAAACTCCATTCGTCCCAACACGACCGATATTTTGATGTACAGGATGCTAAGTTGCAACTCTACAAAGAGCATAATAAACCAGATAAACTTCATCTTTCTCTCAATGGACAGAATATTATAGACTGGTTTAAGCAACAGTTCAGCAAACTAAACCAGACCATTAGTAGACCTATAATCCAGCCGAGACAAGGTGGAGGAATTAAGATGTAATAATGGCTGGTTACCAAATATTTGCTTACTTTGGAGACGAAAGTGTATAGCACATTTATTCAAAATAAAAAATGCCTATTCTAAAGAATAATATTTTTGTCTATTAGCTTTTCTTTTTAAATTTGCAAAGAATGTTACTCGTATTATAAAGAATTAAACACGGATTATAAAGATTAGAAATGAGACTTTTATTCAATATAGTATTGTTTCTTGTGTACTCTGTAACAGGATTTGCACAACAAAGAGATTTCTCAGAATGGGATGCTACAGCATTTTGTTCATATACAAAACATCATCCATTTACGTATGTAAAAGCTGATAATAATTGGGAGATTTTGCAGACATTGCGAACTCCACATACGAGGGCATATTTAGATTCTCTTGGTATACACAACACTGATTCCCAAATGATGTTATTGCGTATCGAAGGGCTTATATCTCAAGATGAAAATAAAAATTGGATTTCTCTTATGCCAATATTAGACAGTTTACAAACAGTAAAAGCTCGTACATATTCATTACAGGTTGCTCAGACTTTATATCCTCAAATAAAGAACGATATTTTCTCTTTAATTAATGTGTTAAAACAAGAAGGTTTACAAGAGAGTATTTATACTATCTTATTTTCATATATCTTAGATGGGGAAATATGGAAGTCCTTTAATTCTTACGAAGACTTGAAATCCGCTGCTACATGGGATGGTGAATGTTGGGCGCTTTATTATCCAAGGAAATTTAGTAGCGGAACGAATGGTTATGATAATTTTAATTTGTGCTGGTCTAAACATCAACCCGAGTTTGTTTGGAAAGAATTGAGCCTGAAAACTTTTATAGAACCATTTTTGGCTGATTATAAAGAAAATGGGAAAATTATATCATCTGATATATATGCAAAAGCCCTTGCTTTGGGTATGATAAATAAAAATGGTTATCTCTGTATCCCCATTATTAATAGCCAAAATAAAGATAGCCAACTAAATCAAATTTCAGATGAGATAATCAAAGTAATAACTCAATATTTTGCAAGTTCAAGAATCGTTTCTGATTTTCAAGAAGAATTTAGAATTAACCAAGACAATAAGAAATTAGCTTGCACCATGTTATACCATGAAGTAATGTGGGACTTAATGGATTTATTGATAAATGATAATATTGTTAATATCCCTATTTTATGGAAAGATAAGAATCTGAAATCAATGTATTCAGTTGTTTTTATAAAGAATTAAAAATTATTTTATTAAAGGCAACTATTAAGGAGCGACTCTATATGCCATATAACTAATTCTATATTAGGATCTAAAGGTTTCATGTAATTCTTTATTCAATTTCAATACAAAAGTACATTCCGGCAATAGAACACCAACACCAAGCCGCAAGCGGTTTTTAGAAATTTACTCTTTCGCCTGCGAAAGGAAGAAATTTCTAAAAAGTGTTGTCTTATCTACCGCCTGCATGAATGAGATGTATATCAATTGAAAAAGAGAAAATATTTGTTGTGGGTTTGGAAGAAATATCGTAATTCCGCAGTGAGTTATTTGATAGTATTGCACCGCAAAACGCTGAAATAAGAACGGTTGCCAAATCGTTACCCCAGCACTTTCAAAATCCGGCTAACACTCTGTTAATACAGGGATTATAATCATCCCAATGTTTTTCAGGTAAAACAAGAACTAAAGAAAATTCATGATCTGTTTCCTAAGCTCAAAGAATTACTCTGGATTGAAAAGTTGTTGCAGGCAATGCGATTTACTGAAAGCCTGATTAAAGAGATATTGGATATAAAGGCTGTCGTATTCAAAGGAGACGTATATTCTCCGGAATACAAACGGTATTTTAAGACGGAAAGGTCTGTTGCGGAAATCAAGCAACATCCCGAGAAGCCGGATAAATACGAACTGACTATTGACGGGGTGGATGATACAAATTGGTGCAGGAGAAAATACAAGGAATCACTGGATGCTCTTGGTATGAAACCGAATGAAACTAAAAGACAAAGACAGATGAGATAAACAAAAACTTACTACAGTTTTAATAAATAATTACCTTTGAATAACCCATATAATTAGAAGAATAGACCGATATAATAGAATCTTATAAATCTCTCGTATAAAGAATGAGCTTATATTATATAATTATTATGAGCAAATACGATAGCTTCTGTAATATTTTTTACATTAAGTTTTTGATAAATATTTTTCTTATGAAATTTAATTGTATTTATATTAAGATAAATTGTTTCAGCTATTTGTTTATTTGATAAACCTTGTGCAGAAAGCTTAAGTATAACATTTTCTATCTTTGATAGGGAAACAACTTCGGTCGATCTCCATCTTTTTCCTTCAAAGGAATATCTCAGTCTATGTAGAACCCCAGATTTATTAATATATACGTTTCCAGATTTTTTTTCTGTAGATAGCATTACAGAACATAGAGCTAGCCATATATTACCTTTTGGTGTTAGCAATATAGGTGTTAATTTATGATTAATCATTGTTGTTGATTTGTTCTTTTGAAGTAATCTAAAGTCATATGAAATTGTAAATTTAAGTCTGTCTTCTATTGGTTGTTGATAAAAGAAAGCAAATCCTTTTTTATTTATTTCAAGTAACATATCTATATCTTCTTGGGGTAAGTTTTTTTCATAAAATGAATATCCCATTTTTAACACATCTTCTCTTAAATAACCATTTAAAAATAAAGGATTTTGAGAAACGTATAAGAATCCTCTACTTAAATAGTTAATAACATATAGGCTTTCCCCTGATACTCTACTCATTGCATCTAGGGTATCAATGAGTAGTTGTGATATTTTATAATCAATAGTACCATTGCATTCTTCATCAGTAACCCCTTCAAAAAAATCGTCTAAATTGAATAACATAAATTCTTCATTTTAAATAGATATGTAAAGATGGATTATAGTATTTTTAGTAAAAAAAGAAAAACTACCCAAAAGGGTAAAGGTAGTTATTATTTAATAAAATATTTTTGTATACATAAATAAAACAGAACTCATATTCAATAAATGCTCGTTTTTTAGCGATTCTCAAATGTTTTCTGTGTGTTTAAAATTTGATTTTCATATTATTACGGCTGTATTTGTGATTGGTCGCTAATCATCTACTTCAAACTTTATTCTGTAAGTTTCTAATAAATAACAATTTAAAGTTTTTATCATGGAGCGCTTAATACGTCAATTTGAGAATTTTTCTTTATGGAGGTTTTCCAATGCAAGTTTAAAGGAGGCTTCAAATTTTATAATTGAAACAAATTATAAATCTCATTTGGGGTATTATCCTACAACTATAAAAAGGGAAATTGAAGAGTTATATGAGAGAGAAAAATGCTGGCTTCAAGATTCATTTTTTTATGGAATAAGAAATAATCAAGGAAATATAATAGGAACTATTAGAACTTTAAGATGGACTAAAAAATATGTTTTACCAATACAAGCTGTATTTGATATTAATATTGACAATATTCAAGAGAAAGAAACTAAAATGCCGAATATCTGGCATATTGGTTGTTTAGCTATTGACTCTTTTTCTTTAGGGAAGGCTAGTTCTGTTATTTTAAAAATATTATTGGTACAAGCGTTATTTCATATCTGTTCTAATGAATCAATAATGTTTGCAGAGTGTGATCGTAAATTATATGAGAAAATAAGATTGCTAGGTATATATATGCTTCAAGCAGGAGAGTCTAAAAATCATATTGGTTCTGAAACAATTCCTGTCTATAATATATCAAGAAATTTAAAACCTTTTCTATGGAAACAACAAAGGTATCTTTATATAGCAGAAACAGAATCTATATTTCAGATGAGGAACAAGAAAGAATACGAAACTACCGAATTCTTGTTGGAGGAGTAGGTTTGGGGAGTGGAATAGTAGAATGTGCATTAAGGCTTGGTTTTGAGAATATATGTGTCATTGATGGAGATTGTGTAGAGGAGTCTAACTTAAATAGACAGAATTATTTAATGTCTGACATAGATGAGTTGAAAACTAAGTCAATATATAACAGATTAAAAGCGATAAATCAAAATGCTAATATAACATATCATTCAATATTTCTGACAGAGGAAAATCTTGAAGATTATGTATCATTAGATGCATATGATATTGCGATTAATGCTCTTGATTTTACATCGAATGTTCCTTTTCTTTTTGACGATGTATGCCTAAATCACAATATTCCAATATTACATCCTTATAATTTAGGGTGGGCAGGTTGTGTATTTATCATAAATAGAGAAAGCTTGAAGTTAAATACATTTTATGATACATGTGAAGGATTTGAGGCATATTTTGTCTCCTATGTAATAACACATTTGAAACACTTGAATAATCGAAAAAAATGGTTGGAAGAAGTGCTTGAGGCTTATTCACTAGAAAATAGAGAATTATCTCCCCCACAATTGGCTGTTGCCTCTTGGATTGTGGCAGGGATGTGTACCAATATCCTATTTAATATAGCAACAGGGAAAAATATTAAATTGTTTCCTGAATTTTATTTTGCATCAATTATGTAATTGAGATCCTTAATTTAATAATAAAAACAAGTCTGTGAAAAATAACGTATTTATAATGAGAGTATTATTTCTTATCTTGCTTCTACTCATTGTTCCTTTGTTACATAGTCAACAAATCAAGAATTTTTGTTTAGAAGGTGTATTGTTTGATACATCAAAAAGAGCAGTAGATTACGCAACAGTTACAATTCTTTCTGAGGTTGATTCTTTGTACGTTAAAGGAAATATTAGCAACGAAAAAGGTCAATTTAGAATTGAAAATATTCCATCCGGAAGATACATACTATCTGTTACCCATTTATTGTATAAACGCAAATACGTTAATATCGAAGTACAAGAAAATACAATACTTGATTCCATTCCATTGGAGGAAAATGTGGTTGGATTAGATGCTGTTACAGTTACTGCTAATGTTATTCAACAAAAAATTGATAGATACGTAGTATTCTTACAAGGAAACCCGATAACAAAAGGAAATAATACAAAAGAGGTACTTACATTGTTACCTGGTGTTACCAATGAAGAAAATTCCTTAAAAATTAATGGCCGAGATGTTTCCGAAATTTATGTTGATGGACGAAAACTAAGGGATAGAAATGAGTTAGATGCAATTCAGGCTGAAAATATTGATAAAGTCGAAATTGTACATATGAGTGGTAGTGAAGAGAGTGCTTCGAGTATGGGAGGGATCATTAATATCAAATTGAAGAAGATGTCTAATGGAGGATATTATGGATCTGTTTCGAGCGATTTTTCTGTACATTTCAAAGGGGGACATTATTCAGATAATATAAATGCATCATTGAATTACAGGAATAAAAATCTGAGTATATATAATTACACATATTTTGGACATTTAAAAAATATTAGTCAATATAATATTTACTCCCATTACAAAGAGATAAATAAGTATATTGATATGCAGACCGATGGTAAAGGTTGGACAAATTCTTTCTCTGATAGATTGAGTTTAACCTATGATATTACTAACAGACATAGCATAGGTGGTAATTTTAGATTGGGAATAACTAACGGAGATCCTATCAATAGATCAGAGTCTACGGTTAAAAACAATGTTGGTGAAAGGATAGACAGATCTGAATCGATAATAGAAGAAAAGTTAAGAACTAGGCAATATCAGGCGGCCTTAAATTATGATTGGATATTAGATGATAAAGGTTCAAAAATAAAATTTATTATTGACTATTTAAGATACAATAATAAAAGGATACGAGGTAACAGCTATTTATACAATCTGGATAAAGATAATGGGTATGAAGAGAATACTAGTGATCGATTAGATGATAGAACTGATATGCTAGAAATAGATACTAGGTTGGAGCAAAGAATAAGTGATAAATCGCAACTAGATATTGGTCTTAATTATAGTTTGAATAATTCAAAACAGTTTTTAGACTATAAAAAATGGGAAAATAACATTTGGGTGTCTGATCTTGATCTTAGTGATAATTATAAGCTGAAAGGACAGAATTATGCAGGTTTTGCTTCTTTTTCATCGATGATTACAAAAAAATTTACTTACAAAGTGGGTATTAGAATACAGGAAAACAAAATTGAATACAATTCTGTAAAAATAAGCAAACAGAATTCTAAAAATTATTGGGGCATATATCCTACGCTTAACTTAATGTATAATATTAATGAACAAAAAGGGAACTCAATAAGCCTTTTCTATCAAAAAGCTATGGATCCAATTCCATATAGCGCGATCACACCTGTGGTAATCTATAATAATGAATATTTATATACTAAAGGTAATCTAGATATAAAACCTGTAAATTATCACCTTATTATGTTAGGAGGAGCGATTAATGGTCAATGGAATATTAATTATCTATTCGGATTTAGTAAAGATGTTTTGTTCTTTAAGACCTTCCAAGACGAAAAGGACCCATTAGTAACCTATACTATGCCTGTTAATGATGGTAAGAATTATATGCAAGCCTTGTCTCTGGATAGAACCTTTAAAATAGCAAAATGGTGGAGTTTAAAAGCTATTGGACGAATACAATGGCTAAAATATGAAGGAGTAGATATAAATTCATCAAGTTGGAAACCTTATTTAGCGATTAATAATAATATGGACTTTGACAATGGCTGGGGTGGGAATCTCTCTTACTATTTAGAACCGACTTATAAAACACAGGATAGAATATATAAAACAGTACATGGTATAAATGGGAAAATATATAAATATTTATTGGATAATAAATTATTGTTGAATTTAAACTTTACACTGTATCGACATAATAGAAGAAGGATTACAAATACTCTTGATATATGGTCAAAAAGGCACTATACAACAAATGAAACCGGATTTATGATTAAAGTCATTTATAACTTTAATGGAGGCAGAAAAGTAACAACTAAGCAAAGCAAGAGTATACAAGATTATTATGAGTATAAAGATAATTAAATAGATGTACATCAATCAAGGGAGTAACTCGAAAATCCTATAAAGAGTAGAGATAATATTATTTTTTTAATCATGGAAGAGAAAAAAGTATTAAAAGTTAATGAGGATATAACTCCTCTAACTTCAGATGAAGAAAACTCGTTTAAAGGTGGATATGGAGTTGTGGAAACGGATCTGATCAAACCTAGATGGGGTAGTAACAATGACAATTGTAGCAATAGTAGCCTTAGCAATAATGACAATTGCAAATGCGATAATTGTGGAAGTGCTAAGAGTAATATGTCTTACTATTAACAGTGAAGTGAAATACCCTCAAATGAGGGTATTTCATTTATTGAAAAAATAAAGTTAATATCATGAAATGGAGTAAATATAATTCAACTATAAAAGCAGGAGATGAAAAATATATATTATATAATTGTAGAACTGACAAAATTTTAATTCTTACAAAAGAACTTCATACAATTATTTCTCAAAATAATTTAGATAGGATTAAATTACTTCATCCTGATTTCTATACCTGCCTTATAACTAATTCTTTTATAATAGATAATTCTAAAGATGAAGTTGAAATAACAATACAAGATAAGGAGAAACAATTAGATTCTGATGTGTATTTTAGATTAACGATAAATCCAACTCTTGATTGTAATTTACGTTGTTGGTATTGTTATGAAACACATCAAAAAAACAGTCATGTTGATGATAAGACAATGAATTCAATAAAGAAATTGTTAGAGAATAAAATTAAAACTTTACAATTAAAGACTTTGGCTATTTCTTTTTTTGGAGGGGAGCCATTGTTAAAATTCAACAAAACGGTAAAACCTTTGATTAACTTTGCTCAAGAATTATGTAATGGCTCTGAAACCAAATTGAATATTGGATTCACAACAAATGCAGTTTTACTTACATCTAATATTGTAGATTATTTGTCTTCATTAGACGTCATAGGATATATTCAAGTTCCATTTGATGGAAATAAGAGTTTGCATGATGCGATAAAAAAAATGTCTAATGGTAAAGGGACTTACGATATCACTCTGAAAAACATTAAATATGCAATAAAAAAAGGTTTGCATGTTAATATACGATGTAATTACAATATTGATAACCTTAACTGTTTTATAGATCTTATAGATGAATTTAAAGATTTGGATAAGAAATATTATGATTCATTTCATTTTAGTTTTCAACCTGTTTGGCAAACGCATGATGGGGGGCTAAAAACCTCACCAATATTAAAAAAGATAAGATTCACTTTAGATACATTTGGAATGAAACATGATGGAAACAGCGAGAATGGAGGCTTGGGAACATCTTGTTATGCAGATAGAGGGGATAGTATAGTCGTAAATTATAATGGAGATGTATATAAGTGTACATCTCAAGATTTTATTCAAGCTAAGCGAGAAGGGATACTAAACGAAGATGGAACAATAACATATAATAAATATTATCAAGGTAGAATGAATTCTAGGTTTTCTAATCCAATATGTAAAGATTGCTCTATTTTGCCAATTTGTAGTGTATGCTCTCAAAAAAAAATTAATCAGTCTCTGTATATATGCCCTGGTAACATAGGTGAAGATGATAAATTAGATATAATTCAAAGTAGGATTCAGATAATAAGTAATAATAGGATTACATTAACTTAAGGGTATGAATTTTTCACGACAATTGGATAGTATAGACTGCGGTCCCGCTTGTATTCGTATGATAGCAGCATATTATGGTAAAAAATATTCATTAAACTATCTTCGGAATTTATCTTTTCTATCGTCAGAGGGAGTCTCAATTGCCGGAATACGAGATGGTCTAGAAGCAATAGGTATGACCGTAAATAGTTTCAAACTGCCCCTAGAAAGATTGTGTGAGTTCAAGCTTCCTGTAATTTTGCATTGGCATCAGAACCACTTTGTCGTTCTTTATAAAATAACTAAAAATAAATATTATTGGATTGCAGATCCTGCTTATTCCAAATACAAGTTATCTGAAGAGGAGTTTTGTAAAGAATGGAGTCATGGGGGGCAAGGAGTGATTTTAATTCCCACTCCTACTGATTTATTCTATCAAATGATACCTCCTCCAGAGAATGATTCTATAAAGAAATTTTTATTAAAATATCTACTTCCTTTCAAAAATGAGATGTTTCAGCTAAGCTTGGGGTTATTAGCCGGAGTTATTGTTTCACTAATAATGCCTTTTTTGACTCAAGCAATGGTTGATAAAGGAATTGGGGAACTTGATATAGGTATCATATTAATTATAGCGATATCTCAGCTATGTTTGTTTCTGGGAAGTTATGCTATTATCCTTTTGAGAAATTGGATTGTCCTTTATTTGGGTACTAGGATTAATATTGATATAGTCTCTGATTTCCTAGAAAAAATAATGCGCCTACCTATGAAATTCTTCGATACTAAGTCTACGGGAGATTTTCATCAAAGGATTGCGGATCATTCTAGATTACAATCTTTCGCAACCTCAGATACTCTTCTGACTGTTTTCTCCCTATTATCTTTCTCTGTTTTTTTTGTCATTATTGGTCTCTATAGTCTAAAAGTTTTAATAGTTTATACATGCTTTACAGTTATTAGTATACTGTGGATGCTTTATTTTTTGAAGAAAAGAAAGGTTGTTGATTACAAACTATTTAAAGTAAGAACTGAAAATCAGAATTCCATATTAGAGATTATAAATGGAATGCCTGAAATTAAACTTAATAATTTTCAGGATTATAAAGCAAAAGAATGGAAAGATATACAAGAGAAACAATATAAAGCTGATATTGATTCTTTAAAGGTAAATCAAGTACAATCGGCAGGGTATTCATTGATAAATCAGGTTCGAAATATTACAGTAACTTTTCTTGTTGCTGTTTCTGTTGTGCAGGGACATATTACTTTAGGTATGATGATGAGTATCACATATATTATTGGTCAAATGAACTCTCCGCTGGAACAATTAATCGGATTTGTAAGAAATTTTCAAGATTCAAAAATTAGTTTGGAAAGAGCCGGAGAGATCCATATTTTAGAAAATGAGGACAATAAGGTCGAATATCAAAAAATACCAGATTCTGTTTCCAACATAAAATTGGAGGACGTCTATTTTCGGTATGGTCCATTTTCGGATAAAATGGTTTTAAATAATATAAATTTATTAATTCCTAAAGGAAAAGTTACCGCTATTGTAGGAGAAAGTGGTAGTGGAAAAACGACCTTGCTTAAATTACTACTTAAATATTATCAACAGACAGATGGAGAAATACTTATAGATAATTATGACATAAATAATTTCTCATCTGATGAATGGAGGAAAAGATGTGGTATAGTTATGCAGGAAAGCTATATTTTTTCTGAAACTATTTTGAGAAATATTGTTTTAGGTGCTGATCCTATTGATGAAAATAGATTAAAGGAAGCTATTAAAATTTCTAATTTACAGGAATTTATAGAAAATAAGCCCTTGAAATTACATACAAAAATAGGCAAATCAGGTCTAGGCATCAGTGGTGGGGAAAAGCAACGTATTATGATAGCAAGAGCTGTTTACAAAAAACCTCAGTATTTATTTCTGGACGAAGCGACAAGTTCTCTAGATGCTGATAATGAAAGTATAATTGTCCAAAATTTAGAACATTTCTTTAAGGGAAGGACTGTTGTTATTATAGCACATAGATTAAGTACTGTTAAGAATGCAGATCAAATTGTAGTCTTAAAAAATGGTATTATAACTGAGGTAGGTAACCACGAGCAATTAATTCGAAAAAAAGAAGTTTATTATAAATTAGTTTTTAATCAATTAGAATTGGCTAAATAATGAGTAATACAAATCAAAAAAAAAATTTCTTGATACGTTATGGAATATCTATTATTTTGGTTTTTCTAATTTTAATAGCAATTGTCATTTCAAAAAAAATTCCAGTAAGTCAAAATGTAAATATTGAAGTTATAAAGACAAATATGGCTTCATATTTAGGAATTATGCAAATACCAATAAGTCCAAAACAAATAAATCACCAAGATTCAATTATATTAAATATAGAAAATAAGTCAATAACGTTTCGAGTAGATTCTATTGATGAATCCTTTAAAATATTGTATCTATACAATAATAATGAAGAAAAGCTTCCTGACGTATTTAATGCAAAACTTAAAGGTGAAGATAAAAAACTTTGGGATATTATTTTTATTTATTAGCTAAGTAAAAATGCAGTTCAATCTTATTAACTTAAATTAAAATATCATGAAAGTACCTCAAATTATTCATCAAATTTGGTCAGGAATTAGTGATCCTTTGCCAGAAAATTTTAAACGATTAGGAGATACATGGAAACGTGATTACCCAGATTGGAAATACGAATTCTGGGATAATAAACGCATGAATGATTTTGTAAAGAAATATTATCCTCAATATTGGTACGTATATAATAAATATCAATATGATATACAACGATGGGATGCTATACGTTACCTTATTCTAAATAAAATTGGAGGGATGTATGTAGATTTTGATTATGAGTCTATAAAACCGATGAACACTCTCCTTAAAGACAAAACGTGTTGTTTCTCTTTAGAAAAAGATTTTATATCTAACCATTTTCGTATTTTCAATAATGCATTAATGCTTAGCACTCCAGGGCATCCGTTTATGGAAAGAATAGTAAAATATGTATTTTCTAGAACTCTTTTAACTGACGCTAAATATGCTTCTAAAAGCATGGCTGTATTTAATACTACTGGTCCATACGCCTTAATTCGTCTCTATGATACATTGACAGATCAAGAAAAGGAAGATGTCTATCTCATACCGGCGGTCTATGTATCCCCTTTTACAGGTAATGAGGCAGAAGAATTTAGATATGGTGTTAGAAATCAAGAATTCGAGGAGTGTGTAAAAGAAGCTTATGCTATTCATTATTTTTTTAGTAATTGGGCCTAAAACTAAAATGAAACAAATCCTAGCCTTTTCTGATATAATAAATAAAGAGGGGGAAGGTAAAAGTCCAAATTCTGTCAAGAGTCCCTCGCTACAATGCGCTGTAGTGAGGGCATTTTTTTATTCGGTTAAATGCAAAGACTTCTAAAAGAATAGCCAAGAAAATCTTTTGGGAATAATTTGGGAGCAAATTTTCAAGACAAAAACTATAATTGACTGATTGTCAATGATAATTTTATATTAAGAGCACCCTGATCCACAAATAAAATATATTCTGCTACAATACAAGACAAAGATAATATTGATTTACTTGAATGCTTAATTGAACGCGTTAAACGAGAATTATAGTATGAAATATATAAATATTATTAACAATATATGGAGTACTATGTCTTGATTCAATATGATTGTTATCCATTCCTAACAAATACAGTACTATAATAAATATTCATAAAGAACTAAACAATGAGTTGTATTGACGCTATGATGGAAGAGAATCATCTTAGAAAAGAGCTGGTTATCTAAACCACTTCACTAAAATCTAATTTGAAAGCGTCAGGATTGACTTTCATCTGATAAATATGGATATTGGGATTCAATTTCCTACTCATTTTTATAATTTCCGCTTCATCTTCTTTGCTGATATTCACTCCCAAATAAATGGCAGAAAAACATTCTCCATCGATTTGAGGATATGCACGAACTTCTTTCCAGTCTGTTATCTCATCTTTTTTCGGGTCACGAGTCAAAGCCATAATCCAAGGCACTGGTTCAAAAATAAGCATTCGAGCCTCTTCTTCGTGTGCCCATTCCTTTGCTTTAGTTAACATTTGATAGTAGAAAAAATTCTCCTTATCGGCAAAGTAATTGGGTTTCTCTATAATGTCTCGATATACTACTTCATGGCAATTGTTGTCGACCGATGCCCCGAGCATATAGTGGATATCCTTTTTTACTTTTTCTATGTCCAATCCGATGCAAACGCCCCTGTGATTGTTATAGTAGCTCCACATCAGAATTGACTGGAAATTTTTTGAGAGGCAACATAACCACACTCTGTCTCTATCTCGTTCAAAACGATGGGATTCCAAATCAATCGCAATATCTTTAGGCCATCCCTTGCACTGGTGAGGTGTTATTTGGGAAAAGTCTATCAACCCCGGATGGCAATCGAAAGGGTCATTGAGTTTTGTCGCATTGGTGAATTGAATATTGCTGTTATACAACATTGCTTTTGCTCCATTTACATCAAGGTATTTATACAAAACTGGATATGTCTTCTCCATATTAACGGTTTATACTATTTCTTCTGTATTTTCTTCCTAACGTAATTATTGGGTACATGGAATACCAACTTATTTATTCAACTCTTCTTTGATAAAATTTTCCAAGACTTTCTTGTCTGGTAACTGAACTAAATATTTAGAAACAAATAGTTGGTTATCTATGCCAGACGTAGCATATTTTGCCAAAGCTTCACCTTTGCTACCACAAAGAATAATTCCGATAGGCGGATTATCTCCATCCGACATTTCAGTGTCTTTGTAATAATTGAGATAGACATTCATCTGTCCAGCATCGGTATGATCGAATTTTCCGATTTTCAAATCAATCAAAATATGGCTCTTCAAAATACGATGGTAGAAAACCAGGTCAATACGATAATGAGTATTGTCAAATGTAATCCGTTTTTGGCGAGCTTCAAAGCAAAAGCCAGTGCCAAGTTCTATCAAAAATTTCTGCAAATGATCTAAAATAGCTTGTTCTAATTCCGATTCACTATATTCTGACCGTTCTTCCAACCCGAGAAATTCCAAAAAGTAAGGGTCACGGATAACATCTATGCTTTGAACTGGTTTCTGATTCTTGAATTTTCTGATGATAGCTTCTTTATTCTTAGACAAACCAGTTCGGACATATAAAGCCGTATTGATAGCACGTTCAAGTTCTCGAACACTCCAGTTATTCTTTATCGTTTCTACTTCGTAGAATAGGCGTTCGAGTGGGTCATCAAATTTTATCAATTCTATAAAATGGGTGAAACTTAATTGAGACAAAAGGGTTTCAGATAAAATAGGATACTCTTCTTGCAATTCGGGGGTTGCTGACCTCCGAATTGAGAGAGGCAAACGTTTTTGTAATTCGCCAGTCGGTGACTGGCTTTTCCCATCTTTCAAAAAGCTAATCACTGATTGGCTTATTTGAGGATACAATAAATAGAAGGTTCTATGATTCTTTAATGCGCTAACAGAAAAACCCTTCAAGCCTTTTGCGCTCAATTTTGAAGCCAGTTCTCCAATCAAATTCGTACCATACTTCGCCCGATCTTCTCCGTTTTGTTCAAACTCAACAATGTAACAACCAACGAGCCAATTTCGAATAGTTAAATTGATATTTACTACTTTTTTTGCATTCAGTTGGAGTTGACAATGGGTTTGATAAACATTATCAATTAGTTGGTTGAAGTTCTGTTGTTCTATTGCCATGACGAAAATGTATTTATGCAAAAATAGTGAATCTATTCTCCTTTTTATCGTTTTTGTAAGTTATTTCTCAATGCTTTCAATCTATCAGCAGCTTGAAAATTATCGACTTTAATGTACCGCATAAATGCAGCAGGACTTTTGTGCCCAGATATCTTCATTAGTTCCTCGGCAGGGAACCCTGATAGATACATATTTGTACAAAAAGAGCGTCTACAGGTATGTGACGAAATCATTTCCCATTTCTTATTTACTTCTGCAATCCTATTGTTCCCTTTTTTTCTCACAACTTCCACTTTGTGGGTAAGCTTTATTTTCTGTCCTAATTCTTTGACTCGTTCGTTGAACTTATAACTATGTACTTTCGGTAGATTATAATGATATTTTCTCAGAATATCAGGTACATAGTCAATCATGGGGATAACGACTGCTTTGTGTACTTTCCGTTGTTTTATGTTGATATTTCCATTAATATGGTCAATATGCTCCGAATTGAGAGTAGATAAATCACTGTAACGAAGTCCTGTATAACAGCCCACAATGAAAATATCTCTGATTTCTTCCAGCTCATTATCCTCAGATAAATCAAGCCTATAAATAGCCTCTAATTCTTTCTCGTTGAGATAAATTGCATCAGTTTCTTCTTCTACAACCTTGAATGATTTTAAGTCAATATTGGGAATCACTCCCTTTGTGATTTGATAGTTGACAAATCCTTTTAGCAATCGTATAACTTTTCCGGCTGAATTGGTAACTAAACCAACTGTCCCATCTGGCTTAACGGCTTTGTAGAAAAGATAATCCATAAATTCATTGTAGAATTTTAGATTCAAATTTCTAAACGTAACAGGCTGAGAAGAATATTCTTTGAAATTAGTGAGGTGCTTACGTAATGTTTTATAGTCTTTTACTTGGTCTTTAGATACATGAGGAGCTTTCTCTTCAATATACAGTTCCAATGTTTTGAACATATCTACTCTATTCGAACGTTGCTCATACTCTCTATTCTTCTCCAATTCGAGTAGAATATAATCCACAGTCGGGTCAATTGCATTATCTATTGCATAACTCAGTATTTCGCCAAGTTTGGATGTTATTTTGGTGAGTACAAGGTCAATCTCTTCATATTGTGGACAAGCTCGCTTTATCCATTTTTTCTTATTATCCCAATGGTCAGGCTTTATGTCGTAACCTGTTGCGATAAGAGTTCTTCGAGAACGAGAATAGTTATAGCATACATACAAAGGAGTAGTCCCATCTTGAGAAATACGTTTCGCTAGTATATAAGGAACATAATTTGCCATACTTTTTATATTTAAAAGTGTCGTGCATATGTCGTGCAAATCTACAAAAACTATTGAATAATGCAAACAAAATAGAGAATTATAAAAATATAATATATTGATATATAGTAACTATTGTAAAACAAAGAAAACTATCATTAATAAATAAGAGTCCCGTCCATACCGCTAGTAAGATTTATAAATTGACGAAGAGTCCTGAAATTCATTAGAATTTAGGACTTTTTTGTTTTGACACCCTAGCAGAAAATTCCATTAAAAAGTAGTCAAAAAAGGCTTAGCCGTGGGACTTGAAAATCGAAAGAAAACATCCCACGTC